>NZ_JBNNVP010000057.1:0-34105 GCF_050280605.1 Pseudomonas sp. NPDC089918 | reverse complement strand
ATGGATGGCTTCGAAGTGCTGGCGCGCTTGCGGGCCCGGGGCAAGAACCTGCCGGTGCTGATGCTGACCGCCCGCAGCGACGTCAAGGATCGGGTCCATGGCCTGAACCTTGGGGCCGACGATTACCTGGCCAAACCCTTCGAACTGACAGAGCTCGAAGCCCGGGTCAAAGCCTTGCTGCGCCGCAGTGTGCTCGGCGGTGAACGTCAGCAGCGTTGTGGCGTGCTGGCCTATGATCTGGACACCCGGCGCTTTACCCTTGGTGAAGAATTGCTGACCCTGACCTCCCGCGAGCAGGCGGTGCTCGAGGCCCTGATCGCCCGTCCCGGTCGGGTGATGAGCAAGGAGCAACTGGCCGCCCAGGTCTTCGGTCTGGACGAGGAGGCCAGTCCCGATGCCATCGAAATCTATGTCCACCGCTTGCGCAAGAAACTCGATGGCCAGCCGGTAGCCATCGTGACGTTCCGCGGCCTTGGCTACCTGTTGGAAAGCCGCGATGCATAAGCTCAGCAGCCTGCGCTGGCGGCTGCTATGGAACCTCGCGCTGCTGTTGGTGGTGTTGATGCTCGCCAGTGGTTTGAGCGCTTACTGGAACGGTCGCGAAGCCGCTGACACTGCTTATGACCGGACCTTGCTGGCCTCGGCGCGGACCATCGCCGCCGGCCTGTCCCAGCGCGACGGCAGCCTCAGCGCCAACGTGCCTTACGTGGCCCTCGATACATTCGCCTACGACAGTGCCGGGCGAATTTTTTACCTGGTCAACGACATCAACCAGAAGTTGATCTCGGGCTACGAAAACCTGCCACCGCCGCCGCCGGGAACGCCGCGTACCGATGATTATCCGGCGCTGGCGCGTTTCTATAACGCGACTTATCAAGGGCAGAACGTGCGAGTGGTCAGCCTGCTCAAAGCGGTCAGCGAGCCGAACATGAACGGCATGGCGGAAATCCGCGTGGCGGAAACCGATGAGGCACGGGTCCGCATGGCTCGCAGCCTGATGGCCGACACGTTGTTGCGTCTGGGCATGTTGGCGATCGGTGCGCTGCTGCTGGTGTGGTTTGCGGTCAGTGCGGCGCTACGCCCGCTGGAACGCTTGCGCACGGCGGTGGAAGAGCGTCAGCCCGATGACTTGCGGCCCTTGCCGTTGGTGGAAGTGCAGCACGAGTTGGGGCCGCTGGTGCGTGCGCTCAATCACTTTACTGAGCGTTTGCGCGGACAGTTCGAGCGCCAGGCGCAGTTCATCGCCGATGCCGCCCACGAATTGCGTACCCCGTTGGCGGCGCTCAAGGCACGGCTCGAACTGGGCTTGCGATCGAACGAACCCGAAACCTGGCGCAGCACCCTGGAAACCGCCGCCCAGGGCACAGATCGCCTGACCCATTTGGCCAATCAATTGCTTTCGCTGGCACGGGTCGAGAATGGCGCCCGGGCAATCGCCGAGGGCGGTGCGCAGTTGCTCGACCTCAGTCAGTTGGCCCGTGAGCTGGGCATGGCCATGGCGCCGTTGGCCCATGCGCGTGGCGTGGCGCTGGCACTGGAAGCCGACGAACCGGTGTGGCTGCGCGGCGAGCCGACGCTGTTGAACGAACTGTTGAGCAATCTGGTGGACAACGCGCTGGCCCACACGCCACCGGGCGGCAATGTAATCCTGCGGGTCATGGCACCGGCGGTGCTGGAGGTTGAGGACGATGGCCCGGGAATTCCCCTTGAAGAGCGGGATCGGGTGTTCGAGCGTTTTTATCGGCGTAACGATCAGGTGGCCGGATCAGGACTGGGATTGGCCATCGTCGGCGAGATCTGCCGCGCCCACCTGGCGCAGATCAGCCTGCACGATGGCGAGCGGGCGGGGTTGAAGGTGCGGGTGAGTTTTATCGCAGGAGAGTGAACACAGCCCTGTGGCGAGGGGGCTTGCCCCCGTTGGAGCGCGAAGCGGTCCCCGGCGTCCGTCTGGTATCTAGCAGGTTTTTACGACTGCTGCGCAGCCGAACGGGGGCAAGCCCCCTCGCCACAGAAATCAATAAAACATCGACCGAGACTCTTCCAGATCCTTGCACATCGCCTTGTTCTCCGGATCGATCCCTAGCTTCTTGAAGGCCGGCACGCTAAATGGATCAATACGGGCCAGTGGATGATCGGTGTCCTTGTGGCAGTACAGGCTGGCCACTTGCACCAGATCGACATAATCGACCCGCTCCGATTGCCGCTTGAAATCCAGATACAGCCCCGGTAATTGCACCAGCATTTCCGGAAACTCCCAGACCCTGAGCAATTTATCGCCGAGCAGCGGGTGAATCCGGTCGATCACATGGTTGAGGCTGACCGGGTCAGACAGCAATTCATAGTGATCTTCGGCGTAGGTGAGGATCGGCAGTACACCAATCTGATGCACGAGCCCGCCGAGCGCGGCCTGATCAGGCTTGAGCTGTGTGTAATTGCGGCACAGCGCATAGCTGACGCCGGCGATCTCCAGGCTCTTGCGCCAGACTTCGCGCATTTTCTGTTCCACCACTTCGGAACGGGCATTAAAGATCTGTTCCATCACCAGGCCGATGGCCAGGTTGCTGCTGTAATTGACGCCCAGACGGGTGATGGCCGTGTGCAGATCAGTCACTTCCTGGGTTGCGCGCAGCAACGGGCTATTGACCACTTTGATCAGGCGCGCCGACAGCGCGGTATCTCGGCCAATCACTTTGCTCAATGTGCTGACACTGATTTCCGGGTCTTCGGCGGCCTTGCGAATCTGCAGGGCCACTTCCGGTAACGTTGGCAGAACCAGGTCATCGTTATCGATGGCCTCAACCAAATCCTGTTGGACCTTATCCGCCAGCTCGCTCATTTCTTTTCTCTAGGGTATTGCGACAAGTGCTGCTGTTAACGCTGGATTTCGCGATCACGATCCAGTTGGTAAGGCAGGTCGAGCAGATGCAGGCCCGGACCTTCGAGTGCGCCAAGGTGCAGGTTGCCATCTTCTGCAGCTTCGGCTTGCAGCACGGCAAGGAGTTCAATGTTTTGCCCGGTGCGGGCGGCCAGCACCACTTCACCGATCGAACTGCCGTGGGTCGGGGAGAACAGTTGGGTACCGGGCTCCGGTAATTCGCTGGCCTCCAGTTGCAGGCGATACAACCGGCGCTTGAGCTTGCCCAGGTATTGCATGCGCGCGACGATTTCCTGGCCGGTGTAGCAACCTTTCTTGAAACTCACACCACCGACGGCTTGCAGATTGAGCATCTGCGGGATGAACAGCTCGCGGGTGCTCGGCATGACCTGACCGATCCCGGCGCGGATCTGGCCCAGCAGCCATTGGTTCAATTCACCTTCGGCCAACAGAGCGGACAGCTTGCCCTTTATGGCGTCGGCTTGATCGGCGCGAACCCAGAGTTCAGCGCGGTTCGGCGAGACGCGAAGGGCGATCAGGCCGTCATTGCGCGCTACGCTGTCGGTTTCTGCCGGTAGTTCCAGGCCCAGACTGGTCAGTGCCGCATCGCCATGCTCAAGGCCAAAGCGAACCCAGAAGGCACTTTCATCGGTCAGTTTCGATTTGGAGAACACCGCGTACTTTTTCAGGTCCGCCAGTTGCGGCTCCAGCAGCTCGATGGCCATCGCCATGAGCACACCGTCGCCTTCCAGCAGAATGCGGAAACTCGACTGCATCCGGCCTTTCTGCGTGCAACGCGCGCCAAGGCTGGCCTGGGTGTCGCTCAGGTAATTAAGGTTGCAAGTCAATTGGCCTTGCAGGAATTTGCCGGCATCCGCGCCGCGTACCGCGAGAACGCCTTCGTGAGACAGGGTGCAGAAAAAAGCAGAATCGGCCATGGGTCATCGCAGGGTAAAGAGTCCGAGGGACATCATAAGGGGGCGCCCATGAAATGGGTAGTTCACAAAGGATCGATGGGGGCGACCAACGCCGACTGTTCGAGCGGGCCCGGGGCTGTATACTTGCCGCCTATTTGAGGAGCGCTCCATGGTCGAAGATGTTGAACTGAATCGCCTCTACTGGCACAGCCGCCGCGGCATGCTTGAGCTTGACGTGTTGCTGGTGCCGTTTGTGAAAGAGGTTTACCCGCACCTCAACGAGGTCGATCGCGCGTGCTACGTCAGGCTGCTCGAATGCGAAGATCAGGACATGTTCGGCTGGTTCATGGAGCGTGCCGAGTCGGAAGATCCGGAGCTTCAGCGCATGGTTCGCATGATCCTGGATCGTGTCCAGCCCAAGTAACGTGTTCGAATGCCGCTGGCATGCCTCACGGCAGTTGCTGGCGGCGTATCTTCTGGCCCAGCTGTTCGCGCTGGGTTCGTTGTTTCTTCTTTTCATACCGGTCTGGGCCAGTTTGCTCGGCGCTTTTTGCTGTCTGGCTCATGGCGTCTGGGCATTGCCGCGACAGATTTTGCTGACACACCCACAGGCGTTTCGCGGCTTGCGTCGCGATGCCGATGGTTGGCAGTTGTGGAATCAGGCGGTAGGTTGGCAGCCCGTGCAGCTGCGGCCGGACAGTCTGGCGTTGCCATTGATTGTGGTACTGCGTTTTCGTCTGCGCGATGAGCGACGGATCAGGGCGATCTGTGTGCCGCGCGATTCGCAGGCGGCGGATGTGCACCGACGCCTGCGGGTTCGGCTCAAGTTCAGTCGGCGTAGGTGGGCGGCACCAGAATAGTGTCCAGGGCGACCGGCAACATGTTCGGATAGTCGAGGGTGTAATGCAGGCCGCGACTTTCCTTGCGCTCCATGGCTGACCGGATCATCAGGTCTGCTACCTGAGCGAGGTTGCGCAGCTCGATCAAATCCCGGCTGACCTTATAGTTGCTGTAGAACTCGTCGATTTCGTCCAGCAACAGTTGCACTCGGTGTTGAGCCCGTTGCAGGCGCTTGTTGGTGCGCACGATGCCGACGTAGTCCCACATGAATCGCCGCAGTTCATCCCAGTTGTGCGCAATGATCACGTCTTCGTCCGAATCGGTGACCTGGCTCGCATCCCAAACGGGCAGGGCGGTTGGAATCGATACTTCTGGCAACTGCTCAAGAATGTCTGCCGCCGCCGAACGAGCGTAAACGAAACACTCCAGCAGCGAGTTGCTGGCCATGCGGTTGGCGCCATGCAGGCCGGTGAAGCTGGTTTCGCCAATCGCATACAGGCCCGGCACATCGGTGCGACCCCGCTGATCGACCATCACGCCACCGCAGGTGTAGTGCGCCGCCGGTACCACCGGGATCGGTTGCTTGGTGATATCGATGGAAAACTCCAGGCAGCGTTCATAAACCGTCGGGAAGTGCGTCTTGATGAAATCTTCGGGTTTGTGGCTGATATCCAGATAGACGCAGTCGATACCCAAGCGCTTCATCTCATGGTCGATGGCGCGGGCGACGATGTCCCGTGGTGCCAGCTCGGCCCGTGGGTCGAAACGCTGCATGAAGCGTTCACCATTGGGCAGCTTCAGATGGCCGCCTTCGCCGCGCAGGGCTTCGGTGATCAGGAAACTCTTGGCTTGTGGGTGATAAAGGCAGGTGGGGTGGAACTGGTTGAACTCCAGGTTTGCCACCCGGCAGCCCGAACGCCAGGCCATGGCGATACCATCACCGCAAGCACCGTCGGGGTTGCTGGTATAGAGGTAGACTTTTGCCGCGCCGCCCGAGGCAAGGATCACGAAGCGTGCGCCGTAGGTGTCGACTTCACCGGTGCCGCGGTTAAGCACATAGGCGCCGAGGCAACGGTCGCCTTCAAGGCCCAGGCGCTTTTCGGTGATCAGGTCGACCGCGACCCGCTGCTCCAGCAGTTCGATGTTGGGACGCTGCTTGGCCTGATCGAGCAGGGTTCTGAAGATCGCTGCGCCCGTTGCGTCAGCTGCGTGGATGATGCGCCGATGGCTGTGACCGCCTTCGCGGGTCAGGTGAAACTCGAAACCACCGTCTTCGGTGCCGGACTGTTCATCGCGGGTAAAAGGCACGCCTTGGTCGATCAGCCATTGAATCGCCTCTCTGCTGTGCTCGACCGTAAAGCGCACAGCGTCTTCATGGCACAGGCCACCGCCGGCGTTGAGGGTGTCATCGACATGGGATTCGACAGTGTCGGTGTCATCCAGAACGGCAGCGACACCGCCCTGGGCCCAGAAAGTTGAGCCATTGGCGAGGTCGCCTTTGCTCAATACGGCGATGCGCAAATGACCGGGCAAGGTCAGCGCAAGGCTCAAGCCGGCAGCACCGCTGCCAATTACCAGAACATCGTGTTGAAACTGTTGGCTCATTTCAGGATTCCGCTCAAAGCGACCCGGGTCGGGGTTGGCGCAAGACAGCTGGATCGGCGAGTCAAGACAGCCACACAGCCCACTAGTATATAGAGGGGGGGAGCGGCACAATAGCCGGGCCAGCATGGCATTGTGAAACTACTGTGACGGAAAAGGCTGGACACTTCGTCGGAAGTTTTTTTGATGGCTTCGGCGACAAGAGGACTGTATCGCGGATTTAACAGTCTTTTTCTCTTCACGGTTGCACAATGTCGGTTTCGGGCAGCTATAAATATGGAACTTTTGCCAAAGGCCCAAGATCAATAGACGGTTGCCTGAAACAAGGGACAGCGTCGGCTTCGGTGCAGGACTTGCGATTGGGTCCTTGCTGATGAATCCGATGACAAGATTATTCGCGCAGCCGGGTTATCCCGCGCTGCGCTTTTCGTGCGTGCCAAATCAGAGCCCGCAGGAAACTTGCTTGGAGGGGGAGAACTTTTGCGAAAAGCCCGAGTCTATGTTTGCAAGTCTGGTCGTTCAGTAATGCAAGCCTCCTTCGAGCTTATCGAGGAGTGTTCATGCTAACCCAGGAAGAGGATCAGCAGCTGGTCGAGCGCGTTCAACGCGGCGACAAGCGAGCTTTCGATCTGCTAGTGCTGAAATACCAGCACAAAATTCTCGGGTTGATCGTGCGGTTCGTGCACGACACCCATGAAGCCCAGGATGTCGCACAGGAAGCCTTTATCAAGGCATACCGTGCACTTGGTAATTTTCGCGGAGACAGCGCGTTTTATACGTGGCTTTACCGCATCGCCATCAACACGGCGAAAAACTATCTGGTTTCACGCGGCCGCCGGCCGCCGGATAGCGATGTCAGTTCCGAGGATGCAGAGTTCTACGACGGCGATCATGGCCTCAAGGATCTCGAGTCGCCAGAACGTGCATTGCTGCGGGATGAGATCGAAGGCACCGTCCATCGAACCATTCAGCAACTGCCAGAAGATTTGCGTACGGCTTTAACTTTACGTGAATTCGATGGTCTGAGTTACGAGGACATTGCCAGCGTCATGCAGTGTCCGGTGGGTACCGTGCGCTCCCGGATTTTCCGCGCCCGGGAAGCCATCGATAAAGCCCTGCAGCCGTTGTTGCAGGAAAACTGAGACAGCGGCGACAGCCAAGAGAGGAACGCCATGAGTCGTGAAGCCCTGCAGGAATCGCTGTCCGCAGTGATGGATAACGAAGCGGACGAATTGGAATTGCGTCGGGTGTTGAATGCCTTCGACGATGTTGAAACCCGCGATACCTGGGCTCGTTACCAGATCGCTCGGGCAGTTATGCACAAGGATTTGTTGCTTCCTCGTCTGGACATCGCTGCGGCAGTCTCTGCTGCGCTGGCTGACGAAGCCGTACCGGCAAAAGCTTCTCGCGGTCCATGGCGCAGCCTGGGTCGTCTGGCAGTTGCTGCTTCGGTGACCGTTGCCGTGCTGGCAGGTGTTCGTCTGTATAACCAGGACGAGATCGCCGGTGTCGAGTTGGCCCAGCAATCCAGTCAACCGGGTCTGACCGCTCCTCAGGTCAAGGGTCCCGCTGTATTGGCAGGCTACAATGAGAGTTCGGAAGCCACTGGCCCTATGGCCAACGGCGTATTGCAAGGTCAGCCAGGCTGGCACGATCAGCGTCTGCCAGGTTACTTGCGCCAACATGCTCAACAGGCTGCATTGAAAGGTACTGAGAGCGCTCTGCCTTACGCTCGTGCAGCAAGTCTGGAAAACCGTTAAGGAGGATCATGCGCGCCATACCTCTACTTACGCTTCTGCTCAGCGGCTGGTTTGTTGTTCCAGCCCACGCCGATGAAGCCCAGGACTGGCTGAAGCGTCTGGGACAGGCGGAGCAAACGCAGAGCTTCCACGGTACTTTCGTCTACGAGCGTAACGGTAGTTTCTCTACCCATAACATCTGGCATCGCGTCCAGGATGGCAAGGTCCGCGAGCGTTTACTCCAGCTCGACGGCTCGGCACAGGAAGTCGTGCGCATTGATGGGCATACTCAATGCGTGAGCGGCACCCTGATAGCAGGGCTGGGGGACTCACCCAACTCCACCGCTCGTGCACTCGATCCACAAAAGCTAAAGAATTGGTATGACCTTGCCGTCATTGGCAAGTCGCGTGTGGCCGGGCGTGCGGCGGTGATCGTGTCGTTAAAGCCTCGCGATCAGCATCGTTACGGTTTTGAGCTGCATCTGGACAAGGAAACCGGTTTGCCGTTGAAGTCATTGTTGCTCAATGACAAAGGGCAACTGCTGGAGCGGTTCCAGTTCACCCGACTGGACACTGCCGAGATGCCTTCCGACAGCGATTTGCAGCCAGGTTCTGACTGCAAAACCATTACCCTCGACAGTGACAAGGCTTCCGCCGTCAAAACTGCGCAGGTCTGGCATTCGGACTGGTTACCGCCAGGTTTCGAGCTGACCAGCAGTACCTCTCACAAGGACCCGGAGACCAAAGCCCAGGTCAACAGTCTGATGTTCGACGACGGTCTGGCCCGATTCTCGGTATTCCTTGAGCCGTTGAATGGCGCAACAGTCACTGATACGCGCACCCAGCTGGGGCCAACCGTTGCTGTCTCCCGGCGATTGACTACACCGCAAGGCGAGATGATGGTGACCGTTGTCGGTGAAATACCGATTGGCACCGCCGAACGGATTGCGCTGTCTATGCGCAACGATGCCGCGGCTACCAGCAAGCAGTGAGCTGATCAGCCTCGCCCATCTGGGGCTGGTTGGAGCGGGGATCGGTAATGGCTGTCGCGCCATTAATGTCTCGAAATGTTTTGCCGAGCATTTTCATTTGCAAATATCCCGAAAATTTTTTATAGGTCAGAGCCCCCTCGGCTCTGGCCTTGTTTGTTGTTCCCGGAACAAAAATACCGGCGTATCGTTTCCGGTGTTCCTTGCTCCATATCGCTTAACCATGCTCGTCGTAACGGGAGCCGTATGTCGATACCACGCTTGAAGTCTTATCTCTCCATTTTTGCCACCGTGCTAGTACTCGGTCAGGCGGTCGCTGCGCAAGCGGTCGAGTTGCCTGACTTCACGCAGTTGGTCGAGCAAGCCTCGCCCGCGGTGGTTAACATCAGTACTACCCAGAAGTTGCCGGACCGTAAGGTGTCCAGCGATCAAATGCCTGACCTTGAAGGCTTGCCGCCGATGCTGCGCGAGTTCTTTGAACGGGGCATGCCGCAGCAGCCGCGTTCCCCTCGTGGCGATCGTCAGCGTGAAGCGCAATCCCTGGGCTCGGGCTTTATCATTTCGTCCGACGGTTACATCCTGACCAACAACCATGTGATTGCCGATGCCGACGAGATTCTCGTGCGCCTCGCCGATCGCAGTGAGTTGAAGGCCAAGCTGATCGGTACCGATCCGCGCTCCGACGTTGCTTTGCTGAAAATCGAAGGCAAGGACCTGCCGGTTCTGAAGCTTGGCAAGTCGCAGGACCTGAAAGCCGGTCAGTGGGTCGTGGCCATCGGTTCGCCGTTCGGCTTTGATCACACGGTGACCCAAGGTATCGTCAGCGCCATCGGCCGTAGCCTGCCAAACGAAAACTATGTGCCGTTCATCCAGACCGACGTGCCGATCAACCCGGGCAACTCCGGTGGTCCGCTGTTCAACCTGGCCGGTGAAGTGGTCGGCATCAACTCTCAGATCTATACCCGTTCCGGCGGCTTCATGGGCGTGTCGTTCGCGATCCCTATCGATGTGGCGATGGACGTCTCCAATCAGCTGAAAAGCGGCGGTAAAGTCAGTCGTGGCTGGTTGGGGGTAGTGATCCAGGAAGTGAACAAGGATCTGGCCGAGTCGTTCGGTCTCGAGAAGCCGGCCGGTGCGCTGGTGGCTCAGATCCAGGATGACGGACCGGCTGCCAAGGGTGGTCTGCAAGTGGGCGACGTGATCCTCAGCATGAACGGTCAACCGATCGTCATGTCCGCCGATCTGCCGCACCTGGTAGGCGCGCTGAAGGCTGGCTCGAAAGCCGATCTTGAAGTGATCCGCGAAGGCAAACGCAAGAACGTCGAGCTGACCGTCGGCGCTATCCCTGAGGAAGGCAAAGAGCTGGAAGCCCTGCCTAAATCCAGCGTCGAGCGCAGCAGCAATCGCCTGGGTGTTTCCGTGGCCGAGTTGACCGAAGAGCAGAAGAAAACCCTCGACCTCAAAGGTGGCGTGGTTATCAAGGAAGTTCAGGATGGCCCTGCTGCCCTGATCGGCTTGCAGCCGGGCGATGTGATCACTCACCTGAATAACCAGGCAATCGGCTCCTCCAAGGAATTCACGGACATTGCCAAGGCACTGCCGAAGAACCGCTCGGTGTCGATGCGGGTTCTGCGTCAAGGTCGCGCCAGCTTCATCACCTTCAAACTTGCTGAGTAAACCGGTTGTCGGCTGAATAAAAAACCGCCTCGAAAGAGGCGGTTTTTTTGTACCTGGATTTTTTGTTTCTGAAGCGGTCAGCCCATCATGTCCTTGACCATGCGTTCCTGCTCCATCAACTCACGTTGCCGTGCGTCGATCCGCGATGACAGCGGGAAGTTGCTGCCAGCTTTGCGCTTGGCGAAGTCCAGTTGCTGGATTGCCTGGCGATAGTCGCCCACCAGCGCAAAGTACTCCGCACGAGCCTGATGCAGGCCGATGATGTTGCCCGACAGGCCACGAGTCTCGGCCACCATGTACCAGACGTCCGGATCATCGGGTCGGCTCTTGAGCAGGGTCTCCAGTGCTTTTTCCGCTTCGGCCGCTCGATTCTGCTTGAGCAACAGGTCGACGCGCACCTGATTCAGCGGGTAGTTGCCGGGGTATTGAGTGAGCATCCGGTCGACCCGAGATTGAGCATCGGGCAGACGATTATTGGTGATGTCCAGATCGACCTGTGCCAGGTTGTAGATGATCTCGTTCGGCGATTTGGCCAGCAGCAGCTTGAGGTTCTCCCGAGCCTCATTTAGCTGGCCACCCTTGATCTGGGCGATTGCCAAGCCATAGCGCGCGACATCGTTTTTCGGGTTTTCATCGAGTTGGGCCCGAAAGCGCTTGGCGCCCAGGCCTGGGGTTTCTTCATAGATCAGTTGCACGCGCGCCCGAATCAACTGGTAACGCATGCTGTCTTCGATACCGCCCGGTTTGGCCTGTTCGGCGCGGTTGCGGGTGTCGGCGATCCGCGATTCGGTTACCGGGTGAGTCAGCAGGAATTCTGGTGGCTTAGCGTCGAAGCGGTACTGGCGCATCAGCCGTTCGAACATGGTCGGCATCGAGCGCGGGTCGTAGCCGGCCTTTTCCAGATTCATGATGCCGATACGGTCGGCTTCCTGTTCGTTCTGGCGCGAGAAGCGTCGTTGTTCCTGAATCGCCGCTGCCTGGGTACCGGCAATGGCCGCGATCCCTGCATCGCCTGCACCGGCCGCGGCAATCACGATGCCAGCCAGCAGCGCAGCCATCATGGGCACTTGCATGCGTTGCGACGCTTCGACACCGCGGGCGAAGTGACGCTGCGACAAGTGAGCCAGTTCGTGGGCCATTACCGAAGCATATTCACCCTCGGTCTGGGCATTGAGGAACAAGCCACCGTTGACGCCGACGATTCCGCCCGGCGCAGCAAAAGCGTTGAGCTGCGGGCTGTTGATCAGGATGAACTCCAGGCGCCGGTCATTGACCTGGCTGGTTTCTACCAAACGGTAGACGCTGGATTCGACGTAATCCTTGAGCTGCGGATCGTTGAGCTGCGACACCTGACTGCGCAACAGCGCCAGCCAGGCACGGCCCAATTGGTGTTCCTGTTGCGGCGAGACGATGGCAGAACTGGCGTCACCAAGTGACGGCAAGTCGTCGGCGAAGCCCGGTGAGGCGAGCAGGCAAGCGAGCGTCAGCAGGGTAGGGCGCAAAAAAGTCATGCACAAAGCCTTAGTCGACAAAGACCTTACTGTAGCCGGACACTACGCTTGGGACCAGATATTCTAAGCGGCTTAACCCCCGCCCCGGAGTGATTCAATGACTGACACAGTAACCCACGACGCCGAACTGGACGCCAGCGGTCTGAATTGCCCGTTGCCGTTGCTCAAAGCCAAACTGGAGCTCAACCGACTGGCCAGCGGTGCGGTACTCAAGGTGATCGCCACCGATGCAGGTTCCCAGCGCGACTTTCGCACCTTTGCCCGATTGGCCGGTCATACGCTGCTTCGTGAAGAAGATGAGGCGGGTGTTTACCGCTATTGGTTGAAAAAAGCCTGAAACCTGCTGCGTTCGTTTCTAAGGATTATTGATGTTCAAGGTGTTACGCGACTGGATTCAGCGCTACTTCTCGGATGAAGAAGCCGTGGTGCTGGCGGTGCTGCTGTTTCTGGCATTTACCGCGGTGCTCACCCTGGGTGGAATGCTCGCGCCCGTACTGGCCGGTATGGTGCTGGCGTATCTGATGCAGGGGCTGGTAGTGACCCTCGAGCGCCTGCGCGTGCCGGGTGGCGCGGCGGTGGGGCTGGTTTTCGCGTTATTCATGGGGTTGTTGCTGGTTTTTATCATCATCGTGGTACCACTGCTCTGGCACCAATTGATCACGCTGTTCAACGAATTGCCCGGCATGCTCGCCAAGTGGCAGTCGCTGCTGTTGCTGCTGCCCGAACGCTATCCGCATCTGGTGTCGGATGAGCAAGTGCTGCAGGCGATCGAAGTGGCGCGAGGTGAGATCGGCAAGTTCGGCCAGTGGGCGCTGACATTCTCGTTGTCGAGCCTGCCGCTGCTGGTGAACATCATGATCTACCTGGTGCTGGTGCCGATCCTGGTGTTCTTCTTTCTCAAGGACCGGGAGATGATCGGCCAGTGGGTCCGCGGTTATCTGCCGCGCGAGCGGGCGCTGATTACCCGGGTCGCCCAGGAAATGAATCGGCAGATCGCCAATTACATTCGTGGCAAGGTCATCGAAATCTTCATTTGCGGTGGCGTGACTTACATCGCCTTCGTGGCGCTGGGGCTCAACTATTCGGCGCTGCTGGCGTTGCTGGTGGGTGTGTCGGTGGTGGTGCCTTACGTCGGGGCGGTGGTGGTGACCGTGCCAGTGCTGCTGATTGCACTATTCCAGTGGGGCTGGAGCGATCAGTTCATCTATTTGATGGCGGTCTACGGGATCATCCAGACACTGGACGGCAACGTGTTGGTGCCACTGCTGTTCTCGGAAGCGGTCAACCTGCACCCGGTGGCGATCATTTGCGCGGTGCTGTTGTTTGGTGGGTTGTGGGGCTTTTGGGGGGTGTTCTTTGCGATTCCCCTGGCGACGCTGTTCAAGGCTGTGCTGGATGCCTGGCCGCGCAAGGAACCTGTGGTGGCGCCGCTGCTTTAACGGTCAGTACTGGTTATGCGGTGAGGCTGATGGCCCCATCCCGAGCAGGCTCGGTCCCACAAAGTTTGCGCAAATCCTGTGGGAGCGAGCCTGCTCGCGATGGCGTCCGAACAGGCACTAGATGAATCAGGCCTTGTTCAGCGCCTGAGCAGCAGCCAAAACCGCATCCACATGCCCCGGTACCTTCACGCCGCGCCATTCCTGACGCAGCACGCCGTTCTTGTCGATCAGGAACGTGCTGCGATCAACGCCCATGTATTCCTTGCCGTAGAGCTTCTTCAGCTTGATCACGTCGAACAGCTGGCACAGCGCTTCTTCCTTGTCACTGATCAGCTCGAAGGTGAAAGCCTGTTTGGCTTTGAAGTTTTCATGGGATTTCAGGCTGTCGCGAGACACGCCGAAGACTTCAGTATTGGCGGCTTTAAAGGCGTCAAGCTGATCACGAAAACCCTGACCCTGGGTGGTGCAGCCCGGCGTGCTGTCCTTCGGATAGAAGTAAATCACCACTTGCTTGCCTTTGAGGCCCGCGAGGCTGACGGATTGCCCGCTGGTGGCGGGTGCTTCGAAGTCGGCAACCGGTTGGTTGATGGCTACGGCCATGAAAGCTTCCTTACATTGGGTTTTGTGGGCGCCACGGTTCAATCAGTGCGTCCAGGTTCATGGCGTCGGCGAAATCCAGGAACTGGTCACGCAACCAGCTGATCTGGGTGCCGGCCGGCAAGGTCACGGTAAACGTGGCGTTAAGCATGGTGCCGCCGGTCTGCGGAGCCTGATAGGTGTCGCAGGTCAGGTTTTCCAGTTCGACATTGTGATCCATGAAGAACTGGCACAGCTCGTTGATGATGTCCGGACGGTAGGCCGAGCTGACGTAGGCAACGTATGGCAGGGCCTGGGGACGGTTCTCCAGGGCCGCGCTGCGAACCACGTTAACGGTGAAGGCGTGCCGTTTGGCCAGCACGGGCAGGCTGCCTTCGAGGCGCGCCAGGGCGTCCCAGCTGCCCGAGATTTCAAGGATCAACGCACTGCATTCACCATGACGCGTCAGGCGAGAGGTGACCACGGCGCAGCGGTTTTCATGGCTGGCGCGGCACAGGACGTTAGTCAGCTCCATGGGGTTGGCGCCGAGGGCACTGATGACAAGGAATTGTTCGCGAACTGTGGGGGTGGACATGCAGCATTCCTAAAGCGATGAGCGGTCGATACTTTTATGGGCTTTTTTACCGGGACGAGCCTGCGGATGCGAATTCAGAAAACCCGGCCGAAGGTTGCGACGTGCTCCAGAGTGGCGAGAGCGAGGGGTGGCAACGCTGGATCGGGGCTTGTGATGCCGAAAATGGAGGCTGGAACGCGGCGTACGAGCTTATCAGTACCGATCAAAGTCTGAAGGGTAGCGAAAAGCAGCGCCAAGGGGAATGGCAGCAGCGCAGTACTTCGCTTGTACAAGCATCTTGGCGCCAGTACCATTACCGCTCTCTTTTTCCGGCAGGAGCGGTTGCATGATTGCGGGCAGTATGGTGGCACTGGTCACACCCATGGATGCACAGGGTCGTCTCGACTGGGACAGCCTGAGCAAACTGGTGGACTTCCACCTGCAAGAGGGCACCAACGCCATCGTGGCGGTCGGCACTACAGGTGAGTCGGCCACGCTTGACGTGAACGAACACATCGAAGTGATTCGTCGCGTGGTTGCCCAGGTTGCAGGGCGTATTCCGGTGATCGCCGGTACGGGCGCCAATTCGACGCGCGAAGCGATCGAACTGACCACCAACGCGAAGAACGCCGGCGCCGACGCGTGCCTGCTGGTAACCCCTTATTACAACAAACCGACGCAAGAAGGCCTGTACCAGCACTTCAAGGCCATCGCCGAAGCCGTCGACATCCCGCAGATCCTTTACAACGTGCCGGGCCGTACCGCCTGCGACATGCAGGCCGAGACGGTGATCCGCCTGTCGACCGTGAAGAACATCATCGGCATCAAGGAAGCCACGGGCGACCTGCAGCGCGCCAAGGACATCCTGGCCGGCGTGAGCAGCGACTTCCTGGTGTATTCCGGTGACGACGCGACCGCGGTCGAGCTGATGCTGCTCGGCGGCAAGGGCAATATTTCGGTGACCGCCAACGTCGCACCGCGCGCCATGAGCGAGTTGTGTGCCGCGGCCATGGCCGGTGATGCCGTCAAAGCCCGGGCGATCCACGAAAAGCTGATGCCGCTCAATAAAACCCTGTTTATCGAATCCAACCCTATCCCCGTGAAATGGGCACTGCATGAAATGGGCTTGATGCCGGACGGTATCCGTCTGCCGCTCACCTGGCTCAGCGCTGCCTGTCACGAACCGCTGCGGCAGGCCATGCGCCAGTCCGGCGTCCTGGTTTAATTGAGGAAGTACTACGCATGAAGCGATTGGCCGGACTTTCCGCACTTGCCTTGATTATCTCCAGCACCAGTGGCTGCGGATGGATCTGGGGCCCGGAAGGTTATTTCCGTGACCGTGGTAGCGACTACCTGGAAGCCCAACAGACTGCACCGATGCAACTGCCACCGGACGTCAGCACCGCCAAGCGTCTGGATCCGCTGTTGCCGATCCCGCGCAACGTGGCTGACGACACCGCCAAGGGCGAATACATCGTGCCTCGTCCGCAGCCGCTGTCGGCCGCGGCTGATGCCAGCGACTACACCCTGCAGAAGAGCGGCGATTCGCGTTGGGTCATGGCCCAGCACCCACCGGCCGAAGTCTGGCCCGTGGCCGTGCAGTTCTTCCAGGACAACGGTTTCCGTCTGGACGAGCAACGCCCGCAAACTGGCGAATTCACCACCACCTGGCAGCGTTCCGACGAACTGTCCGCAGCAATGGCCAAGCGCTTGAGCGCAGCCGGTGTCGGCGCCGACAGTGAAAGCCGTGTGCGGGTGCGTATCGAACCAGGCGTGCAGCGCAACACCAGTGAAGTCTACGTGGTCAGCGCCGAGCGTCCTGCCGGCAGCACCGCCAATGTGGATTTCACCAATCGTTCGGTTAACACCGGCCTGGACGCAGCACTGGTCGACGACATGCTGGCAAGCATGAGCCGCACCTCGGAGAAGGGCGGTTCGGTCTCCATGCTGGCCTCTCGTGATTTCGATACGCCAAGTCGTGTCAGCCTGACCGAAGATGGCAGCGGCAACCCGGTGCTCAACGTCGGTTCCGATCTGGATCGTGCCTGGTCGAGTGTCGGTCGTGCGCTGGAGCAGGGCGAATGGCGTGTTGAAGACATCAACCGCAGCCTGGGCCTGTACTACATCAACCTCGCCGAAAAAGCCGAGAAGAAGGACGAGAAGCCAGGTTTCTTCGGCAGTCTGTTCGGCAGCAAGCCGGACAAGGAAGAAGTTGAAGCCCGCGCCGAGCGTTATCAGGTTCGCCTGAGCAAGGTTGGCGAGAACGTGCAAGTCACCGTCGAGAAAAACATCAACACCGTGGCGCCAGCAGAAGTGGCGCGCAAAGTGTTGAGCGTGATTCAGGACAACCTGGGCTGATCACATGCGTTTTGCCGTTCTCGGCAGCGGTAGCCAAGGGAACGGCACGCTGATAGCCAGCGACGACACGTATGTGCTGGTGGATTGTGGTTTCTCCCTGCGGGAAACCGAAAAACGCCTACTGCGACTGGGTGTGAACCCTTCGCAGCTGAGCGCGATACTCGTGACCCACGAACATGCCGACCACGTGCATGGCGTGGGTTTGCTGTCTCGGCGTTACAATCTGCCTGTCTACCTCAGTCGCGGGACCCTGCGCGGGATGCGCAAACCGATTGAACCCGCAGGCTTTCTGGCTGGCGGCGAGCAACTGCAAATCGGTAACCTGAGCATCGGCGTCATTGCCGTGGCCCATGATGCACAGGAGCCGACGCAGTATGTCTTCAGCGACGGTCAGCGGCGTTTCGGCTTGTTGACCGACCTGGGCTCATATTGCAACAAGGTGCTGGACGGCTATCGGGACCTCGATGCATTGATGATCGAGTCCAATCATTGCCGTGACTTGCTGGCTCGCGGTCACTACCCGTACTTTCTCAAGCAGCGGGTGGGCGGTGAATTGGGACATTTGAACAACCATCAGGCGGCATTCCTGGTGGCCGAGTTGGGCTGGCAAGGCCTGCAACACCTGGTCCTGGCCCATCTGAGCAGCAAGAACAACCTGCCGCAGCTGGCCCGGCAATGTTTTGTCGACACCCTCGGGTGCGACCCGGACTGGCTGCAACTGGCCGATCAAGATTCAGGGCTCGACTGGCGACACATCGCCTAGCCCACCTACTTAGCAAGCGGAGCCCATCATGGAAAAACGTGAAGAACTCTACCGCGGCAAAGCCAAATCGGTTTACAAGACCGACGACGCTGACCGCTTGATCCTGCTGTTTCGCAACGACACCTCGGCGTTCGACGGCAAGCGCATCGAGCAGCTCGACCGCAAAGGCATGGTGAACAACAAGTTCAACGCCTTCATCATGCAGAAACTCGAAGCAGCCGGCGTGCCGACTCAATTCGACAAACTGCTGGGCGACAACGAATGCCTGGTGAAGAAGCTCGACATGATCCCGGTCGAGTGCGTCGTGCGTAACTACGCCGCCGGCAGCCTGGTCAAACGCCTGGGCGTTGAAGAGGGCATGAAGCTCAACCCTTACACCTTCGAACTGTTCCTGAAGGACGACGCCAAGGGCGACCCGTTCATCAACGAATCCCACGTCGTGGCATTCGGTTGGGGCACCGCCGAGCAACTGGTTCGCATGAAAGAACTGTCGCTCAAGGTCAACGAAGTCCTGAGCAAACTGTTCGACGATGCTGGCCTGCTGCTGGTCGACTTCAAACTCGAATTCGGCGTGTTCTCCGACGGCTCCATCGTCCTGGGTGACGAGTTCAGCCCGGATGGCTGCCGCCTGTGGGACAAGGCTACCGGCAAGAAAATGGACAAGGACCGCTTCCGTCAGGGCCTCGGTGACGTCATCGAAGCTTACGAAGAAGTCGCCAATCGTCTGGGCGTACCGCTGTAATCGACGCAAGCATCTGATAGCACGGAAAAATTTTGCTTAGGGGGTTCGCTTCCGGCAAAAGTGTTGTTATGATGCGCGCCGTTGGAGAGATGCCAGAGTGGCCGAATGGGACGGATTCGAAATCCGTTGTACCTTCACCGGTACCTAGGGTTCGAATCCCTATCTCTCCGCCATTACATAGAAAAAGCCCCGTAGATGAAAATCTACGGGGCTTTTTCGTTTACGCGGATTTTTCCGACTGGCCACTTTCACTGCGTTTGCCTCAGGTTTTCAGCGTCGGATAAATCAGCTCAACAGCGTAAGAAAAATATGCCTGTTCCCAAGAAAAGTACCTCCACTGAGTCGCTTTAATTACCACCCCCTGTATTTGTTGATCGCTTCGTGAATCAAGAAGTTATCTTCGAAATATCCCCTCACATTGAAAGACATTGCCGCAAAAATTCCTCATCTACTCTGGTTCTGCAGGTCACTGACCTGTCGTAATCAGCAGTCGCAAGGAGCGATCAATGTATTTTGAGATTTACAGGCAAACCCGTGGTATCGCACAAACTGGCAAGGGCCAATGGCGCTGGCGTTTGCGGGCGGGGAACCATGAAACGATTGCCAGTGGGGAGGCTTACGTCAACAAGTCTGATTGCGTGCATGCCATCAGTTTGATCAAAGGGACTCATGATCAGACCCCGGTCAAGGAGATATAGACTCCAGGGCGGTGAAGCTGCTCAGTCAGAGCAGCTTCTTTTTTTTCCGAACGCTCGTATAAGTGCCGCGGATTTTTAGGGATCGGGTCATTTGCCAACCTGCATAGACGCCGATCGCAAGACCTCCCTAAACTGTCCGCCGTCTGGGATCGGGGGGTAATGGATGAATCGCAATGAACTGCGCAAGGCCGACATCAACCTGATGGTGGTGTTCGAGACATTGATGCTCGAACGCAACGTCACACGGGCGGCGGAGAAGCTGTTCCTCGGTCAGCCGACCATCAGTGCGGCGCTGAACCGATTGCGGACGATGTTCAACGATCCGCTGTTCATTCGGGTCGGACATCGCATGGAGCCGACGGCGCGGGCCGAGGAGATTATTCAGCACCTGTCACCGGCGTTGGACTCGCTGTCGGTGGCCTTGAGCCTGACCCATGATTTTGATCCGCTCAGCAGCACCATGACGTTTCGCATCGGGCTGTCGGACGATGTCGAGTTCGGCCTGTTGCCGCCATTGCTGCGTGCTTTGCGCCAGGAAGCGCCGAAGGTGGTGTTTGTGGTTCAACATGTCGACTACTGGCGCATTCCCGACCTGCTGGCGTCTGGTGATATCACCGTTGGTATCAGCCAGACCCGCGGCCTGCCGGCCAACGCCAAGCGCAAATTGTTGCGACACATCCAGCCCAGTATTTTGCGCGCAGACGCCTCGGACACACCGCTGACCCTCGATGAATATTGCTCGCGGCCGCACGTGCTGGTGTCCCATACCGCGAATGTCAGCGGCTACGCCGATGAATGGCTGGCGGAGATCGGTCGTACACGCCAGGTAGTGCTGTCCGTTCCGCAGTACAGCTCGTTGCCGGCCTTGCTTGCCGGCACCGATCTGATCGCCAGCCTGCCGGATTACACGGCCGAGGCGATGGCCGCGTCCGGCCAACTGTTCAAGGAGCCGTTTCCGTTCAAGACGCCGACCCTGGACTTGTCCATGGTATGGCTCAGTCATGTCGACAGCGATCCGGCCGAACGCTGGCTGCGCTCGCGTCTGGAGG
Organism: Pseudomonas sp. NPDC089918; assembly: GCF_050280605.1. NCBI lineage: Bacteria > Pseudomonadati > Pseudomonadota > Gammaproteobacteria > Pseudomonadales > Pseudomonadaceae > Pseudomonas > Pseudomonas sp. NPDC089918. The sequence continues at coordinate 13,756 of NZ_JBNNVP010000057.1, read as the reverse complement.
CGTTCATGAGTGAGAGTGCGACTCTTGCGCCGTCCCAGTGAGTAGGGCGGCTCTGTGTTATATGTACGACCTTTCTACCAATCTTCAGGAGCCCCGTTATGCCCCACCTGCACATGGAATACACCGCCAACTTGCCCGAGTTGAATGCCGATGTGGCGTTGATGCGACTCAACAACGCGTTGGTCGCGTCTGGCCAGTTTGGTGCTGAGTTCGATATCAAGGCTCGTGCAGTGAAGGTCGAGACTTTCAGGGTGGGCACGGCACTGGGCGAGCGGGCGTTCGTGCATGTGAAGCTGGCGCTGTTGAGCGGTCGTTCGCCGGAGATCAAAAAGCAGTTGTCTGAAAGCCTGCTGGCCGTGGTGCAGGATGTGTGTGAGTGGCCGGCGAAAGTTGAGGTCCAGCTGTGTGTTGAAATCCTCGATATCGATCGAGAGTCCTACACCAAGACCGCCATCGGCCACTGAGTTTCAGGCCATTTCCTGCTCGGCGCAGGCTTTGATCACTTGCTCGCGTAGCCAGGTGTTGGCGCTGTCCTGATCGACGCTTTGACTCCACTGCATGTCCAGGGTGAAGCCCGGCAAGCCGTTGGGCGCTTCGCAGTGATTGAAGATTGCCTCGTTGGCCAGCAATTGCTGGATGCGTCGAGGCAAGGTCAGGATGAAATCGGTGCCGGTGATCATCTTCAGCGCCGCGCTATAACTGTTGGATCGCGCGACTATCTGTCGTTTGTGGGCCTGTTGAGCAAGCCAACCGTCGACCATATTGGTGGTAGATGTCCAAGGCGTCGGGAACACATGCCGGCGTTGAGTGAACGCTTGCAGGCTCAAGCGCGGTTCCAGCGGCGTGGCGCGTTTGTCGAAGACGCACACCAGATCATCTTCCAGCAGCCTCCTGGAGTTGAAATCGGTGTGGCTGCGATGAAAATTCGGGCCGAAACAGATCACCAGGTCGAGACTGCCGTCGCGCAGTTCTTCGGCCGGGATGTCGGTTTCGAACTTGTGCATGTTGACCATCACTGGCAGGTCGGCAAAATCGAAGCTCTTCAACAGGCGCGGCAGGATCAACTGCTCGAAGTACTCCGGCGCGCAGATATTGAAGGTGACCGGTTGCAAGGTCGGGTCGAAGGTCGGTGTCCCGGCGTGACACAGGTTGATGCTTTCGAGGATTTTCAGCACATGGGTATGCATGGTGCTGGCTTTGTAGGTGGGGCGCATACCCATACGGGTATTGATGAATAATTCGTCTTCGAAACTGGTGCGCAGTTTTTTCAGGCAGTAACTCACGGTGGACTGACTGACGCAGAGCGCCTCCGACACACCGGTGACGCTGCTTTGCTCATACACGGCGACAAACACCATGAGGTCCTGCATATCGAGCTTTCTAAGCAAGTTACTGTTCAGCATCCGTTCTGTCTCGCTGTGCTCCTTGCGCTGACTGTGCGCAAACGTGTGCGAATGATCCTAACGGAACGATGGTGCCAAGAGAATGCCTTGTAGGATTTTTCATGGTCAGTTGTGGGACAGAAAATGTTGCGAACACGACCTATGAATTCAATCTCTTGAAAGCTGGCCAGAGGCCTTTAACGCTGATGGCTGCGCGGGGATCGCGTCGCGGCTGGATATTAGCAGCGCCAACATGCCGATGCACACCAGTAATGCGCCGATGATTTCCAGGGCTAGTGGTGACTCGCGTAGCCAGAACCAGTGGAACAGCGTGATGAACAGAGTGCTCAGGTAGATGTAGGAAATGACCGAGGAAGGGGCGATGACGCCAATCGCTCGATGCAGTAGCCAGAAGGTCGCCAGCGTGGCGAACAGTGCCAGGTACATCAACCACCAAAGATCGCTCGCGGTCAGTAACGAAGCCGATCGCCAGCCGCCGCTGAACCCACAGAACGCCAATAGAAACAGCGCACCAAACAGCATATTCCAGAAGGTCATGACCACCGGGCCGCGACCCTTGAGGCTATTGGTCTTGAGCCGTTGACTCAGGGGCGAGTAGAGCGCCATCGCCAAACAACCGATCCCGTACACCGATAGCGCATACAACGACGGCAGCTCATCGGGGCCAGCACCTTTTAACACCAGCAGCACGGCACCGGCAGCGGCAGTCAGCATGGGCAATACGCGCTTTTTCAGGCTGCTGTCGGGCATCAGGAAGGCTTCGAACAGCAGCGTCAGCAACGGCACCAGAGTGAACATCGTCCCGGTATTGACCGCCGAGGTGTAGCGCAGTGCTTCGAACAATGAGCCGAAATACAACGCCAGCAGCATACCGAGCACAGCATGGCTGAGCAGTCCCTGGATGTGCATGACGGTATCGCCCTTGAACAGTAGCAGGGGCAAAAATACCAGGGCGCAAAACAGCAAGCGCAAACCGGTCAGCAGAATCGGGTCGATGGCCTGGCTGACTTGGGCTGCCGCGGAAAACGAGACGGCAATCAACAGTGCCCAGAGCAGCATGCCGACGTGAGCCGCAGCAAAACCTGTGCGTTTCATGATGGGGTTTCCGGGTCAGTGAATGTGTTTGGCGTAATGCCGCGGATCGAAGCGCAGAGCCATCAGAATCATCAACGCCATAACGCCGGTCAGTGACCACCAGGCCCATTCGAAACTGCCCAGCTGATCGCGAATTATCCCGGCCATCAGCGGCGAGAGGCCGGCAATCAGGTAACCGATGCCCTGCACGAAGGCAGTCAGCCCGCCCGCGCGTTGGGGATTGTCCAGATGATCCAGCGACACGATCAGACTCATCGGGAACAGCCCGCCGATGCCCAGTCCGAGCAGGCAGGGCCAGAGCAGGCTCAGGTATTGCGGGCTCAGAATCAGCCCGCAGAAACCGACCATGATCAGCGTCAGTAACACCACCAGCACCAGGCGCCGGTCTCGGCTGCGGTTGGCGATGGCGGGAACCAATAGACCCGACAACACTTCCATGGCCGTCAAAAAGCCCAGCAACAAACCGGCCTGTTGTTCGCTCCAGCCTTTTTCCACGTAGTACGGCGCCAGCCAGGCCAGCACACAGGTGTAGGACGCCGTACCGAGACCGAAGAAGATTGCGAGTAGCCAGGCGCGGGAATGGGTGAAAAAGGATTCTTTGCCTGACGATTTGGCATCCCGCGCAGGCATTCCCGAGCGTTGAGCGCACCAGAACAGCAATGCCAACAGCGCCAGCGCCGCCCAGATCGCCAAACCCACTCGCCAACTGTCGGTGCGGGTCATCACCAGCGGCGCAAACGACGCGGCGATTGCCGCGCCGCCCATGATCGACGTCACATAGAGGCCCATGCACACGGAAACGTTGTCGCTGAAACGGGACTTGATCAGGGTGGGCATTATCGCCTGGATCAACGCAATGCCGATGCCAGCCAACACGGCACTCAAGATGAGTTCCGCCGCAGAATCGAGGAACAGCCGCGACACCGTGGCCAGGCCGATGATCAGCAGCGACAGCACCACGGTGCGTTGCTCGCCCAGCCGCTGACTGACACCGATACCGAAGAACATCGCCAGTCCCATGGCCATGACTGGCAACATTGTCAGGAGCGAGGCCAGGCTGAAACTCAGCGGGATATCACCGCGGATGGCTGATAGCAAAGGACCGACAGCGGCCATGGATGGACGCAGGTTCAGGGCGACAAGAATGATGCCGAACATCAGCCAGAAGGCAGGGCGGGAGGTTGTGCGAACGTTTTCCATAATCGGACCTTCAAAAACAAGGAGCCGATTAGGCGCGCGAGCCCCGGAGGCGGCAAATCAGAAAGTCTGGAGCGGTATTTAAAAATTAAATAGCTGTATCGCACCCCCAAAATTCCTGTGGGAGCGGGCTTGCCCGCGATAGCGATAGATCAGTCAACATCTCAGTTAAATGTAAATCCGTCATCGCGAGCAAGCCCGCTCCCACAGGGATGGAGGGCGTTTGGGAAATTGATTGTTTAGTCTGTCCACATCCAAAGTTCTTTAAATCCCGATTTAACGACTTAACCACCCGTGTGACGCTGCTGGTCATCTGTTTACTGCGGTCTTCTCTATGGACGGTCGTCCGGTCGCACTCCCTTCCGAACTGGCCTTCTGGGCATTGTGGCACTGCCGCCACGCCCGCCCGCCGGATTCTTGCCTGTCCCGCTGATTGTTCTGACAGGTCCCGCGCTGTGCGCCGGGATCAAACCGGCGGCGCCTGTGCGTTTGCCTGACGCGGATAGACGAGAATTCCCATGAGCTGTGCCACGACATCCTTCGCCACGAAAGAAGAAGCCCTGTCCTTCCTGGAACACAATCCGGATATCGAGATGTTCGAGCTGTTCATCCTCGACAACAACGGTGTGCCACGGGGCAAGTTGCTGCATCGCGATGAACTGCTGGCGGTGTACGAGAGCGGGCGGCCGCTGCCGAGTACCATTCTGGGCCTGACCATCAATGGCGATGACGTGGAAAATTCCGGGCTGGTCTGGGACGTCGGTGATATCGATTGCCGGGCTTACCCGATCAGCGGCAGTTTGCAGCGTATGCCGTGGCGATTGATTCCCACGGCGGCGGTGCAGGTCAGCATGCATCCAAAAGAGGGCATGCCCGCGACCATCGCCGACCCACGGCACCTGCTGGCCAAGGTCATCGAAGGCTTGCAGGCCGACGGTTATTACCCGGTGATGGCGGCGGAGCTGGAGTTCTATTTGCTGGATCAGCAGCGCGACAGCAACGGTCGGCCGCAGCCGGCGCGGGATGTCGATGGTGGGCGGCCACGCTCCACGCAGGTCTATGGCTTACGTGAGTTGGAGCAGATCGAGCCGTTTCTGGCCGACCTCTACAGCGCCTGCAAGCTGCAGGGCATTCCGACGCGCACGGCAATCTCCGAATACGCGCCAGGGCAGGTGGAAATCACCCTCGAACACCGCACCGATGCTTTGCAGGCGATGGACGAAGCGGTGCGCTACAAACGATTGGTCAAGGGCGTGGCCCACAAGCATGGGATGGCGGCCTGTTTCATGGCCAAGCCTTTTGATGATCTGGCCGGCACCGGCATGCACATGCACGTCAGCCTGGCGGACAAGGAGGGCAATAACCTGTTCGCCAGCGAAGCCCCGGACGGTACGCCGCTGCTTAAACAAGCGGTCGGCGGAATGCTCAGCACGTTGCTGGATTCGTTGCTGCTGTTCTGTCCGAACGCCAACTCGTATCGTCGTTTCCAGACCAACAGCTACGCACCACTGGCGGCCACCTGGGGCGTGGACAATCGCACCGTGAGTTTGCGAGTGCCCGGCGGGCCGGCATTCTCCCGGCATATCGAGCACCGCATCTGTGGTGCCGACGCCAACCCGTACCTGGCGGCTGCGGCGATCCTGGCCGGCATTCGTCGCGGCATCCGCGAGCAGCTTGACCCTGGAGCACCCGTGGAGGGCAATGGGTACGCCCAGGCTACGGAATTGCTGCCCACCGACTGGTTGACCACGTTGCGAGCGCTGGAGGCTTCGAACTGGGCGCGGGAAGCATTTGGCAGTGAGTTTCTTGGCGTGTATCTGGCGGTGAAACGTGCCGAATACCGGCAGTTCATGGGTGAAGTCGGTGAGCAGGATTGGCGCTGGTATCTGCATCAGGCCTGAAACGAATCTGCATTGTTGAAAGTTTGAGCCTTATCTCATAGCCAACTAATCGTTGGCTTCTTTTTCACGAAAAATTGATGGTCGGCTGCTTAAGATTTGTGTTGTCGCAGTAAATGAAATTTTCACATTTGCCGCGGGCACTTCTTCCAGGAACAGCCGATCATCATGTTGAAGTTAAAAGCCGTACGCCCCGAGTGGGTGACGTTGATTGCCAGTGCCTTTTTATTGGCAGGGTTCAATTCAGTTCTCTGGCAACACCTCTTCGATATCACCGCTGCAGACGGTCAAGGCATCACCATGCGTGTCGCGTTCGGGGTGATGATCCTGGCGGTCTTCAACATTGTGCTGACCTTGCTGGCATTCCGGTTTGTGATGAAACCCGTGTTGACGCTGATCTTTTTGGTCAGTGCCGGCGTGGCCTATTTCATGAGCCAATACGGTGTATTGATCGACGCCGGTATGTTTCGTAACTTCGCAGAAACCAATGTGACAGAAGTGCGTGACTTACTGTCCGTGAAGTTGTTTGTTTATATTATGTTTCTCGGAGTTTTACCGACGTGGTTGTTGTGGAAGACGCCGGTTAATTACCGTCGTTGGCACCGTGAGTTATTAAGTAAAGTGCTGGTGAGTGTCGCATCGGTTGCGGTGATCGGCGGTGTCGCCCTGGTCAACTATCAAGGCTTGTCGTCGTTGTTTCGCAATCATCATGAATTGCGCCTGATGGTGGTGCCAAGCAACTACATCGGTGCCTCGCTCGGTTATCTGCGCGAGCAAGTCGTTTCTGCCCGGCAACCCTTTGTCAAACTCGGTGAAGATGCCGAGAAAAACCCGGTCTGGCAAACCCACGGCCGTAAATCCCTGACGGTACTGGTGGTGGGCGAAAGTGCCCGGGCCGAGAACTTCGGCATCTTGGGTTATAACCGCGACACCACCCCCCAACTGGATAAGGAAGCCGGCCTGATTGCCTTCACCGATGTGCATTCTTGCGGCACGGAAACGGCCGTGTCGGTGCCCTGCATGTTCTCCAACATGGGCCGCAAGGATTACAACGCCAGCAAGGCAAAGAATGAGGAAGGTCTGCTGGACGTGCTCAAGCACGCCGGTCTCGAGGTGATCTGGCGGGATAATCAGTCGGGCTGCAAAGGTACTTGCGATCGGGTCACTGTCGACGACGTGAGTAATCTGAAAGACCCGGTGTTGTGTGCCAATAGCGAGTGCCGCGATGAAATTCTCCTGCAAGGTTTGCAGCACTTCATCGACACGCTGGATAAAGACACCGTGCTGGTACTGCACCAAATGGGTAGTCACGGTCCGGAATACTTCAAGCGCTACCCGAAAGAATACGAACACTTCACCCCGGTGTGTGAAAGCAATGCACTGAACAATTGCAGCCGCGAAAGTATCGTCAATGGCTACGACAACACGTTGGTGTACACCGACCATGTGCTGTCGACCCTGATCGACCTGTTGCGCAGTAATCAGGACAAAGTCGATACCGCCATGCTTTATCTGTCGGACCACGGCGAATCCCTGGGCGAATACAACCTGTTCCTTCATGGCACGCCTTACATGCTGGCGCCGGAACAACAGAAGCATGTAGCGATGCTGGCGTGGTTCTCCGACAGCTATCAAAAATCGTTCTCGGTGGACACTCATTGCCTGCAATTAAGTCGCGAAAAGCCCTTGAGCCAGGACAACCTGTTCCATTCCATGCTTGGCCTGCTGGAGGTCAACAGCAAGGTCTACGACCCGGGACTGGACATGTTTGCCGGCTGCCGCGGCGCAGTGATTGACGGTGTGCTGGCCAAAAAATGAGTCCGTCGACCTTTTTTTCACGCGCCAGTCGTTAACCTGCCGCCAGTCGATATTCCAACAAGAGCCCTTGCACATGTCTGCTCTGCCCCCATCCGCCATCGAACTTGAGTTCGCCCGGCGCTACGATCAGGAACATGCCCGCGTCTGCCTTCAGTCGCGACCGCGTGGGCTGGCGGGGCGTTTGACGTTCTGGCGCGACGAGCAACTGGTGCGTAATGCGCTTCAGGTTGCTGGCGAACCGGGATTGATTCTTGATGTAGCCTGCGGTGTCGGGCGCTTCTGGTCGATACTGGCCGAGCATGCGAATCGGGTGATTCTTGCGACCGATCCGTCTCAGGACATGCTCGATCATGCCCGCACCCACCATCCGCAGCACCTGCTGGAACGGATCAAGACCTTTCAGAGTTCAGCCTTCACCATTGGTTTGTCGGCGAACGCGGTTGATTGCATTTTTTGCATGCAACTGTTTCAACACATCACCAGTCCTGAGCATCGGTTGGCCCTGCTGGGCGAGTTCCATCGGGTCAGTCGCGACACAGTGATTGTGGCAGTGCGGGTTGATGCGCATTTCAAACTGCGCCAATCGGGTGTGAACGGCGCACAGGCCCAGCCACAGGCGAGCAAGGCCGAGCTTGAGGCCGAGTTCAGGCAGGCGGGTTTCCGCTTGCTCAGCCATCAGGACTTCTTGCCGGGTTGCGCGCGGATGCGGGTCTACGTGCTGCGTAAGGCCAGTTAGTTCCCTCCTGTCAGACAATTCTTGCGATCCAGCAGGTATTTTCGCTAAAGCTCTTGTTCAGTGGAGGCGCGGAAATTGCCGGGGGCGATATATACTGCGCGCCATTCTTCAAGGGAGAGCCGTGTGGCCATCGATATTCACTGGATTCGCGACAACGATAGCCTCGGTCAGTTTTGCGCCGAGTGGCAGCAGTTGCCATTCGTTGCCCTCGACACCGAATTCATGCGGGTCGACACCTTTTACCCGATCGCAGGCCTGCTGCAGATCGGCGATGGCGTACGCGCTTACCTGATTGACCCACTGACCATCGACAATTGGCAGCCGTTGGCCGCGTTGCTGGAAAATCCGGCCGTGGTCAAAGTCCTGCATGCGTGCAGCGAAGATCTCGAAGTGCTACTGCGTCTGACCGGCAGCCTGCCAGCGCCGTTGTTCGACACCCAACTGGCCGCCGCTTACCTGAACCTGGGTTTTTCCATGGGTTATTCGCGGCTGGTGCAGGAAGTGCTCGGCATCGACCTGCCCAAGGGCGAAACCCGTTCCGACTGGCTGCAACGTCCACTGTCCGACACCCAGATCAGCTACGCCGCCGAGGATGCCTTGCATCTGGCGGAAGTTTTCGTACAGCTGCGTCCGAAGCTTTCTGACGATAAATACGCCTGGGTCCTGGAAGACGGTGCCGAGCTGGTGGCCAATCTGCGTCGCGAGGTCGACCCGTATGAGGTCTATCGCGACGCCAAACTGGCCTGGAAGCTGTCCCGCGCCCAACTCGCCGTGCTGCGTGAACTCTGCGCCTGGCGCGAACGCGAAGCCCGTGCCCGTGATCTGCCGCGCAACCGCATCGTCCGTGAACATTCCCTGTGGCCGTTGGCGCGCACGCAACCGGACAACCTCGGCGCGCTGGCGAAAATCGAAGACATGCACCCGCGTACCGTGCGTCAGGACGGCGAATTTCTGCTTGATCTGATCAAGCGCTCTGGCAGTGTGTCGCCTGATCAATGGCCACCGGCGGTGCCGGAGCCGTTGCCGGTGGACGCCGCCGCGCTGGTCAAACAGCTGCGCGCCATCGGCCAGGCCGAAGCCGAACGCCTGAACATCGCGCCAGAACTGATGCTGCGCAAGAAAACCCTGGAAGCGCTGCTCAAGAGCGGCTTCCCCAATGGTCCTTACCAATTGCCTGATTCGCTGCGTGGCTGGCGCCGCGAATTGATGGGCCAGGCGCTGCTCGACAGCCTGGCCACCGCCGGAGAACAGCCTTGAAACGTATTTGCTCCATCTATCGAAGCCTGAAGAAAAACGAGATGTACCTCTATGTGCTCAAAAGCGATGCACTGGAGCGCGTTCCGGAAAGTCTGATGGCGGCCTTCGGCAAACCGCACCACGCTTTCGATCTGGTGCTGACGCCCGAACGCAAGCTGTCGCGCGAAGACATCACCGTGGTGCTGGAAAACCTCGAGAAGCAGGGCTATCACCTGCAAATGCCGCCGGCCGAAGACGAATACATCGAGCATTTGCCGGAAGAGTTGCTGCGACGCAACGACCCGATGTAATCGAGACAGGCTCTGTTCAGAGCCTTTATGAAACACTGGAATGATTTTGGCTATGGCCAGGGCGATGGAGTGATACTCCGTCGGCGGCCGTCTGCACTGTTTTTGAAAGGTTTGAACCATGCGCGTTCTGATTGCTGAACACGACCACCCTGTGTATGCCCAACTGTTGCGTCAGGCAGCGCCTGATCTGGAAGTACTGACCAGCGGCGACTCCGCCGAACTGGCCCGTCAGGCCGCCGAGTGCCAGGTCTGGCTCGGCCAGCCGGACCTGCTGGCGACGCTGTTGCGTCAGGGCCACACGCCGGCATGGCTGCAGTCGACCTGGGCCGGCATTACGCCGTTGCTGGCCGACGGCCTGCCACGGCACTATCGCCTGACTCGCGCGGTAGGGATTTTCGGTCAGGTCATGGCCGAATACGTACTGACTTACATGCTAGGCCACGAGCGCGAAGTACTGCCGCGGTTGGTGAGCCAGGTCGAGCGAAAGTGGGACAGTCGCCAGGGGCAAAGCCTGGCTGGACGCAAGGTGTTGATCGTCGGCACCGGTGACATCGGCCAGACCGTGGCGCAGTTCCTTGTGCCATTTGGTGTCGAGTTGTACGGCATCGCCAGCGAAGCCCGCGAGCAGGCGCCCTTTGTCGAAGTCGGCGCGCTGAGCGACTTGCCGCGACTGGTCGGCGAAGTGGATTACGTGATCAATCTGCTGCCGAACACCCCGAATACTCACGACCTGTACGACGCCGCGCTGTTCAAGCAGTTCAAGCCGACCGGGTTGTTCATCAACGTCGGGCGCGGCGTGGCGGTGGTCGATGCGGATCTGGTGGAAGCCTTGAAGGAAGGGCATCTGGCCGGGGCCGTGATCGACGTCTGCCGTCAGGAGCCGCTGCCGCAACGCCATCCGTTCTGGACCGCGTGGGGCCTGCTGCTGACGGGGCACAGTTCGGCACCGACTTCGCCACCCATGATGGTGAAGTTGTTCGTCGAAAACCTGCGGGCGTATCAGGCGGGTGAAGCGTTGCGTGGGGAAGTGGATTTCAATCGCGGGTATTGAATTCACCCAGCTGATCATTCCCACGCTCCGCGTGGGAATGCCGCCAGGGACGCTCCGCGTTCCGCTTCGGATGTGACGCAGAGCGTCACGGGATGCATTCCTTTGCTGCGCGTGGGAACGATCGAGTCCGGCGCGTTTAGAGGGTGAAATCACCCTCGGCCGCCAACTCGCTCAGCGGACGACGCGGGCTTGGCTCTTCGCGCGCTTGCAGGTACTCGGCCAGCGTCGCCTTGTCGCCCAGCTTGCCGATCGCCACCGCCGCGTGCAGCGCATAGCCCTCAGGAATATTCAGCTCTTTGCGGGTCAGCTCCTGATCGAAACCGGCCATGCCGTGGGTGTGCCAGCCACTGATGCTCGCTTGCAGCGCCAGGTGGCCCCAGGCCGAGCCCGTGTCGAAGGTGTGCCATAGCGCTGGTGTTTCTTCAGTGGCGCCAGGTACCGCGAAGGTGGTTTTCGAGACTACGATCACCAGCGCCGAGGCGTGCTGTGCCCAGCTGCGGTTGAACTCGTTCAGCAGACCCAGATAACGCTCCCAGTTCGGTGTGTCGCGACGCGCATACAGAAACCGCCAAGGCTGCGAGTTGTACGCCGATGGCGCCCAGCGAGCGGCTTCGAAGAAGCTCAGCAGGGTCTCGACGGGAATGGTTTCGCCGGTGAACGCGCGGGGCGACCAGCGATCAGTGAACTGAGGGTGAATGGCGTAGTCGGCAACGCGTGGATTAGCACTCATCAAGAGATTCCTTTACGTTTGAAAGTGAGGGTCGTCTGAAACCTGCGGGCGCAGTTGAGCTGAGCGATGAGGTTTTTCGAGAGCCTGGGTAGTTCACCTGAATGCAACGCGGTTGAGCGTTAATGGCATTTGAGCATGGCTCCTTGCGACGGCAAAGCTACTTGGGGGCGCTATAACTGACAAGTTCCGTTGTACCGGCAGTCGCCAATGCTTGGCCCGTCGGTGCCTTGGTACTAGACTGGCGGCCTTTTCACCACCTGATGTTGATGCTTGAGCCATGGCCGCCAAAGTCGAACCGTTCTGGATACGCAAAACCCTCGATCAACTCGATCAAGAGGAATGGGAGTCGCTGTGCGATGGCTGTGGCCTGTGCTGCCTGCAAAAACTCGAGGACGAAGACGACAACTCCGTGTACTACACGCGTATCGCCTGCAAATTGCTCGACCTCAAAACCTGTCAGTGTACCGATTACCCCAACCGTCGCGACTCGGTGCCCGATTGCATTCAGCTCACGCCGGGCAAGGCCGATGAGTTCAAATGGCTGCCGCCGACCTGCGGTTATCGACTGGTCAGCGAAGGCAAGGATTTGCCGCTCTGGCATCATCTGGTATGCGGTGATCGCGAGGCGGTGCATCACGAACGTATTTCCCAGTCCGGGCGTATGCTCGCCGAGGGCAGCGTGGCTGAAGAGGATTGGGAAGACCATCTGATTTTTCGCGCGGGTTAATTCCCACTGCTTTGTGGCGAGGGCGCTTGCTCCCGCTTGAGTGCGTAGCACTCACAAAATCAGCAGTGATTAGAAGAATTTGGGGCTGCTATGCAGCCCGGCGCGAGCAAGCTCGCTCGCCACACTAGGAGTGTGTATGGCTGTGGGAGTGCGGCTGGCGTTGACTGTCGGGCTGCTGGCCCTGAGTTTGCCGGTGTGGGCGGCGAAGAAAGTCGATCTGGATTATCACGTGCGCCTGCTGCCGCAAAGCGATCAGGCCGAAGTGCGCCTGACCCTGGCCCAGGGCTCGGCGGTGCGCAGTCTGGATTTCGACTTGGGCGATGGCGGTCACTACAGCGATTTCAAGGCCGATGGCCAATGGCAACTCACACCCGGCAAACAGGCCCGTGGTGTTTGGCGCCCCGCCGGCGACAAGGCCAGCCTGACCTACCGCGTGCGCATCAGCCATGGGCGCAAGAGCGGAAGCTTCGACACCCGCATGACCCCGACCTGGGCGCTGATGCGTGGCGATGACCTGGTGCCTGCGGCCAAACTCGATCAGCAGGACGGCATCGAACTGGTTTCACGCCTTGAATTCGAATTACCCAGCGGTTGGAAAAGCGTCGAAACCGCCTGGCCGCGGATCGGCAAGAACAGGTTCCGGATCGACAATGCCTCGCGTCTGTTCGACCGTCCCACTGGCTGGATGCTCGCCGGCCATCTCGGCAGTCGTCGTGCGCGGCTGGGGGAAACCGAAGTCACCGTCGCCTCGCCTCAAGGTCAGGGCATGCGCCGCATGGACGTGCTGACGCTGCTGACCTTTGTCTGGCCGCAAGTGCAGGCAGTTTTTCCGCGTCATCCCGGCAAGTTGCTGATTGTCGGCGGCAACGACCCGATGTGGCGCGGCAGCCTGGGCGCCCATGACTCGATCTACCTCAATAGCCGTCTGCCGCTGGTCAGCGAAAGCGGCACCAGTGCCTTGGTGCGCGAATTGGCTCAGGTGTTCGGGCGGATCAACGACAGCCAGCGCAGTGACTGGATCAGCGAAGGGTTTGCCGAGTACTACGCCATCGAACTGGTGCGCCGCGCAGGCGGCATGAGTGATGAGCGGTATGAAAGCCTGCACAGCAAGTTGGTCAAGGACAGCCAGAAGGTCAGCACGTTGCGCGGTGAACAGATCAACCCGGCGCAGGTGGCCAAAGCGGTGGTGTTGCTACAGGAACTGGACCGCGAGATTCGTCTGAAAACCCGCAACAAGCGCTCGCTCGATGATGTGCTGCGTGGAGCGATGCATTTGGAAAGTGTGGATACGAAGGAATTCGTCCAGCTCGCGCAAAACGTTATTGGCGAGTCTTCCAAGGTGCTCGATACCGGGTTGCTTCAGTAGCATCGCCATCGCGGGCAAGCCCGCTCCCACAGTAATTGGCGGTGTTCACACATGTTGTGTACGCCACAAATCCTGTGGGAGCGGGCTTGCCCGGGTAGAAACCGGAGACATCCTTTACGTTTTAAACCGGAGACATCGTTTACAGGTATGAAATACGGTCAGGAGGTGCCTGACCATGCCCTGGAATC
>NZ_JBNNVP010000056.1:0-36343 GCF_050280605.1 Pseudomonas sp. NPDC089918 | reverse complement strand
ACAAGATTGAGTTTGTGGAGGGGACTTCGCATTAGGGCTTGGGCTTGGGCTGGGGCTTGCCCCCGTTGGGTCGCGAAGCGGCCCTAAAAGCTTTGCGACTGCTTCGCAGCCGAACGGGGGCAAGCCCCCTCGCCACAGAGCCCGCTCCCACAGGGGATTTGTGTTGTCGCTTCAACGCCGTGTAATCACCACCTCCAGGTATTCACTGGGCACCACCAGCGACCGTTCCCCCGCCCGGTTCAGGCGATTCAACAGTTCGGTCAGGTCGTTTTCCAGGGCCGTGCCCCCTTCGGGTGGCAGGGTCGCAAAGGCCTTGTGAAGCGGCCCATACCAGGTACGGAAGGTGTCGATCCAGTGCGCGGCCGAGCGATAGCGGAAGTTGAACAGCCGCCGTGTCACCTGAAGCTGGAAATCGCGCTGATCGAACTGCGAGTTTAACCAGGCTTCGGTGCCCCAGTTCGAAGGGGGTTGCGCGCCTGGCGGTGGCGGCATGTGGCGGCCCAGGGTCTTGAACACCTGGCCGATGTAGCCTTCAGGCGTCCAGTTGGCAAGGCCGATCCGCCCGCCAGGACGGCACACCCGCGCCAGTTCCGCTGCGGCCTTGGGCTGATCCGGCGTAAACATCACACCAAAGGTCGAAAGCACGGCATCGAAACTGGCGTCCTCGAACGGCAAGTCCTCGGCATCGGCCACCTGAAAGGTCACGTCCAGGTGTTCCGCCCGTGCGCGGTCTTCGCCGCGTTCAAGCAACTTGGCCACATAGTCAGTGGACGTGACCTTGCAGCCCCGGCGTGCGGCGGCGAGCGTTGCGTTGCCGTTGCCGGCGGCGACGTCCAGCACCTGCTCATCACAGAGCAAGTCGCAGGCTTCGGCCAGTTGTTCGCCGACGATTTGTAAGGTGGTACCGATCACGGCGTAGTCGCCGCTGGCCCATGTGGCCATCTGACGGTTTTTCAGGGCTGTGAGGTCAATGGGTGTGCTCATAAAAGTCAGCTCCATTGCAGGTTGGAACGCGTCCCGGCTTACTCCGCCGTGGTGGGATCGATGATGTTCATGACCCGGGAAACGCTGGTGATGGGAAATTCACCCTTTTGGGCGTGCTCCCTGATGAGTCCTTCGTTCGGCGCGATGTACACGCAGTAAATCTTGTCGCCAGTGATGTAACTCTCCAGCCATTGCACCTCTGGCCCCATCTCGCGCAACACATCGCAGGACTTTTGCGAGATCGCTTTGAGTTCTTGTTGCGGCAGTGCGCCAGCGCCCGGAAGCTCGCGCTCAATAATGTATTTAGGCATGGCAACTTCCTTTTCTTGATGGTGATGACAGGGTCGGCAATGATCCCGTCGTCCACAAACTATCGCTCCCGGATACGCCGGCGTCCTGCCGATCGTCCGGAGAATTCACGAAATATGGCATTCTCCGATGCGTGGTCGCCATTTGTAACGCCGCCTTAACAGATTGGCTTGCGTTGCCGAAACGGGTTAAGCGGCAGGCGTCTTGGCCTCTTCCAGCAATTGCCGAATCATCTGCTCCTGAGTCTCGTACCTTCCCTCGCCAAAGTAGGTGTAACGCACCTGGCCCTTGGCATCGATCAGGTAGTGAGCGGGCCAGTACTGGTTGTCGAAGGCGCGCCAGATCGCGTAGTTGTTGTCGATCGCCACCGGGTAGGTGATGCCGAGTTTTTTCACCTGATCGCGGACGTTGTCGATGATGCGTTCGTAACCGTATTCAGGGGTATGCACGCCGATCACCACCAGGCCGTCTTTCTCGTATTTCTTCGCCCAGTCCTTCACGTAGGGCAAGGTGTGCTGGCAGTTGATGCAGTCGTACGTCCAGAAGTCCACCAGCACCACTTTGCCGCGCAGGGCATCGTTGCTCAGCGCTGGCGAGTTGAGCCACTCGACCGCGCCAGAGAGTGACGGCATCGCGCCTTTGGCCGCGTCCATGGTCGAGTCGGCCTTGACCTTGCTAACGAAGTAATCGACCACTTTCGGTACGGTTTCCAGCACGTGTTGTTCAACCGTGGTGACGCCTTCGGATGAGGTGCTGGCGAGCAACTTGTTGTCGGCCCCCGTGGAGATGACCGCTGCGGCAACCAACACCGCCGCCCCCGTGCCGCGACGCAGCCAACCGGTGAGCGGAATCGACGGCTTCAGGCGATTGACCAGACCGCGACCGGCGAAGATCAAAGTGCCCAGGGACAACGCGCTGCCCAGGCCGTACGCCACCAGCAAAAGACTAGTGTGAGCGCTGGCGCCTTGCAGCATGGCGCCAGTGAGGATCACCCCGAGGATCGGCCCGGCACACGGTGCCCAGAGCAGCCCCGTGGCGACGCCGATCATTACCGAGCCTAACGGGCCAGACATTTTGCGAGTGTTGGGATCAAGGCGATTGCCCAGCAGCACGAACGGGCGCGCCAGCCAGCCACCGATGCGGGCGGAGATCAGCGACAGCGCGAACAGCACCATCACAATCAGCGCCACATGGCGGCCGGTGTTGTTGGCTTGCACCACCCAATCGCTGCTGACCACCGCCAGGCTGGAGATCAGTGCGAAGGTCAGGGCCATGCCGCCGAGGGTGAGCAGGATCGAAGAACGCGTGCGTTTAACCCCGGCAAACAGAAACGGCACGACCGGGAGGATGCAGGGGCTGAGGACGGTCAAAATGCCGCCCAGGAATGCGATGAGGAACATGGGGATCACCTTGAGAATACGAGTCCCCTGTGGGAGCGAGCCTGCTCGCGATAGCGGTCTGGCAGTCACATAGATGTTGAATGTGCTGCCGTCATCGCGAGCAGGCTCGCTCCCACACTGGGAATACTGAGTTCATGGGAACAGTGCCTGGCTTCAGGCCGTCTGGTTTTCCAGCTGCTGGCCCTGTGGCGTCCGGCTGTAGCCGTTCTCTGCAACCAGTTGCCCTTGCGGTGTGCGGCTGGAACCATCCTCAGTCAGCAGCGGAGTCAGTTGGAAGCAGGTGCTGCTGCCATAGCTGCTCTGTTCTACTGCAGCGTTGGCATGGGCGGCGGCACCAGCTACGGAGAAAACGATGGCGGTGAAAAAGCGGGTGATGTTGTTCATGATGTTCTTCCTGTTTCAAAGGGGATGGGCAATGGGTCGTCGAAGGATTCAGCTGCCTTCGTTGCAGCCGTCAGCGAATTTGCTGTAATCCAGGACCCGGGTTTTGCCTTGGGAATCCAGGTAGGTCATCCGGGCATTCACAATCCCGCAGGTAGGGGTGGCGTCCTGTTTCATCGACAGCACTTTCTGGATGTCCAGGTGCGTGCCGTAGGTGTAGGTTTGAGGGGTGACATCGGCTTCGGCGCGGGCCGACAAGGTGCAGATGTTCAGGGCGGCAAACAGGCAGGCGGCGTACACGGCTTTGGTATTCATGGTGATTTCCTCAAGGCTTCAATAGGTCAATCGTTGATTGAGCCGAGGCGGTTGGGTTTGCCTCGATGGAACCTATTTGAAACCCGCGAGGTATCCCGTCTGTGTCGAGAACAGGCGCGGGTAAATCGCTATGTATCCGCGCCTGCTTGCGATACACAGCGATACAAACCCCCTGAAATCGCAATGCTGTCTTGAGTCCGTGAGAAACCTGTGGCGAGGGAGCTTGCTCCCGCTTGAGTGCGTAGCACTCACAATAATCGGCAAGGGTTGTCAGATTTTTTGGGGCCGCTGCGCAGCCCGACGCGAGCAAGCTCGCTCGCCACAAAGAGTCGCGCTTATGTGAACAGCATTGCCCTGAAATCGGCTGTTTTTTGCGTCCCCGTGTATCTGCTGATACGCCAGATACACTGCAATACAATCGACGGCAGGCGAGCGGGCCAAGGCTCGATAGACTGCGCGACAACTCCCATTCAAGAGGCTTGGTCACCATGGAACACGTCGATCACATTCTCATCGTGGACGATGACCGCGAGATCCGGGAACTGGTAGGCAACTACCTGAAAAAGAACGGCCTGCGCACCACCGTGGTCGCGGATGGACGGCAGATGCGCTCGTTTCTGGAGTCCACACCGGTGGATTTGATCGTGCTCGACATCATGATGCCGGGGGACGATGGCCTGGTCCTCTGCCGCGAACTTCGCGCCGGCAAACACAAGGCCACGCCGGTGCTGATGCTCACCGCTCGCAACGATGAAACCGACCGCATCATCGGCCTGGAAATGGGCGCCGACGATTACCTGGTCAAACCGTTCGCCGCCCGTGAATTGCTCGCCCGCATCAACGCCGTGCTACGACGCACGCGGATGCTGCCACCGAACCTGGTGATCACCGAAAGCGGTCGTCTGCTGGCGTTCGGTCGCTGGCGCCTGGACACCTCGGCCCGGCATCTGCTGGATCAGGACGGCACCATGGTCGCCCTCAGCGGTGCGGAATATCGTTTGCTGCGGGTGTTCCTCGATCATCCTCAGCGGGTGCTCAATCGCGACCAGTTGCTTAACCTGACCCAGGGCCGCGATGCCGATCTGTTCGACCGCTCGATCGATTTGCTGGTGAGCCGCTTGCGTCAGCGTCTGCTGGACGATGCCCGGGAACCGGCCTACATCAAGACCGTACGCAGTGAAGGTTATGTGTTTTCCCTGCCGGTGGAAGTGCTCGGTGCGCCGTCATGAACCTTGCGCTGCGCTGGCCCCGCACGCTGGCTTCGCGGCTGTCGCTGATTTTCCTGATCGGCCTGATCCTCGCCCAGGCGCTGTCCTTTGGCGCTCAGTACTATGAGCGTTACGAAAGTGCGAAAAATACGATGTTGGGCAATCTGGAAACCGATGTCTCGACCTCCCTGGCCATCCTCGACCGTTTGCCCGCCGACGAACGCCCGAACTGGCTACAGCGTCTGGAACGCGCCAACTACAACTATCTATTGAATGAAGGCTCGCCGGGCACGCCGATGGCGGCTCGCGAGGTGTCGATTGCAGTGACCTCGATTCAGGACGCCATCGGCCATGATTACCCGCTGACCTTTACCGACATCCCAGGCCCGAAAAAACACTTCCAGGCCCACCTGAAACTGAAGGACGGCAGCCCTGTCACCATCGACGTGCGGCCGTCGATGGTGCCGTTGTCGCCGTGGTTGCCGGCGGTGTTGCTGGGGCAACTGGCGCTGATGATTACCTGCACCTGGCTGGCCGTGAGAATCGCCATTCGCCCGCTCACCCACCTCGCCCAAGCGGTGGAAACCCTCGACCCCAACACCCACGCCGTACACCTGGATGAAAAAGGCCCGACCGAAGTCGCCTACGCTGCGCGGGCCTTCAATGCGATGCAGGCGCGCATTGCGGCTTATCTCAAGGAACGCATGCAACTGTTGGCGGCGATTTCCCACGACCTGCAAACCCCGATCACCCGCATGAAACTGCGCGCCGAGTTCATGGATGACTCCAGCGAGAAAGACAAACTGTGGAACGACCTCGGCGAGATGGAACACCTGGTGCGCGAAGGCGTCGCCTATGCCCGCAGCATTCATGGTGCCACCGAGGAAAGTCGCCGCACTGATCTGGATTCGTTCCTCGACAGCCTGGTGTTCGACTATCAGGACATGGGCAAAGACGTGCAACTCGACGGCAAAAGCGCAGCCGTGATTAACACCCGGCCGCATGCCTTGCGACGAGTGCTGGTGAACCTGATAGACAACGCACTGAAATTCGCCGGCACCGCAGAGCTGTGGGTGGAAACGCAGGCCGATGGCAGCTTGTCGGTGAAAGTGATGGACCGAGGGCCGGGGATTGCCGAAGAGCAATTGGCACAGGTAATGGAACCGTTCTACCGCGTGGAGAATTCGCGCAATCGCAGTACGGGAGGGACCGGTTTGGGGTTGGCGATTGCCCAGCAGTTGGCCATCGCGATTGGCGGGTCATTGAAATTGAGCAATCGCGAAGGCGGTGGGTTGTGTGCGGAGCTCAGGTTGCCAAAGCCCCAATAAACACCACACATCCAATGTGGGAGCGGGCTTGCTCGCTCCCACATTGGATCAGTGGTGTTTGATCGTTCCCAGAACCCCTTCCCCGTGCATCTGCTGCAACAACGCCAACCCACTGTCTATGAATTCCGGCGATCCAACCATCCCCGCCTCCACCGCCAACCCTTCCAGCTGCGCCCGGCCATCGAGCTGAGTAAATTCCCCGATCCTCTGCAACAACCGCCATGCCAACGGGCTCAGTTCGGAGAAGCGCACATTCCAGTCCTCATCCCGACGAACCAACAGCAACGTCGGCTGAGCCGGCGGCGAGTCCGGCCGGTAATCCGGCCCCACCAACTGCACCGGCCAGGCATACGCCAATGGCCAGGCCAGCGGCGAAACCTGCAACGGTCGATCCAGCAGCAACCCGGCATCGCTGGCCGGCAATGGCTCGGCGTCGGATTGTTGCAGCGCCATCTCGACCCACTCGTAATGCGCCAGCTCGACCATGAATGGCGGCCACGGTCCGTCGCTCAGCGCCAGCGGCTCAGAGGCCAGAAACTCGACAAACTCCTGGGCGATCTCGCCGAATTTTGGCGTGTGAGCGCGGTAGTCTCGCAGGAAGATCCGCACCAGAGAACGCCACTCACCGTCACCCAATATCTTCACCAGCACCGGAAAAGTCCCGCTGAGCAACGACGATAGATTCGAGAACACCAGGTCGCGATAAACCTGTGCCCGTGCCACGTCCATCCCGGCAGGCGGCGCACAATGGTCGGGGTCGCGCAGGTAACGAGTCAATGTGTCTTGCTGCTGATACAGCGTCGGCTTATCCACGGTTCACCCCTCACCTTGCAGACGGCGAATGGTCTGTAATTCGCTCACCAATTCAGAGAACGCCGGAAAGTTGAAATCCCGTTCCAGCAGCGTCGGTTGCACACCGAACCGCGCATACGCCTCGGCCAGCAGCGACCAGACCACCGGTTTGACCGAGGCGCCATGGGTGTCGATCTTCAGCGTGTCGGACTCATCAAAGTGCCCCGCCACATGCATGGCGACCACCCTCCCCGCGTCGATGCCGGCCAGAAACGCCTGCGGATCGAAGCCGTGATTGATCGAGTTGACGTAGACATTGTTGACGTCAAGCAGCAGGTCGCAATCGGCTTCAAGCAACACCGCATTGGTGAAGGTCAGTTCGTCCATGTCCTGTTGTGGCGCGGCGTAGTAGGAGACGTTTTCCACCGCCAGGCGCCGACCGAGAATGTCCTGTGACTGGCGGATTCGGGCAGCGACGTGGCGCACCGCTTCTTCGGTAAACGGCAACGGCAGCAGATCGTAAAGATGCCCGTCATCGCTGCAGTAGCTCAGGTGTTCGCTGTACAGCGGCACTTTGTGGTGATCGAGGAAAACCCGCACTTGCTGCAGGAACCCGACGTCCAGCGGTGCCGGCCCGCCCAACGACAAGGACAAGCCGTGACAGGACAACGGATAGCGCTCGGCCAAGGCGCGAAATGTCGCGCCATGAGCGCCGCCGATGCCGATCCAGTTTTCCGGCGCGACTTCCAGAAAGTCGAAAGCGCCCACCGGGGCCGCTTGAAGGTCTGTCATCAAACCGCGGCGCAAGCCTAGCCCGACGCTCGTCTTCGCTGATGTGAGGGGGGTCTGCATGGTGTCGATCTCATCCTGGGATCCGGTCTCCAGCGTCTGAAAAGTCAGTGCTGGCCGGCAGGCCCAGTCAAGCGCCGCGGTGTGTCGGATGTGTGTTCACCAACGCCGTTCTTCTCAGGCCACTGTATCGGACAGGCAGTCAGATACAGTGGGATACACGAACTAGACTTATCGATTACCCCCGCGGGGGGCCAGGACGCCGTTATCGTCCTGTTCATTCCCACGATCACCGCCCAAAGGTGCATGCCTCGACAAACAATGCCTCTGGACCCTGATCCTGCTGAAGGAGCACACATGATGGACGAGGCCAGACTCAACGATTTCATGGGCAAACTGGTGAACGACATGGGTGGCGCGGCGATGCTCGCCAACGTCATCCTCGGCGAAGAGCTCGGCCTGTACCGGGCCATGGCCGACAGTCAGCCAGTCACCCCCGAAGCACTCGCCGAAAAGACCGGCTGCAACACCCGCCTGCTGCGTGAATGGCTCAGCGCCCACGCCGCTTCCGGTTACATGGAACACCGCGACGGCCAGTTCCGCCTGCCCGAAGAGCAAGCCCTGGCGCTGGCGATCGAAGATTCACCGGTCTATGTGGCCGGCGGTATCGGCGTGGTTGCATCGTTTTTCCATGACAAGGACAAACTGGTCAATGCCATGCGCGGCAACGGCGCCCTGCCTTGGGGCGATCACCATCCGTGCATGTTCAGCGGCACCGAACGGTTCTTCCGCCCAGGGTACAAAGCGCACCTGGTCAGCGAATGGCTGCCGGCCCTTGATGGAGTGGTCGCCAAACTGGAGGCCGGCGCCAAGGTAGCGGACATCGGCTGCGGCCACGGCGCCTCGACCGTGATCATGGCCCAGGCGTTTCCGAATTCACGGTTCGTCGGCTTCGATTACCACGCGCCTTCGGTCACCGTCGCCACCCAGCGCGCCGAAGAAGGTGGCGTGTCCGGCCGGGCGCGGTTCTTCCAGGGCACCGCCAAAAGCTATCCGGGCGACGACTATGACCTGGTCTGCTACTTCGACTGCCTGCACGATATGGGTGACCCGGTCGGCGCCGCAAAGCATGCCTATGAATCGCTCAAACCCGACGGCTCGGTGCTGCTGGTAGAGCCTTTCGCCAACGACACGCTCGATGCCAACACCACTCCGGTGGGACGACTGTTCTACGCCGCCTCGACCTTTATCTGCACACCCAACTCACTGTCCCAGGAAGTCGGCCTCGGGCTCGGTGCCCAAGCGGGTGAGGCACGGTTGCGCAAGGTCTTCACCGAAGCGGGGTTCACGCAGTTCCGGCGGGCCACCGAAACGCCGTTCAACCTGATTCTGGAGGCGCGTAAATAAGGGCAGGCCACCTGCCCGGGTGATCCGTCAGCAACTGGCGGAACCCAATTCCTGTGGGAGCGAGCCTGCTCGCGATGGCGGTGTGCAGGCAGTATCCATGTTGAATGTGCCGTCCCCTTCGCGAGCAGGCTCGCTCCCACAGGGGACGGTGATCATCACGCGGAGAGGCGCTCGCCAAGGTTTTCGGCCTTGAGAATATCGAACAACGCCTGCGCCGCCGCCGACAGTTCATGCCCTGTCGTCAGCACCCCGATCGCCCGTTCCACCACCGGGTCACGCAGGGTTATGCAACGCGCGCCCAGCTCGCGCATCTGCCCGGCGCACAAGGCCGGCACCGCACTGACGCCCAATCCGCTGGCCACCATCCGCCCGACCGTTGCCAACTGATGGCTTTCAAATTCCACCGGCAACTTCATGCCCCGTGCCTGCAAGTGCTCTTCGAGCATCACCCGTACCGTCGATGGTCGCTGCAAGGTAATGAACGGCTCCTTGAGCAACGTCTGCCAATCGATGTCCGCCAGCTCCGCCAGCGGTGAATCGAGGGGCACCACCGCCACAAACCGGTCGATGTACAACGGGGTAAATTCCAGCGACGAGCTCTGGGTCGGTTCAAACGCCACGCCCAATTCCACCTGACGGTCGCGAACCATTTCCAGCACCTGCTCGTTGATCACGTCATTCACCGTGACATTGACCTTGGGATAACGCGCGCGAAAGGTCTTGAGGATCGGCGGCAACAGGTTGCCAGCAAACGACGGCATCGCCGCCAGGGTCACGCGACCGCGCTGGAGGGTGAAGCGTTGACGTAGTTCATCCTCGGCGTTGTCCCAGTCCGCGATCAATCGACGGGCCAGTGGCAGCAGCGATTCGCCTTCGGCGGTCAGTGCGACGTTGCGGGTATTGCGCGTGAACAGGCGCCCGCCCAAACCCTCCTCCAGCGCCTTGATGGTCAGGCTCAACGCCGACTGGGACAGGTGCAGCCGCTCGCACGCCACGGCAAAACTCAAACTCTGGGCCACGGCCAGGAAGGCGCGAATCTGTTTAACGGTCATGGCCACGGTCTCCAACGGTAAGCACATCCAATGCAGGAGCTGCCGAAGGCGGCGATCTTTTGATCTTCAGCACCTTCAAGGGCGCCGAAAATCAAAAGATCGCAGCCTGCGGCAGCTCCTGCCTATTAGTGAGTTTTATCTATCAATCAACCTTAAAAATCAACTTAACAAATAAATCCTCCAGCGAGACACTCCCTCCCCATCCGGCTAGCCAGCCGCCCACAAAGAATAAAAGAGGTGCATATGGCAGGGTTCGACAAGCGCGTGTATTCCTACGAGGAAGCGATGGCAGGTCTTGAAGACGGCATGACCGTGATCTCCGGCGGCTTCGGCCTGTGCGGGATTCCGGAAAACCTCATCGCCGAGATCCAGCACCGCGGCACGCGTGATCTCACCGTGGTCTCCAACAACTGCGGCGTCGACGGTTTCGGCCTCGGTGTGCTGCTGGTAGACCGGCAGATCCGCAAGGTGGTGGCCTCCTACGTCGGCGAAAACGCGCTGTTCGAGAAGCAACTGCTGAGCGGCGAAATCGAAGTCGTGCTCACACCTCAAGGCACCCTCGCCGAGAAAATGCGCGCAGGCGGTGCCGGCATCCCGGCGTTCTTCACCGCCACTGGCGTCGGCACTCCGGTGGCCGACGGCAAGGAAGTCCGCGAATTCAAGGGCCGCCAGTACCTGATGGAAGAGTCCATCACCGGTGACTTCGCCATCGTCAAAGGCTGGAAAGCCGACCATTTCGGTAACGTGGTCTATCGCCACACCGCCCAGAACTTCAACCCGCTGGCCGCCACCGCCGGCAAGATCACCGTGGTCGAAGTCGAAGAAATCGTTGAACCCGGCGAGCTGGACCCGTCGCAGATCCACACCCCTGGCATCTACGTCGACCGGGTCATTTGCGGCACGTTCGAGAAGCGCATCGAACAGCGCACCGTGCGTAAGTGATCCCCTGCCCCCGGACCGAATGAAGGAATAACAACAATGGCACTTTCCCGCGAACAAATGGCTCAACGCGTCGCCCGCGAAATGCAGGACGGCTACTACGTGAACCTCGGTATCGGCATCCCGACCCTGGTCGCCAACTACATCCCTGAAGGCATGGAAGTCATGCTGCAATCGGAAAACGGCCTGCTCGGCATGGGCGCCTTTCCGACCGATGCCGAAGTCGACGCCGACATGATCAACGCCGGCAAGCAAACCGTGACCGCGCGCATCGGCGCATCGATTTTCTCGTCCGCCGAATCCTTCGCGATGATCCGCGGCGGCCACATCGACCTGACCGTGCTGGGCGCGTTCGAAGTCGACGTCGAAGGCAACATCGCCTCCTGGATGATCCCCGGCAAACTGGTCAAGGGCATGGGCGGCGCGATGGACCTGGTGGCCGGTGCGGACAACATCATTGTCACCATGACCCACGCCTCCAAGGACGGCGAGTCGAAACTGCTGTCGCGTTGCAGCCTGCCGCTGACCGGCGCCGGTTGCATCAAACGCGTGCTGACCGACCTGGCCTATCTGGAAATCAAGGACGGTGCATTCATTCTCAAAGAGCGCGCGCCGGGCGTCAGCGTCGAGGAAATCGTCGCCAAGACCGCTGGTAAACTGATCGTGCCTGACCACGTCCCGGAAATGCAGTTCGCTGCCCAGTGAGGAATTTTTCCATGCAAGAAGTCGTGATTGTTGCCGCCACTCGCACTGCCATCGGCAGCTTCCAGGGTTCGCTGGCGAATGTGTCCGCGGTTGATCTCGGTGCTGCGGTAATCCGCCAGTTGCTGGCGCAAACCAGTCTGGACCCGGCGCAAGTCGATGAAGTGATCATGGGCCAGGTATTGACCGCCGGCGCCGGCCAGAACCCTGCGCGTCAGGCCGCGATCAAGGCCGGCCTGCCCTTCGCCGTGCCGGCCATGACCCTGAACAAAGTCTGCGGCTCGGGCCTGAAAGCGCTGCATCTGGCGGCTCAGGCGATTCGCTGCGGCGATGCCGATGTGATCATCGCCGGTGGCCAGGAAAACATGAGCCTGGCCAATTACGTCATGCCGGGCGCCCGCACCGGTTTGCGTATGGGTCACAGCCAGATCGTCGACACGATGATCAGCGACGGTTTGTGGGATGCGTTCAACGATTACCACATGGGCATCACCGCCGAGAATCTGGCCGAGAAGTACAACCTGACCCGCGAGCAACAGGACGCCTTCGCTGCCGCCTCGCAGCAGAAAGCCGTGGCCGCCATCGAGGCCGGGCGGTTTGCCGATGAGATCACGCCGATCCTGATCCCCCAGCGCAAGGGCGACCCGCTGTCCTTCGCCACCGATGAACAGCCTCGGGCCGGCACCACCGCCGACTCCCTGGGCAAACTGAAAGCGGCCTTCAAGAAGGACGGCTCGGTGACGGCCGGTAACGCTTCTTCGCTGAACGACGGCGCCGCGGCGGTGATTCTGATGAGTGCGGAAAAAGCCAAGGCCCTCGGGCTGCCAGTGCTGGCGAAAATCGCCGCTTATGCCAACGCGGGCGTCGACCCGGCGATCATGGGCATCGGCCCGGTGTCGGCCACTCGCCGTTGCCTGGACAAGGCTGGTTGGTCCATCGGTCAACTGGACCTGGTCGAAGCCAACGAAGCCTTCGCCGCGCAATCTCTGGCCGTGGCCAAAGACCTGGAATGGGACCTGAACAAGGTCAACGTCAACGGCGGCGCGATTGCCTTGGGCCACCCGATCGGTGCGTCAGGTTGCCGGGTGCTGGTGACCCTGCTGCATGAAATGATCAAGCGTGATGCCAAAAAAGGCCTGGCCACCCTGTGCATCGGTGGTGGTCAGGGCGTGGCATTGGCGATCGAACGGGCGTAATCCTTTTTAGCTACACCCAATACCCTGTGGCGAGGGAGCTTGCTCCCGCTGGGCTGCGTAGCGGCCCCAAAACTCTGCGTACAAGCGGAGACTTTGTGAGTGCTACGCACTCAAGCGGGAGCAAGCTCCCTCGCCACAAATCGTTTTTTTTGTCTGGCCCTCAGGCAAATTTCACAAGGTTCAAGACTGGCAAAGGTCCGCCCGGAAACTGCACCAGCCGCGCCCCGACACTCAGTTCGCCCAGATCGATTCCAAAGAACCCCAACCGCTCGATCAACGCAGCCACCTGTGCCTTGGCCTCGGCATCGTCACCAGAGAGAAAAAGCACCCTCCGACCGCCCTCCGCTTTCGGATCGCTCTCAAGCAGATGCGCCTGTAGGTGATTGAACGCTTTGACGACCCGCGCACCGGGCACCCATTCGGCAAACACTTCGCTGGACGGACGTCCCTGCAAATCCACCGCTTTGAACGATGGCGCCTCAATCGAATTGTTCGCATCGATCACAATCCGCCCGCCGAAATCTGGCAGCCCGGCCAGTGCCGTCGGTAACTTCGACCAATTCACCGCCACCAAAACAATCGGCTGTGCAGCCGCTTCTTCACGGGTGCCGGCCCGCGCTGTCGGCCCGAGTTCTGCTACCAGTGCGGCCAGGGTTTGCGGGCCACGGCTGTTGGCGATGACGACTTCGATACCCTGACGGGACAGTGCTTTGGCGAAGGCTGTGCCGATGGCGCCAGCGCCGATGATTCCGATTGTGCTCATGGTGTTCACTCCGTGGTGGGTTGATGGAGTGAATACTGCGCTTGCCATTACGACTTGATTAGACGGTAATAACTTGAATTATCTTCAAGCATTACTATCAGGTGTCTGAGATGGAAACCCTCGCCAACCTCGAATCTTTCGTGCGCAGCGCCGAAACCGGCAGCTTCTCCGCCGCCGCGCGGCTGCTCGCACTGACACCCGCCGCTGTCAGCCGCAACGTGGCGATGCTCGAACGCAACATCGGTGTGCGGCTATTCCAGCGCTCGACCCGCAAGTTGTCACTGACTGAAGCCGGGGAGCGTTTTCTGGCGAGTATCAGCGGCAATCTGCACGGGTTGCAGGCGGCGATCAGTGCGGTGAGCAGTGACCAAGGCGAGCCGGCGGGCGTGCTCAAGGTTAGCCTGGCGCCGACGTTCGGTATTGGCCATGTGTTGCCGTTGTTGCCGGCATTTCTAGCGCGTTACCCGCTGATTCGCCCCGAGTGGCATTTCGAAAATCGCCAGGTGGACCTGATTGCCGAAGGCTACGACGCGGCCATCGGTGGTGGTTTCGAATTGACGCCTGGGGTCATCTCGCGGACGTTGGCGGCGGCGCATGTGGTGGCAGTGGCCTCACCGGCGTACATGGCCGGACGCACATCGCCCGACAGCCCGGCGGATCTGGCTCGATACAACGGGATTGTGATGCGCGGCGTGCGCACCGGGCGGCTGCGTCATTGGGTCATGCAGGATGGCACGGGCAATGAAGCAAGCGCCGAGCTGAGTGAAAACATCGTGCTCAATGACCCGGCCGCCATGCGCGAAGCGGCCCTGCTCGGCCTCGGTGTGACATTGCTGGTGTTGCCGGATGTCGCCGCTAATATTGAGCGTGGCGAACTGGTGCGCTTGCTACCGGATTGGCATGCCGACGCAGGACCGATCTCGTTGTATTACCCGAGCCGCACGTTGATGCCGGCCAAGACCCGGGTGTTTATCGATTATCTGGTCGAGGTGTTTGGGCGGGAGACCGCGTAATCGTTCTTCGCGAGCAAGCCCGCTTCCACAGTTGATCGAGGTTGATCACAAATTTTGTGATCGGCACAGTTCCAATGTGGGAGCGGGCTTGCTCGCGAAGAGGCCCGGGCAGACAAGACACCTCCCGACTCAGAAACCGTCCTGAGCAATCCATCGCCCGCAATGCTAACGTGGCCGGCTCACACCGAATGGAGACGCGTGGGTGCTGATGCTCAAACTGCTGGTGATTCCGGGATTTCTGTTAATGATTTCCTTGGCTGGAAAACGCTGGGGCCCAAGTGTGGCCGGTTGGCTGTCGGGGTTGCCAGTGGTGGTGGGGCCGATTCTGTTCTTCCTCGCCATTGAGCAGGGCCAGCTGTTCGCTGCTCAGGCGGCGACGGCAGCGCTGTCGGCAATGTTCGCGATGATTGCTTTCTGCGTGACCTACGCTCAGGTTGCACAACGCTTGAGCTGGCCGTGGACGCTGACGATTTCGCTGCTGGTCTGGGCCTTGGCGGCTATTGTGCTGTCGCTGATTCCGCCGTCTCTGGTGTTCTCGGTAATCGCGGCCGCCACCGCATTACTGGCCGCTCCGTACCTGTTTCCCTCGGTGCAACCTATCGTTTCAGGCCCGACGCCGAAGTCCGACAAACTGCTGCTGCGCATGATGGCCGGCGCCCTGCTCACATTGGCTGTGACGTTGCTGGCCAGCACCGTCGGCGAGCGCTGGAGCGGGTTGCTCGCGGTATTCCCGGTGCTGGGCAGTGTGATGGCGGTGTTTTCCCAGCAAACTCGCGGGCCGGCGTTTACCGCGGCGTTGCTCAGGGCAACGGCGACCGGGATGTATTCGTTTGCGGCGTTTTGTCTGGTGCTGGCGCTTGCGCTACCGCAGTTTGGGTGGCAGGGGTTTGTTTTGGGCGTGGGAGTATCGATGGGAATGTTGTTGATCACGAAACGCTTGCTTTTGCGATCTGGAAACAATGCACCAGGAACACGAAAGCTGCGCAAGATGAATGGATAGCCTTGGCTTTTCAGCGGTTAGACATCACGCCGGCAAAAACCGCAGGCATTACGGCATGATGCGTCCCGTCCTTTCCCCATGAAGAGGCCGTTTTTCTTGAACGATTGCGAGGGTGGCACAGAGTTCGGTGGCTCAGGCATGATGCGAACTTCAGCCAACGGAGAGGCGTAATGAGCAGCAACGATAGCCCATCGGTTTCACTGGCCCTGCGTTCGTATTCGGGTCAGGTCGAGCTGCATGATCACGACTTCCATCAAGTCGTGCTACCGCAGTCCGGCGCCATGGACATCGAGGTTGACGGCCAGGGCGGCAAAGTCGACTGGAGCCAGGGAGTGGTGATTCCCGCCGGTGCGCGTCATGCGTTTCTGGCGCAGAAGGCTAATACCTTTTTGGTGCTCGACGTGCCAGCGGCGCCTTTCGGCGGGCAGCAGAATATCGATTTGTCGAGCAGACTGCTGGTCGACAAACTCTTCTTCCCGGTGCGCCCGGAAATCCGCCATTTGCTCGATTACGCCGCCCGCAGCGCGCCGATGCTGATCAGCTCGCCTCAGGTGGCCGAATCCTGGAGCACGTTGCTGTTGTCCTCTCTGACGCTACCCTCCAGAAACATCCCCGATCACAGCCAGTTCACGCTCGCCCGGGCCCTGGCCTGTATCGAAAGCAACCTGGACAGCGCGCTCACCGCCACGGACATCGCGCGGGTGGCCGGAACCAGCGAACGGCGCCTCTACGTGTTGTTCGATCAGCACTTGAAGACCACACCTTTCGCGCACATTGCGAGCTTGCGCCTGAACAGAGCCATCGAGCTGCTTTGCGAGACCGCGCTGTCGATCACCGAAATCGCTCATCGGGTCGGCTATGCCGATCAGAGTGCCCTCACCCATGCGCTGAAAAAGCACCGTGACCTCACCCCGGCCGCCGTCCGCAGAAGTTCACGCTTGGCGTGAATCCGGCAGGCCTGAACAAATCTTCAGCAGTTTCCGTCAATACCCTCCCCACCAGACCTTTCTATCATCGCCTCACTGACATGAAGAATCAGACGAGGCACAGATGAGCGAAGCGACGCAGACAACCAAAACACTTGGGTCCGCCAAGACCGCGACATCCGCCACTGCCGTCGGTGTGATCGCAGTGTTTCTATGGTCCTGCCTGGCGTTATTGACCACCCTTACTGAAGGCATTCCCCCCTTTCAGTTGCTGACCCTGAGCTTCGGCGTCGCGTTTGTGGCGAGTCTGTGCATTCTCGGGCGACGCGGTGTGGCAGGGTTTCGCAGCTGGAACCAGCCCTGGTCGGTCTGGGCGGTCGGTTTTCTCGGGATCTTCGCCTACCACGCGCTGTATTTTTTCGCCCTCAAAGCCGCTCCAGCCGCCGAGGCCAGCCTGATCGCCTACTTGTGGCCGCTGCTGATTGTGCTGCTCTCGGCCTTCACCGCCGGTGAACAGCTACGCAAACGCCAACTGCTCGGTGCGCTGCTGGGGCTGGCCGGGACCGCATTCATCATGCAGCAGCGTGCTTCGGCGGAAGTCGCCGACATGCCGGTGGCCGGCTACCTGGCCGCGTTCGCCTGCGCGTTGGTCTGGTCGTCCTACTCGGTCATCAACCGGCGCTTCAACGAAGTGCCAAGCAGCATCATCGGCGGCATCTGCGGCCTGGTCGCGGTGGCAGGTCTGGTCTGTCATCTGGCGTTTGAGACCTCGGTCACCCCCGACTCCGGCCAATGGGCGGCCATCGTCGGCCTCGGTCTGGGGCCAGTGGGGCTGGCGTTCTTTGCCTGGGATCACGCGACCAAGCACGGCAGCCTGTCGATGCTCGGCGCACTGTCGTACCTCGCGCCACTGATCTCGACCCTGCTGTTGGTGGCCATCGGGCAAAGCCATGCCAGCCCGTTCCTGATTATTCCCGCCCTACTGATTATCGTCGGCGCCGTTATCGCAACCTCGCGAACAGGCCAGCCCAAAGCCTGATATCAATGTTGTAAAGGAGCTGTGGAGATGGACCTGATTGCCTCTGAAGGAACAGTAAGGATTGAACGCGACCTGCCACGTTTTAGCGTGGCCCCCAATCGACCTGCACTCCAGCACCTGGGGCTGCCTTCACTGAAATCGAGCCGCAGCGGCATTCGCCGTCGTGCCAACGGCGAAGCCCCGCGAGTGCTGCTATTCGTGCCACCCTACACACGGTTGATCGAACCGGTGCCGCTGGGCAGCGCGTTTGCCGATATCGGCATCGACACGTTCGAAGTCATGAAGCGCGCGGGTACGCCCATTGGCCTGTTGCGCATCGCCACGGTGGCCAGGCGTGCCGGTTACGACGTGCAAATTGTCGATGCGCCGTTCGCCGGCTGGTCTCAGGAACAGACAGTGGTGGCAGTCGATCAGGGCCACTTGATCCGCTATGGCCTCACCGACGCGCAGATGCGCAAGATCATCGAAGACGCCCAGCCGGACATCGTCGGCATCCAGTGCAACTACACCGTGCAGTGGGGCAACGCACGGGCGCTGGCCGATCTGGTGAAATCCATCGACCCCGACTTGCTGCTGGTCACCGGTGGCGCGCATTCGAGCGGCGACTGGCAGAACGTCTTGCTCGACTCGCCCTTCGATTTCACGCTGATCAACGAAGCCGATCGTGCCTTCACCCTGTTGCTCGACGCCCTCACCCATGACGCCGGCAATGTTGACGCGGTACCGGGTATTGCCTACCGCAACTACAGCGGCCAGTTGGTTCGCCCGACACGCAAATCCAGCTACTTGAGCATTGTCCCGGCCCGGCAGGATCTGGAAGAGCGTCTGGGCGTGATGCCGCTGCCGGACTTCAGTTTCCTCGATATGAACAACTATCTGCAGCCTTATCACTCCTCCGGGGCCAGGGTGCGCAAGAACGGGGCCTGGGCACAGATCTTTTCCACCATCGGCTGCAACGTCAATTGCAACTTTTGCTACATCCCCAAGATCAACGGCCCCTGGCGGGCACTTGGGCTGGACTGGTTTGACCTGCACCTGGCCGACCTGGTCAAACAGGGCGTGACTGAAGTGCTGATCGAAGACGATCACCTGATGCACGACCCGCTGTACGCCATGGAAGTCGGCAAATTATTGAAGAAACACAACCTGCCCTGGGTCGAGGAAGGTGGTCTGAGCTTGTTCAATCTGGTGCTGTTGCACAAGGGCGAGCAATTTCTGGCCGAACTCGACGAACAGGAACTCAAAAGCCCCCATTACCGCAATGTCATCGCGGCCATTCGCGGCGGGCTAACGGCAAAGGCATTCATCCGGTCAATCGCCGAGAACGGCTGCTACAACATTTATCTGGCAGTGGAGAGTGCCAACGAAGAAAGCCTGGTGAACTCCAACAAGTCACGCTTCAACGCCATCCAGCAGGCAACCTTCGAAATCATTCAGATGTTTACCGAATGTGGGATTCAGGTCACCGGTGGGTTCATGCTCGGTTTCGTCAACCCGCCTGCTTCGGCCGGTGAGCAACCGTTCATTGAAAGCCTGGGGCAGATCAGTAATACCATCGACTACGCCGTCAACCTGATGGGCGCAGGTATGGCTTATGCCAATCCCTTTATCGTCACGCCGATTCCGGGCACTGAAATGTGGGAATACCAGCAGCAATACGTAGTCCGCCACTACGACAACGGCTGGTCTCATGAAAAAGCCACCATGGCCACGGAGAAGTGGAGCGCCGAAGACATCGAAAAAGCCCGCATGGAACTGCTGGTGCGCGCCAACGGTGCCGATCGGGTCAGGGAGATGGTGCGGCGTGGGACGTGGCCGGTGGATGCTTGAGAGAGCGCTTGCCCCCTCGCCACAACCAACTCATTCGCCAGTACTGCGTAACCAGTCAGCACATTCGCGCTGGAGTGCTTCCTGACCTCCATGGGATGATCGCCGTCAAAGCGCGGATCATCCCATGGAGAGTTTGAATGTCATTGTTGAGTAAAAAAGCCGTTGTTCTGCTGCTCATGGCGGCTACCAGCCTGGGTGCCTTGAATGCGCAGGCGGCCAAGGCCACTGCTGGCGACAAAGCGCCGGCCCAGAAGGTCTCGATGCTCGGCGGCAAGTTCACCTTCACCCTGCCCAAGGGTTTCATCGCCAACCCGCTGCCAGCCGGCGATGCGGCCACCGGCACTGCTGGGGCGACGGGTACGATGTACACCAACCAGGCCACCAAAACCGTGGTGATCGCCGCTGAAAACACCATCCCCGGCGGCGTCAACGTCAAGGACAACGACGGTGAATTCCTCGACAACACCGTGTCCGCGTTCGCCACCGAGCAACGCAACGCCTTGCCGGATTTCAACAAAACCAGCGAAAAAAGCCTGACTCAGAAAGGCACGGGCCTGGGCCTTCGGCAGATCGACAGCACCGCCACCCAGGGCGGCGGCATGACGCTGGACAGCACGTTGATGGCTGCTTCCGGCACGCGCATGGCCATCGTTCAGATCATTTCCCGCCCCAACGACAAAACCGGCCACGAAACGCTGGTGAAACAAATCGTCAGCGGCAAATAAACCCGACCGATTCAGGGATTGAGCCGCTGCAACCAGGCGCTCAAATCCTGCATCTCGGTGGCGCTGATACTGTGACCGACACCCGGATAAGCATGAAACTCGGGCTTGAGTGACAGGCGCTGCAACAGGCTGTCGGCCTCTGTACCGTCGTTATAGGGCAGGAGTTTGTCGGCGGTGCCATGACCAATGAAAATTGCCAGTTGCAGGCGTTTTTCATCCGGTTTGAGCTCGGATTCGAGCACCGGCAGAATTCGCCCGCTCAGTGCCGCAATTCCACCCACTGCGTCGGGATGACGCAACGCGACCTCGTAGGACATCATCGCGCCTTGGCTGAAACCCACCAGGAATACCTTGTCCGCTTCGGTGTGATATTTCTTCGCCGCCTGTGCGACAAAATCCCTCAACACCTGGCCGCTGGCCTTCAGGTCGGCCGTCTCACCGTCGTAGGCGCCCTCGCCCTTCTGGCGAAACCACTGGTAACTGCCCTCCTCCAACGTCATCGGCGCCCGCACCGACAGGTAGTTGTACTGGGGCGGCAATTGATCCTTGATGTCGAACAGGTCCTGCTCGTTACTGCCGTAACCGTGCAGGAAAATCACCAGAGGCTGGTTGCGGGATTCAGCATGGGCCTGCTCCAGGTACTTGAGCGGCAGATCGGTGTGCAGCGGGGTTTGAGCGTGGACGGCGGTGGACGCCAGGAGCGTGAGCAGAGCGAGTAACTTCAACATAAACCTTCCTTCACAGCGCGCAGGATTCGGGGCAAAGCCTAACACTGTGAAGCATGCTCGGGCATTTCAGGTGTTGCTGAAGTCGCCATCGCGAGCAGGCTCGCTCCCACAGGTTTCTCATCTCAATAGTGAGAGCATAAAAAAAGTGGCCACCGCGTCAACAGTGGCCACTTTTTCTACGGCGTATTAATGGCCGTAAACATCAAAATTGAAGTACTTGTCCTGCACTTGCTTGTACTTGCCGTTGGCGCGGATTTCGGTGATAGCGGTGTTGAATTTGTCCGCCAGCTCTTTATCACCCTTGCGCACGGCGATGCCGGCACCGCCGCCGAAGTACTTGGCGTCTTCATAGGTCGGGCCTACGAAGGCGAAGCCTTTACCGGCGTCGGTTTTCAGGAAACCGTCGTCCAGGTTGACCGAGTCGGCCAGCATCGCGTCGAGGCGACCGGCGACCATGTCCAGGTTGGCTTCCTGCTGGGAACCGTAACGCACCAGGTTGATGCCGGCCGGCACCAGCACTTCCGTGGCGAAACGGTCGTGGGTGCTGGCGCGCAACACACCGACTTTCTTGCCTTTGAGCTCGGTCAGCGGATCCTTGACGTCGATGCCTTCCTTCATCACGAAGCGCGCCGGGGTGTGGTAGTACTTGATGGTGAAATCGACGTTCTTCTTGCGATCGTCGGTGATGGTCATGGACGACAGGATCGCGTCGATTTTCTTGACCTTCAGGGCCGGGATCAAACCATCGAACTCTTGCTCGACCCAGGTGCACTTCACTTTCATCTGCTCACACAACGCATCGCCGATGTCCACGTCGAAACCGGTGAGTTTGCCGTCCGGGGTTTTCATCGAGAATGGCGGGTAGCCGGCTTCGATACCGAGGCGAATCGGCTTGGCGTCATCGGCCATGGCGGTCAGGGACAACATCGACAGTGCCAGGGCACCGAACATCACTCGCTTCTTCATTTATAACTCCTGTGTGCGGAGACTTTTATTTGGCAGCTTTCGGTTAGTGAAGACCGAAGTGGCCGGCAGTCTAGAGCGGCTTCAGGAGGGCAGATTGTGTTCAAGCGACAAATACTTACAGAAAAACAGCCGAGGGATTCAAGGTACTTGAAACGTGCGCCACGGTGGTGCAAAGGCTGTAGGACAATCCTTTGCTTCAGACAAAACCTACGCGGTTTCGGGTGTGCTCCGACCGAACAGTCGCACTGGCAATGAAGCTTTTTTTGCCGCACATTGACCCCGCCAACCCATCCCCGGAAGAGAAGCGTGATGACCACGTTGAACCTGATCCAGCATCATCCCGCCGAAGGTCCTGGCGCCATTGCCGAATGGGCCCGGGCCCGTGGCATTACGCTGAACGTGTTTCGCGCCGACCTCAGCCAGTTGCCGCCGGTGAGCGCGGCCCCCGCGATTCTGTTGGGTGGGCCTTATGAATCCAACGCCGGGCCGACGTGGCTGGAAGCGGAGCGTCAGTGGCTGGCGGGGAGTCTGGCTCAGGGCGCGGCGGTGTTTGCGATTTGTCTGGGCGCGCAATTGCTGGCGTTGAGCCTGGGTGGGGATGTGCGGCGCATGGCTCGCCCCGAAACTGGCTGGACGACCGTGACCTTTGCGGATGGCCAGACGCTGAAGGTGCTGGAATGGCACGAAGACGCGATCGATCTGCCTGAGGATGCGCAATTGCTGGCCAGCAGTGACGTGTGTGAGCAGCAGATGTACCGCGTCGGAGCGACTCGGGTGGGGTTGCAGTTCCACCCGGAGTGGAATGCCGAATCGGTGGCAATTCTCAATGAGTACTTTGCCGAAGAGTCGCCGTTGCCACGGGGGCCACAGGACAGCGCCGCCTATGCAGCCGTGTTTGGCTGGTTGCAGGTGACGCTGGATGAGTGGTGGGCGGCTTCATCAGCTAATCGCTGAATCTGAGAATTGATGAGCTTTTGTGGCGAGGGGGCTTGTCGGAACGCCGCATCGCCCCGTTCGGCTGCGAAGCAGTCGTAAAACCGGTTAATGCGGTGTGCCCGACAAAATGAGGTGGCAGGGTTTGGGGCCGCTTCGCGACCCAACGGGGGCAAGCCCCCTCGCCACAGTTGATCACCTGTGCCTGAATGTCAGCATTCGCAACCAATGACCGCCGTTGTGGTGCGTGCAACCGCAACACTCAATTCAAACCCTTCATCCAGCCACCCAGTCACCCCGCCGATCATTTCCTTGACCGGGTAACCCAGCGCCGCCAGCTTCACCGCGGCCTTGTTGGCGCCGTTGCAGTGGGGCCCTGCGCAATAAACCACAAACAGCGTGGACTTTGAATAAGCCGCAAGGCCGTCAGCCGTGATCAGCCGTCCCGGGATGTTGATCGAGCCTGGCACATGTCCGCGTTCGAACGCCAACGGTCCGCGCACGTCGACCAGGACAAAATCCACCTCGCCGGCCTGTTGGCTGCCAAAGACGTCGGAACAATCGGTCTCGAAGGTCAGACGGCTGCTGAAATGCATCAGGGCGATGGCAGATGGGGCGGCGGGAATTTCGCGAACCAGGCTGGGCATGGGCTGTACTCCAAAATCTCGGTGGGTGTGGGAAGACTTTATCTGCCCTACGCTTGTCGCTACAG
This sequence comes from Pseudomonas sp. NPDC089918, assembly GCF_050280605.1. Taxonomy (NCBI): domain Bacteria; kingdom Pseudomonadati; phylum Pseudomonadota; class Gammaproteobacteria; order Pseudomonadales; family Pseudomonadaceae; genus Pseudomonas; species Pseudomonas sp. NPDC089918. The sequence continues at coordinate 12,906 of NZ_JBNNVP010000056.1, read as the reverse complement.
TGGCGCACAAGACACTCACCGGGAATTTTCCGCCAAATGCAGCCCACCCCTGGATTGGTCGCGATTCTGGCCTATGACGGCCTCTGCACTTTCGAATTCGGCATCGCCGTGGAGATCTTCGGCCTGGCGCGGCCGGAGTTCGATTTCCCTTGGTACGAGCATCGCATCGTTGCCGTCGACCAAGGGCCGATGCGTGCCATGGGCGGCATTCAGGTGCTGGCCGACGGCGGGATGGAACTGCTGGAAGAGGCGCGGACCATTATCATCCCCGGCTGGCGCGACCGCAGCGCGGCGGTGCCTGAACCCTTGCTCGCCGCCCTGCGCCAGGCCCATGCCCGGGGCGCGCGATTGCTGTCGATCTGTTCCGGGGTATTTGTACTGGCGGCCGCCGGTTTGCTTGACGGTCACGGCGCCACGACGCATTGGCGCTACACCGCGGAACTGGCCGAACGTTTTCCGGACATACAGGTGGACCCGGACGTGCTGTATGTCGATTCCGGGCAATTGATCACCTCGGCCGGCAGCGCCGCCGGCATTGATGCCTGCCTGCACCTGGTCGCGCGGGATTTCGGCACTCAGGTGGCCAACTCGGTGGCGCGGCGCTTGGTGATGTCGCCGCAACGCACCGGCGGCCAGGCGCAGTTCATTCCGTCACCGGTCAGCTCCACGCCACGCAGCGATCTGTCGCGGGTCATGCAGTGGGCGCGGGAACGTCTGCACGAACCGCTGGAAGTTCGCGACCTGGCCAGCGAAGCGGCCATGAGTGAACGCACGTTCCTGCGGCGGTTCACCGAAGCCAGCGGCCTGCCGCCCAAGGCATGGTTGCAGCATGAGCGCCTGGCCCGGGCCCGCGAATTGTTGGAGAGCACCCGCCAGAACACCGAGCAGATTGCCCAGCGCTGTGGGTATCGTTCGGTGGAGAGTTTCCGGGTGGCGTTTCGCAGCGTGGTCGGCGTGCCGCCGTCGGTGTATCGGGAGCGGTTTGGGCGTGAGGTAAAGGCGATTTTTTGAGGTGTTTTTGAGGGCCTCATCGCGAGCAGGCTCGCTCCCACAGTTGACCGAGTGGTCTGGACGGTCGCGGTCTAATGTGGGAGCGAGCCTGCTCGCGATGAGGCCAGTCCAGACACCAGTTTTCTCAAGGCTTGCGCAACAGATAGGTATCCATAATCCACCCATGCGCCAGCCGCGCCGCCTTACGCACCCGTTCAATCTCATCGGCGACATCCTTGAGCTTGCCACTGATCAGGATTTCATCCGGCGTCCCCAGGTAAGCCCCCCAGTAAATCTCCGTCTCCTGATCGGCCACCTGATGGTAGGCATCTTGCGCATCCAGCATCACCACCAGGCTGTCGGCATCACTCACCTGCCCCGCCGCCAACCGCCGGCCGGTGGTGATTTCAATCGAGCGCCCGATGCGATTCAGCGGCACCTTATGTTGCGCCGCCAACGCCTGCACGCTGGTGATTCCGGGAATTACCTCGAACTCGAACACACACCGGCCTGACGCCAGAATCGCCTGCAGAATCCGAATGGTGCTGTCGTACAACGCGGGATCGCCCCACACCAGAAAACCGCCGCACTGATTGTCAGTCATTTCCTCGTTGATCAACCGCTCGAAGGTCTGCTGCTTGGCGCGGTTCAGATCTTCGACGCTGGCCTTGTAGTCCACATCCCCGCGCTCCCGCTCCGGGCTGTGGGCTTCAACGAAGCGGTAGTCGCGATCGGTAATGTAGCGCTCACAGAGCTCGCGGCGCAGGTCGATCAGTTTGTCTTTGCTCTGGCCCTTGTCCATGAGGAAAAACACATCGACGCGGTTCAGCGCCTTCACCGCCTGCATCGTGATGTAGTCGGGGTTGCCGGCGCCGACACCGATGACCAGAAGTTTTTTCATCAATGTGTTCCCTCAGGGTCCGTGCCCATCAAGCGTAGTCGCCAGCGACCGTTGAACCGCAATTCGATGGCCGACAACGGTTCGACGTCGATCTGGTTGAACGCTACGCCCTGCAACACCTGCATCAGTGCGGCGCGGATGACAAAAGGATGGGTGATGGCAACGATATGCCCCGGCGTCGCCTCAAGGCTATTCAACCACGCAGCCACCCGTTCACCGAGTTGTGCCACCGATTCTCCACCGTGGGGTGCCGAGGTCGGGTCATTGAGCCAGGCCTGGAGCGTCTCGGGTTCGGATGTTTGCAGGTCGTCGATCGACGTGCCTTTCCAGCGTCCGAAATCGCAATCTGCCAGTGCCGTGACAATCTCCACGTCGTGGCCAAACAGCTCAGCGGTTTGCCGGGTCCGCAGTTCCGGGCCACAGAGCAAACGGGGGGTGCCCTTGAACTGGCGGCAACGCGAACCCTTCGCCGATTGCCAATCCATTTCCAACGGCTCATTCGTAGGAAAACGCGCCAATTTTTGTGCGACGGTTCGAGCGTGGCACATCAGGGTCAAGCGGGTCGCCTGCACGGAAGATCACTCTGTCGATAGGATGGAAAACGGCACGACGCCGCGAACAACCGGGTCATTGTGCCGCAAGAAGCGCGCACTCTGAACGCATTCCTCGTAGCAGCTGCCGAGCTCGCGTGGCTGCGATCGGCCCTGTAGGAGCTGTCGAGCCTGCGAGGCTGCGATCGGCTGCGCAGCAGTCGTAAAACCAGAAGTCGCGGTGTGTCAGGCAGACCGCGTCAACCCGATTCACAACTGATTCGCAGCCGATCGCAGGCTCGACAGCTCCTACAGTCTCCAATTTCCCCCAAGAAATGGCGATATCTCACACAACCATGGGCGATGTCCTACAAAGCCAGTCGACATCCGCGTAGCCCCCGGCGCACGGGGTTTTCGCCCCAATTTGGGGCTTTGAAAACCCGTGGAAAAATTCGCTAGACATGTAGCACCCGTTACATAAATACTGTTTTAGCAATTTATGAAACGAAACCGACACACCCATCCAGCAGGAGCCCGGATGCCCTCTCTCAGAGACCTGATCACCGATCCCGGCCTGGAACTTACGCCGTCGGAACGCAAAGTCATACGTGCCTTGCTGGATCAGTACCCGCGTAACGGGCTGGGCCCGATGTCACGTCTGGCCGAACATGCCGGTGTCAGCGACCCGACCATCGTGCGGCTGGTAAAGAAGCTTGGTTTCAGCGGTTATGCTGACTTTCAGGAAGCCTTGCTCAGCGACATGGATGACCGCTTGCGCTCTCCCAGTACCCTGTTGCAACCCCGCGCCCATCTCAATAAAGATGACCCTTGGGGTCATTATCTGGCGAACAGCCATCGGGCATTGGTTGAGACCCAGGCGCTGACCCAACCCGAAGATGTACGAATTCTCATCGAATGGCTGCTCGACACCCGCCATCAGATCCATTGTTATGGCGGCCGCTTCAGCAGCTTCCTCGCCAACTATTTGCTCAACCATCTGCGCCTGCTGCGGCCCGGCTGTTTTGCCCTGGAAGACAACGCGCAATTGCCGGACCGGCTGTTCGACGTGCAGCGTCAGGACGTGGTGCTGGTGTTCGATTATCGCCGCTACCAGTCCCAGGCCCTGCGGGTCGCCAATGCCGCGAAGAGCCGACATACGCGGGTCGTGCTGTTCACCGACATCTACGCGTCACCGCTACGAGAAATGGCCGACCTGATCATCAGTGCCCCGGTGGAATCGGCGTCGGCCTTCGACTCGATGGTTCCGGCGCTGGCTCAGGTTGAAGCACTGGTTGCCTGCCTGTCACTGCGCAGCCCCGATCTGGCCGATCGCCTGGAAGGCATCGATGCCCTGCGGAACGACTTCGACACTCACCTGCTGGAGGAAAAATAAGGATGTTCACGCTCCCCCACCACTCGCCCCGGGATTTGCCGTTTGCCACCGACCACACCGCACTGTTGCTGGTGGACATGCAGCGTGCCTGGCTTGAGCCGCAGTTCGACGCGCACCTCAACGGGCCGGATGCCGAATACTTTCTGACCCGCGCCCACATGCAAGTGGTGCCCAATCAACGCCGGCTGCTCAGTGCCTTTCGTAATGCACGACAAAACGTGCTGCACACGCTCATCGAAAGCCTCACCGCCGATGGTCGCGATCGTTCGCTGGATCACAAACTCTCGGACATGCACCTGCCCAAGGGCAGCCCGCAAGCGCGAATCATCGATGACCTGACGCCGATCGAAAACGAAATCGTGCTGCCCAAGACCTCTTCCGGGGTCTTCAATTCCACCAACATCGATTACGTGCTGCGCAACCTTGAAACCCGACACCTGATCATCGCCGGCATCGTCACCGACCAGTGCGTCGACATGGCCGTGCGTGACGCCGCCGACCGCGGTTACCTGGTGACGCTGGTCGAAGATGCCTGCGCCACTTACACCGAACAACGGCATTACGCCTGCCTGAATGCCATCAAGGGCTACTGCTGGATCACCGACACCCGGACCGTACTCGGCCGGTTGCAGGAGATGCAGCCATGAGCGAACGCCTGTCGCCATTACCCATGACCACCATCGTCACCACCGACCTGATCGGCGTGACGCGCGGCCGTTCCTTTCCCACGGACGAACTCGATGCCTATCAAGCGACGGGCTGCGGCTGGGTGCCGGCCAACAGCGCCTTGACCCCGCAAGACATCATCGCTTCCGCCAATCCATGGGGCGCTTATGGCGACTTGCGGCTGATCCCCGACATGAGCAGCCGTGTGACCGTCAACAACGGCCCGGACGCCAATGCCCCGGCGCTGGACTTCATTCACGGCGATATTCGCGAAACCGATGGCCGCCCGTGGGGCGCCTGCCCGCGTACGTTGTTGCACAACGAGGTGGAGCGTTATCGCAGCGAATTGGGACTGCAGATCAACGCCGCGTTCGAACATGAATTCAACCTCGGCAGCGGCGCGGCTGAGCATCTGGCGTTCTCTCTTGAGGCGCAGCGCCAGGGCGCCGAGTTCGGCGGCTGGTTGCTCAGTGCACTGCGTGCCGGCGGTGTGGAGCCGGAGATGTTCCTGCCGGAATATGGCAAGCACCAATACGAAATCACCTGCCGCCCCGCCCTCGGCGTCGCCGCCGCCGACCGCGCGGTGAACCTGCGAGAGATCACCCGTGAGATCGCCCGGCAAATGGGCCTGGACTTGAGTTTCGCGCCCAAGACCTCCGAGCAGGCGGTGTGCAATGGCGTGCATTTGCACGTGAGCCTGCAGAATCTGACCGGCCACCCGGTGATGTACGACGCAGGCACCAGCAACGGCCTGTCGACCCTCGGCCAGCATTGGGCCGCCGGCGTTCTGCATTATTTGCCGGCGCTCTGCGCCTTTACCGCGCCGACACCGGTGTCCTACGAACGCTTGCAGCCTCATCACTGGAGCGCTTCCTACGCCTGCCTCGGCCAACGCAACCGCGAAGCGGCGCTGCGGATTTGCCCGACCGTGAGCCTGGGCGGCAAAGCCGTGGCGGCGCAGTACAACCTGGAATTTCGCGCCATGGACGCCACCGCCTCGCCGCATCTGGCCATGGCCGCGTTGCTGATCGCCGGGCGCCTGGGCATCGAGCAGCACCTGGCCTTGAACGCGATCACCGATGAAGTCCCCGATTCCCTGAACGAAGAGCAACGCCAGGCGCGCGGCATCGTCGCCCTGCCCGCGTCCCTGTCCCAGGCCCTGGAATGCCTGCGCAACAGCGAGGCGCTGATCGAAGCCCTGCCGAGCGCCTTGCTGGGCACCTACTTCGCCCTTAAAACCGAGGAACTGAGGCTGACGGAACAGCTCTCGCCCGCCGAACTTTGTGAGCACTATGCGCGCCTGTACTGAATCCGCCGAACTGGGCCTCTATACCCAGCCCGCGTATACCCTGAGCCGGGAAGCCTCCGGGCACCCGCTGATTCTGGTGTGTGAACATGCCAGTCGTTTTATCCCGGCCGGGCTGAATGATCTGGGCTTGAGCCACGAGGCCGCTCGCGAACACATCGCCTGGGACATCGGCGCCCTGGCGCTGGCCGAGGGCTTGTCCCAAACACTGGGCGCCACCCTGTTGGCGGCCAATTATTCACGGCTGTTGGTCGACCTCAACCGCCCACGCCATGCCGCGGACAGCATTCCTTTGCAGAGCGAAATTTATCAGGTGCCGGGTAATCGGGATCTGGACGAGGCCACCCGCGATTATCGCCGACACTGCCTGTTCACGCCGTTTCATGCACGCCTGCAAACCTTGATCGACGCCCGTGTGGCGCAAGGTCGGCCGGTTCGCGTGGTGGGGATTCACAGTTTCACGCCGATATATTACGGCCAGCCACGAGCGCTGGAAGTCGGCGTGTTGTACGGACAGGCCGGGGAGTACGCCCAGCGAGTGATTGACGGGTTGAGTCGGCACCCCTTGAAAGTCGCGGGTAATCAGCCGTACAAGGTCGATCCGCTGGGTGACATGACCGTGCCGGTTCACGGCGATGCACGAGGGCTGGACTCGGTACTGATCGAGGTACGCAACGATCTGCTGCGCACGCCCGAGGACGTCGGTCGCTGGACCGATTATCTGGCGCCACTGCTGTAGAGCAATAGCTTCAAACTCGCAGCGTGCAGCTGCTTTCAAATCAAGGAGAAGGGCTTCATGGAAATAGAAGAATTCGGCTACAAGCAAGAGTTGAAACGTAGCCTGTCGCTGACGGACCTGGTGGTGTACGGGATGATCTTCATGATCCCCATCGCCCCGTTCGGCGTCTATGGTTACGTCAACGCCGAAGCCCCGGGGATGGTGCCGCTGGCCTACATCATCGGCATGGTGGCGATGCTGTTCACCGCCCTCAGTTACGGCAGCATGGCCCGGGCCTTTCCGATTGCGGGCTCCGTGTATTCCTACGCACAACGCGGCCTCAACCCGCATGTCGGGTTTATCGCCGGTTGGCTGATGCTGCTCGATTATTTGCTGATTCCGCCGCTGCTCTACGTCTACGCGGCGATGGCGCTGAATCATTTGTACCCGGATATCCCGAAAGTCGGCTTCATTCTGGCCTTTCTGGTCAGCGCCACCTTCGTCAACCTGCGGGGCATTACCTTCACCGCGCGGATGAACATCGTCTTTCTACTGGCGCAACTGGTGGTGCTGGGGATCTTCCTGTTCTACGCCTGGAATGCCCTGCACAGCGGCGGCGGTAATGGTCAACTGACCCTGGCGCCGCTGTACAACCCCGAGACCTTCAACTTCGCCTTGCTGATGCAAGCGGTGTCGATTGCCGTGCTGTCGTTCCTCGGTTTCGATGCGATTTCCACCCTCGCCGAAGAGATCAAGGGCGACCCTGGCCGCAGCGTCGGCAAAGCTGCGCTGATCACATTGCTGGTGATGGGCGTGATCTTCGTCGTGCAGACCTGGATTGCCACGGATCTGGCCGCCGGCCTGGGCTTCAAGTCCGCCGACACTGCGTTCTATGAAATTGCCGAAATCGCCGCCGGCAGCTGGCTGGCAACCTTGACCGCCGTGGCCACCGCCCTGGCTTGGGGCGTAGCCGTCGCGATCACCTCGCAAGCGGCGGTTTCGCGCCTGCTGTTCGGCATGGCCCGGGACGGCAAACTGCCGAAAGTGCTGGCCAAGGTGCACCCGAAACACAACACGCCGTACTTGAGCATCTATCTGGTGGCGGTGCTGTCGCTGGTGATCTGCTACCTGTTCATCAACTCGGTGGACACCCTCACCTCCCTGGTGAACTTCGGCGCCCTGAGCGGCTTCATGTTGCTGCACCTGACCGTCATCAACTATTACTGGCGTCGGCAGAAGTCCGGCCAGGTGATCCGTCACCTGATCTGCCCGGTAATCGGCTTCATCATCGTCGCGGCCATCATGTACAACATGGGCGTCGATGCACAGAAACTCGGCCTGATCTGGATTGCCTTGGGGCTGGTCTATCTATTCTTCCTCAACAAACTGGGTGCCAGCACGGCGCTGCCTGATCCGAGCACCGACCCAAGCAATGGCTGACAAGAAAAAGGGCAGCGTCTGACATGAATTCAGGCGACTGCCGATTTCAAGCGTGGAAACCGACAGTGATAGTCAGGTTCGGTGCAAATCGCCGAACCCTTTGATACAGGAGTACATCCATGCTGGTCTTACGCCCGGTGGAGTTAACCGACCTGCCCCAGTTGCAGCAACTGGCGCGCGACAGTCTGGTGGGGGTCACGTCCTTGCCGGACGACACCGAACGCCTGCGCGAGAAGATTCTCGCCTCCTGCGCTTCGTTCGAAAAAGACGTCCAGGGGCCTGGTCCGGAGAACTATTTCTTCGTGCTGGAAAATCTCACGACTCGCCATCTTGTCGGCTGCTCGGAAATCCTCGCCACCGCAGGGTTCAACGAGCCGTTCTACAGTTTGCGCAACCGCCATTTCACCAGCGCCTCACGGGAGCTGAACATCGAGCACGGGGTGCCGGCGCTGTCGTTGTGCCACGACCTCAGTGGCCATACGTTGCTGCGCGGTTTCCATATCGACGCAGCACTGGAACGCACGCGGTTTTCCGAATTACTGTCCCGGGCGCGGCTGCTGTTCATCGCCGCCCACACGGCGCGCTTTGCCGAAGCGGTGATCACCGAAATCGTTGGCTACAGCGACGAACAGGGCCAGTCACCGTTCTGGGATGCGCTGGGCAAGCATTTCTTCGACCTGCCGTACGTTGAGGCCGAACGGCTTTGCGGTCTGCAGAGCCGGACGTTTCTCGCCGAACTGATGCCGCAATACCCGATTTACGTGCCGATGCTGCCGCCAGCGGCACAGGCCTGTATCGGCCGGATTCATCCTGACGGTCAAGAGGCCTTCGACATTCTTGAACGCGAAGGCTTCGAGACCAACAGCTACATCGACCTGTTCGACGCTGGCCCGACGCTGTACGCACGCACCTCGAGCATTCGCTCCATCGCCCAGAGCCAGATCGGCACGGTGCATCCTGACTCAGCCATCGATGCGCGCGGCAGTTACTTGGTGAGCAACGATTCGTTGAAGGACTACCGCGCAATCGTTGCCGAACTGGACTACCACGCCGGGCAACCCGTGGCCTTGAGCGCCGAGATGTGCGCGGCCCTGAATGTGACCGACACCAGCGCAATCCGGTTGATCGCCCTGTGAGCCGCCACCGGCCCCGTGCCCAACGACAGCGCCCGAACAAGCGCGAAGAAGGAGTTGCATCATGATTGTCCGCCCGGTTCAAGTCACCGACCTGCCCGCCTTGCTTGATCTGGTGCAACGGGCCGGCCCCGGGTTCACCACCCTGCCGGCCAGTGAAGAGCGCCTGACCCACCGTGTACGCTGGGCCCAGCGCACCTTTGCCGAACAGGTCGAGCGTGCGGACGCCGATTACCTGTTCGTGCTTGAGGACGACGATCAACAAGTGGTCGGCGTCAGTGCCCTGGTGGGGGCTGTCGGCCTGCGGGAGCCCTGGTACAACTACCGGGTGGGGCTCACGGTCAGCTCCTCGCCGGACCTGGGTATTGCGCGCCAGATCCCTACGTTGTTCCTGAACAACGAAATGACCGGCCAATCGGAAATCTGTTCGCTGTTTCTGCGACACGATCAACGTCATGGCAATAATGGTCGACTGCTGTCGCTGGGGCGCCTGCTGTTCGTTGCCGAGTTCCCCCATCTGTTCGGCGACAAGCTTATCGCCGAACTGCGCGGCAGTGCCGACGAACAAGGCTGCTCACCGTTCTGGGACAGCCTGGGTCGGCACTTTTTCAAGATGGATTTCAGCCATGCCGATCACTTGTCGGGGCTTGGCAGCAAAGCATTCATCGCCGAACTGATGCCGCGCCAGCCGCTCTACACCTGCCTGCTCACCGAACAGGCGCAGGCGGTGATCGGCAAGCCGCACCCGAACACCGAACCTGCACTGAAGATCCTCACCGCCGAGGGATTTGCTCATAAGGGTTACATCGACATCTTCGACGCCGGCCCGGTGATCGAAGCCCCGGTATCGAGAATCCGCACGGTGCGTGACAGCCAACGCTTGGAGCTGGCCATCGGCACGCCCGACGACCAGGCGCCAATATGGTTGATCCACAACCGCCGCCTGGAAAACTGCCGCATCACCACTGCCCAGGCGCGGCTGGTCGGCAACAGCCTGATCGTCGACCGACTCACTGCCAAACGCCTGCAACTGCAACCCGGCAACTCGGTGCGTGCCGTGCCGCTGCGCAACCGACAGCAGCAGGCGGTGGCGGCGTGATCGGAAAAAAATCGCAGCCTTCGGCAGCGCCTACATCATTCTTCACCCGTCCGCATCGATCGTTGAACATCCTGTAGGAGCTGCCGCAGGCTGCGATCCTTTGATCTTGCATCCCTTGGCCGACAAATTCGTCATCATTCTTTACCCTTCCCCGTGATAGCCTTTTGTTCCTTCGGCGTTGACACTTTTGCTCAAGCCCTTCCATTCCTTTGTATTGGTGGAACTCATATGTCCAGGCTGTCTCATCAAGATTTGCGCCGTAATTTCCGCCAACTGTTCGCCTCCAACGCCTGCTATCACACCGCGTCGGTCTTCGACCCGATGTCGGCACGCATTGCCGCTGATCTGGGTTTTGAAGTGGGGATCCTCGGTGGTTCGGTCGCGTCGTTGCAGGTGTTGGGCGCCCCCGACTTTGCCTTGATTACTCTGAGCGAGTTCGCCGAGCAGGCTACCCGCATCGGCCGTGTGGCCCAATTGCCGGTGATCGCCGACGCTGACCACGGCTATGGCAACGCGCTCAACGTCATGCGCACCATCGTCGAACTCGAACGCGCCGGCGTGGCCGCGCTGACCATTGAAGACACCCTGTTGCCGGCGCAATTCGGCCGCAAGTCCACCGACCTGATCACGGTTGCCGAAGGTGTCGGCAAGATTCGCGCGGCGCTCGAAGCCCGGGTCGACTCGGAAATGGCGATCATTGCGCGGACCAATGCCGGGATCCTGCCGGTTCAGGAGATCATCAGCCGCACCAAGCAATACCAACAGGCCGGGGCGGACGGGATTTGTATGGTGGGCGTGCGGGACTTCGACCACCTCGAACAAATCGCCGAGCACCTGAGCGTACCGCTGATGCTGGTCACCTATGGCAACCCGTTGCTGCGCGACGACAATCGCCTGGCCGAACTGGGTGTGCGCGTCACCATCGACGGGCATGGTGCGTACTTCGCGGCGATCAAGGCGACTTATGACAGCCTGCGCGAACAACGCCAGATCTTCACCCAGGCATCGGATCTGAGCGCGACTGAACTGACGCATACGTACACGCAGCCTGAGGAATACATCGTTTGGGCGAAGGAATATATGAGCGTCAAAGAGTGAGGGTTCGGCGGAAATGATGGTGTGACATCTGGCCCCTGTGGCGAGGGGGCTTGCCCCCGTTGGGGCGCGAAGCGGCCCCTGCATTCTTTCAGCCCCACCGAGTCGTCTGGATTACGACTGCTGCGCAGCCGAACGGGGGCAAGCCCCCTCGCCACAGGGAGCCGGCCCCACATCAAGGAATGATCTGGCCGATTACTTCCTGGTCAATTCCATAATCATCCGCGACAGCAGATAAATCCGTGGCGCCACGCTCTCGACCTCGGCGTATTCCTCGGGGGTATGGATATTGCCGCCGACAATCCCGAACCCATCCAGCGTCGGCGTACCCACCCCGGCCGAGAGGCTGGCATCCGCCGCCCCGCCGCTGCCTTCTTCCGTCAGCTTACGGCCAATTTCGCCGTAAATCCCCTGGGCGATGGCCATCAAGCGATCCGACTCCGCCGTTTGCGGCATCGGTGGCAAGCCGCGTTTAAGGGTAGTGGTCACTTCAGTCTCGGGAATCAGCTTGTCCTTGGAGACTCGCGCCAGGTCCTTCTCGATCCGGTCGAACTCTTCCGGCACCGCTGCCCGCACGTCAGCCTTGGCGGTGGCCTGATCCGGAATCACGTTGGTGCGATCGCCAGCATTGAGCACGGTAAAGTTAATGGTGGTTTTCTTCTGCGCATCCCCCAGTTTGCCGAGTTGCAGGATCTGGTGCGCGGCTTCCATGGCCGCGTTACGTCCCAGTTCCGGCGCGACGCCAGCGTGAGATGCCTTGCCCTTGACCTCAACCACGGCGGTGGCGCTGCCTTTGCGCCATACCACCAAACCATCCGCCGGGCGGCCCGGTTCGAGGTTGAGTGTTACGTCGTGGGCCTTGGCGGTGTTCTTGATCAGATGGGTGGCGACGTCCGAGCCGGTTTCTTCGCTGGCGTCGAGCAGGAAGGTGATCTGCGCGTAATCCTTGAAATCAAGGTTTTTCAGGACCTTCAGTGCATAGATCCCGGCGACGATGCCGCCCTTGTCGTCCATCACGCCCGGCCCGTAGGCGCGGCCGTCCTTGATGTGGAACGGGCGCGCGGCGGCGGAGCCTTCCTTGAACACGGTGTCCATGTGCGCCATCAGCAGGATTTTCGCCGTGCCGGTGCCTTTGAGCGTGGCCAGCACATGGTTGCTCTTGTCCGGAGTGTTGGGCACGAGTTCGATAGTGGCACCGAGTTTCTTCAACTCTTCGATGGCGATGTCGCTCACCTGGGTCAGGCCCGGCTCATAACCGGAGCCGGAGTCAATGTTCACCAACCGTTCCAGCAGTTTCAGGGCTTCACCTTTGTACTGTTCGGCATCGGCGAGGACTTGTTTATGGGGTTCGGCGAAGGCTGTAGGGGTGAAGGCGCCGAGGGCGAGGGTCAGGCCAAGGCTGGTGGCCAGGAGGGAGCGAGAGCGTTTGAACGTCATGAATCGATCCTTGTTTCGTGTCGGGGTCGAAAATACCCTACCTGACTACGACGCAAGGCTCTACACCGGATGCGACACCTACAAACCTGAATGACCACACATCCCCTGTGGGAGATTCTATGGTTGAGGGGAAGCCCTCAACCCGTTTTCGCTTGGTATTCACTCTGCCCTTTCAGCAGTGCAAATACGACCCGTGCA
>NZ_JBNNVP010000055.1:0-37327 GCF_050280605.1 Pseudomonas sp. NPDC089918 | reverse complement strand
GGCGAACGACAGCGGCGTCGGTTCGCGCAGGTAGTTGACGGCGTAGTCTTCGATGCGCAGATCGTCGACGGTCAGGCCGGCACGCAGCAGTTTGGTCAGGCCGAGGAACGAATTCTGGTCATATTCGATGTGACCGCCGTTCTGATCCTCGCCCACCACGAACTCTTCGTAGCCCAGGAAGGTGAAGTGGTTGCCCACCAGCCATTCCAGGAAGCTCTTGATTTCGGACTTTTCGTCGGCGTTGATGATGAACTGGCTGTTGTCGATGCCTTCGATCAGCTCCTGGACCTTGGCTTTCATCGGTTCGAAATCGGCGACCGCGACGCGGACTTCACCGAGAACCTGCTCCAGCTCTTTGGTCAGGACGTTCAGTTCGGCCGTGTTGGCGCAACGGTCGATTTCCAGGTACATCAGCGATTCTTGCAGAATGCCTTCGCCCTGGGTGCCTTTGGGCAGGATTTCCAGCAGCTCGCCCTTGCTGCCGCGACGCACGCTCAGCACAGTGGTTTGCAGGGTATGAATGCTGTAGCCGCGACGGTTCAGCTCGGTGCGCACCGAGTCCACCAGGAACGGCAGATCGTGGTGCAGCACTTCGACCGCGGTGTGGGTCGACTGCCAGCCGTGGCGCTCGTAATCAGGGTTGTAGACGCGCACTTGCGGATGCGCGTGATCGAAGCGCTCAAGCAGGCGCCACGCAGAAAGGGTGCAGCCGGCGAGGTCGGACAACCGACGCTGGGTCAGCTCGTCCAGTGAAATAATGCCGAAGAATTGTTCAGCGAACAGCGCCACTTGTGGCAGTGCCTGTTCACTGATGTGCTGCGCCAGTGCCGCTTGCAGTTGGTGCTGGAAGTCGGCTTTGCTGGCTGCGGTGAAGAACGCCATCTGTGGTACTCCGCTTGGGCTTGTTATTGATGGAAGCGTCGCGTGCAAACCCCTTTCGGGGCAATCCGTCACCCTGTTCCTGATTCTCGGGCAGAGGAAACAGGATGACAGGTGGGTGAAGCTGGACGAGACACTCAGGTCACATTCACCTTCCAAGAATGGGCATCTGCAAAAACGACTGGCCTGGGTGCAGCGCAATGCCTTTACGGGTGCTCATCCGTTGCGCAGCTTAACGACTGCGGCAAGGGCCATGCTTGCAGCGCTGCGACATATTCGGTCAACGGTACGCAGCACGCGGCAGGTGCCTCGAACAACATTAGCAGTCGTGTAGAAAATCGGGCGCTTTATGCCCGGTTTTACGGCACCTGCGTGCCAAAAATGACCAGTAACACCCCGAATGTTCACGACACATCTTCTGACACTCAGCCGAGCAGAAATTCCCCAAGGCTGGCAGAATTGCTTTTTGTAACGTTCACCACGCTCGCCGAGCCAGGATTTTCCCCATGCAAATGACAACTGACCTCTTGATCGTCAACCCGTGCGACGAAGAAGAAGACAACTTGGCCATGCTCTGCTGCACCAGCGCTGACGGCGAAATGTTCCTGATGAGCCGCTTTCCGGACGAGGATGAGCTGGAGATCATCTTCCACGACAAGCCTTCGGCCCTCAACGGTGTGAAAGTCACCCTCAGCCCTGACCGCCTGCTGATCGAAATCGCCGCCGCGGACGCCGATGTGCTCGATGGCGAAGATTCGTTGGAAATCCTGCACAGCACCGATGCGCAGGATCTGGCTGAGGTGGAAGAGACCTTGCAGAACATCCTCAAGGGGACTGGTACTTACATCAGCCAGCTCTGAGCCTCGGAATCTCAGTGCCTGAACGGACGCCTTCGCGAGCAAGCCCGCTCCCACATTTGATTGCATTTTTCCTGGAAGAACGCGGTTAACTGTGGGAGCGGGCTTGCTCGCGAAGAGGCCAGCCAAATCACCCCCCTGCCCCTTGTCTACAAATTTCCAACAATTTTGCCCATCAATTCCCGCACTTTGCACAAAATGCCGTTGGTCGCCGCCCCCCGCGATGGATTAAAGTAACGCCCCCAGCCCTGGCGTTATTCGAACGTCTTCGGTCACCCTTTCCAGGAACAGTCATCGATGGAACATCGTGAAGCGCTGCTCGCGCTGCGAACCTTTCTTTCAACGCAGATTCTCGGCCAGGAAAAACTCATCGAGCGCTTGCTCATCGCCTTGCTCGCCGACGGCCACATGCTGGTCGAGGGCGCCCCGGGCCTGGCCAAGACCAAGGCCATCAAAGAGCTCGCCGAAGGCATCGAAGCACAGTTCCATCGCATCCAGTTCACCCCCGACCTGCTGCCAGCCGACATCACTGGCACGGAAATCTATCGCCCGGAAACCGGCAGTTTCGTATTCCAGCAAGGCCCGATCTTCCACAATCTGGTGTTGGCGGACGAAATCAACCGTGCTCCGGCCAAGGTTCAGTCGGCCCTGCTTGAAGCCATGGGCGAACGCCAGGTCAGCGTCGGGCGCAGCACCTACGACCTGTCGCCGCTGTTTCTGGTCATGGCCACGCAAAACCCCATCGAGCAGGAAGGCACCTACCCGCTGCCCGAAGCCCAGCTCGACCGTTTCCTGATGCACGTGAAAATCGGTTTCCCTGACGCCGCCGTCGAGCGCCGGATTCTGCAACAGGCTCGCGGCGAAGCGCTGCATGGCGAAACCAAACCCGAACGCCGAGTCAGCCAGCAGGCGATCTTCGCCGCGCGCAAGGAAATCCTCGGGTTGTACATGGCCGACGCCGTGGAGGAATACCTGGTGCAACTGGTCATGGCCACACGTACGCCGGCCAAGTTCGACCCGGAAATGGCCGAATGGATCGCCTACGGCGCCAGCCCCCGTGGCTCCATTGCCCTGGACCGTTGCGCCCGGGCCCACGCCTGGCTGGCCGGTCGCGACTTCGTCAGCCCGGAAGACATTCAGGCGGTGCTGTTCGATGTGTTGCGCCACCGCATCATTCTTTCCTTCGAAGCCGAAGCCGCTGGCATCGACCAGGACCGGGTGGTCCAGCGGATTCTCGACGTCGTAGCCGTCGCTTGACCCCGATGAACGCCCTCCTGCCGCCCGAGCCGGGCATCCGTGTCAGCCTTTCCGAGCTGATCCAGATGCGTCATCGCGTGCGCGAAGTGCAGTTGTTTTCCACGCCGAGCCAGCGCAGCCCGCTGATCGGCCTGCACCATTCCAAACTGCGCGGGCGCGGGGTGGACTTCGATCAGGTGCGGGTGTATCAGGCCGGCGATGACGTGCGAAGCATCGACTGGCGCGTCACCGCCCGGACCCAGGAGCCCCATACCAAGCTGTTCCACGAAGAACGCGAGCGGCCGATTTTCATCATGGTCGAACAGAGCCGTCGACTGTTTTTCGGCTCCGGGCTGATGTTCAAATCGGTGCTTGCTGCCCAGGCGGCGAGCCTGATTGGCTGGGCCGCGCTGGGCCATAACGACCGGGTCGGCGGGCTGGTGTTCGGCGACGACGAGCATTACGAGATCAAACCGCGACGCAGCAAGCAAAGCCTGCTGCAATTGCTCAACCGACTGGTGCGGGTCAATCAGTCGCTGCATACCGAACGCGAGCCCGACCGCGACGCCTTCGGCATTGCCCTGCGCCGCGCCCGGGAAGTATTGCGCCCCGGCAGCCTGGTGATCGTGATCTGCGACGAACGCGCCTTGTCCGACAGTGCCGAACAGCAGCTGAGCCTGTTGTCGCGCCATTGCGACCTGTTGCTGCTGCCCGTGTCCGACCCGCTGGATCACGCCCTGCCCGCTGCCGGGCTTTTACGCTTCGCGGAACGGGGCGCACAGCTGGAACTCGACACGTTGAATTTCGACTTGCGCCAGGCTTATCGCGCACAGGCTGAAGCGCGCATCGCCCGCTGGGAGCTGCTGGCGCAAAAGTTGCGGGTATTGCTGATGCCTTTGAGCACCCAAAGCGAAATGGTCGAGCAACTGCGCGAATACCTCAATCCTCAACGTCCGGGGAAAGGTCGATGAGCAGCCTCGATCAACTGCAACCGCTGATTTCCCCGCCACCGATCGGCTTCTGGCCGCCGGCGCCGGGCTGGTGGCTGCTGCTGTTATTGCTGCCATTGATCGGTTTCGGCCTGTGGCAGTTGCGCCGCTTCATCCCGAACAAGCGCCCTATCGTCCGTGCCGAACAACCGCTGGACCCGGTGCGTCTGGCTGCGCTGGCCGAACTCGCCCGGATGCCCAAGCCCTACGACGGCGCCCCGGCCGGTGCCTGGCTGCAGCAACTCAACGGCTTGCTCAAACGCCTGTGTCGCAACCATTACCCCTACAGCCAGAGCCACACCCTTAACGGTCGCAAATGGCTGGCGTTCCTTGATAACCGCTGCCCGGCCGCCGGCCTCACGCGCTGGATGGTGCTAGTGGAAGGCGCCTACAAACCCGAATGCAAACTCGACGACAAGGCCATCGCCGGCCTGACTCAAGCTGTCGACACCTGGATTCGCAAACATGTTTGAGTTCGCCTGGCCGTGGATCTTCGCCCTGCTGCCACTGCCCTGGCTGATGCGGGTGCTGCTGCCGGTGGCCGACAGTGGCGAACCGGCGCTCAAAGTCAGCTTCCTGAGCGACCTCGAAGGCCTCGCTCGCCGCCGTGCCCGGGCGAATCTGCCAGCGTGGCGTCAGCAAGCACCATTCATTTTGCTGTGGCTGTTATTGCTGATCGCCGCGGCGCGCCCGCAATGGCTCGGCGAACCCCTGCCGATTGCCGCCAGCGGCCGCGACTTGCTGGTGGCGGTGGACGTGTCCGGCTCGATGGATTTTCCCGACATGCAGTGGCAGGACGAAGACGTCAGCCGACTGACATTGGTGCAACATTTGCTCGGTGATTTTCTTGAAAGCCGCGACGGCGACCGGGTCGGCTTGATCCTGTTCGGCAGCCAGGCGTATCTGCAAGCGCCGCTGACTTTCGACCGGCACACCGTGCGCGTATGGCTCGACGAAGCGCGGATCGGCATCGCCGGCAAAAACACCGCCATCGGCGACGCGATTGGCCTGGCCCTCAAACGTCTGCGCCAACGCCCGGCACAAAGCCGCGTGCTGATTCTGGTTACCGACGGTGCCAACAACGGCGGTGAAATCGATCCGCTGACCGCCGCACGGCTGGCAGCCAACGAAGGGGTGAAAATCTACCCGATCGGTATCGGCGCCGACCCGGAACAAAGCGGCACCCTGGGATTCCTTGGCATCAACCCGAGCCTGGACCTCGACGAACCGGCCTTGAAAGCCATCGCCCAAGCCACCGGCGGCCAATACTTCCGCGCCCGCGACGGCGAAGAACTGCAAGCGATCAAGCGCACCCTCGACAAACTGGAGCCGGTGACCCAGCAACCCACTCAGGCCCGCCCGGCCCAAGCGTTGTATCACTGGCCTTTGGCGATGGCACTGCTGTTGAGCATGCTGCTGGTGATCCGCGAGCGCTGGCCGGATAACCCTTTGCAACGGCTGTTTAGCAAGGAGCTGTTTACCAAAGAGCGGTTTCTGCAAACGCAACTGCCCGACTGGCGTCAGCGGCTCAAACGCCTGCGCCTGCGGAGGCGCCGATGATTGCGCTCTGGCCGCACTGGTTCCGCCCTTGGTGGCTGCTGTTGTTGCCGTTGCTGGGCTGGTTGCTCTGGCAACTCTGGCATCGACAGAAACGCGCTGGCCGCTGGCAAATGATTCTGCCGCCGGCCTTCCATGCCGCGTTGCTCAGTGGTGGCAGCGGTCGCGAAAGCAAACTGCCGTGGGTCGCCCTGGGCCTGGCCTGGGTGCTGACCGTGCTGGCCCTGCTGGGCCCGAGCTGGCAGCGCGTCGAACAAACCAGCCAGAAACCCGCCGACCCGCTGGTGGTGTTGCTTGAGCTGACCCCGGAAATGCTCGCCACCGATAGTGCGCCAAACAGGCTGGAACAAGCCCGGCGCAAACTGTTCGATCTGCTGCAAAATCGCAGCGACGCGCAGACAGCAATCATCGTCTACGCCGGCAGCGCCCACACCTTGGTGCCGCTGTCGGATGACCTGTCGACCAGCCGCAACCTGGTGGATGCGCTCAAGCCGTCGCTGATGCCCCAAGCCGGTCATCGTGCCGATCTGGCAGTGGCCAAGGCCCTTGCGCTGCTGGATCAGGGCGCACTCGGTCAAGGTCGGATCCTGCTGATCGGTTCGTCGCTGACGGAACAGGAACGCCAAGGGATTCGTCAGGCGCTGGACGACAAGTCCACGCAATTTCTGATGCTCGGTATCGGCACCGCCGAAGGTGCGCCGGTCGCGCAGGACGACGGCAGTTTCCTCAAGGATGACCTGGGCGCCATTCTGGTGCCCCGCCTGGACGGCCCCAGCCTCAAAGCCTTTGCCAATGGCCTGGGCGGACGTTATCGCCAGGCGCGTCTGGACGATGCCGACCTGCGCGGCCTTGGCCTGCTCGATGGGCCACGGGATCTGCGCAACGACGGTCAGACGTTGCGCCTCGACACCTGGGCCGATCAGGGCTATTGGCTGCTACTGCCGCTGTTATTACTGGCCGCCTGTGCCGGGCGCCGCGGTTGGCTGTTCTGCCTGCCGCTGCTGTTCCTGCTGCCGCAACCGAGCTACGCCTTCGATTTCGAAGACTTGTGGCTGCGTCCCGATCAGCAAGGCCTGCACTTGCTCAAACAAAAGCGCCCGGCTGAGGCCGCGCAGCATTTCGAAGATCCGCAGTGGCAAGGCGTGGCGCTCTATGAGGCCGGCGACTACAGTGGCGCCGCCCAGCGGTTTACCCAAGGCACCGATGCCCACGCCCACTACAATCGGGGTAACGCCCTGGCCAAAAGCGGTGAGCTGGAAGCAGCGCTGGATGCTTACGATCAAGCCCTTGAACGTCAACCGGATCTACGCCCGGCCCTGACCAACAAGGCATTGGTGGAAAGCCTGCTCAAGCAGAAAACCTCAGCGCCGCCCGTCGAGCCGGACAAAACCGCCGATGGCAAAACCGAAACCATCACCCAGGAACCGCCGCCGGGCAGCGCCACCCAACCCAGCAATGGCGAGCCGAAAACCGACGCTGAGCAGACCACACCGGACGCCGGGCAGCCGCCCACGACGCCACCGCAACCGGGCGCCAATGAAGTCCCGGGCAGCGAGTTGGGGGATGAGCAAAGCACCACGCCACCACGACGCCCGGCCAGCGACATGATTGAAGGCGAACAGCGCCAGGCGCTGGAGCAATGGCTGCGCAAGATCCCGGATGACCCCGGCGAATTGCTCAGACGCAAATTCTGGTACGAACAGCAACAACATCAGGATCAGGAAAAAACTCGATGACCCGCTTCACCGCCTTCTTGCTCGCATTGTTGCCCGCCCTGTTGCTCTGCACCGTTCAGGCCCAGGCTGTGGAGCTGGTCGCCAGCGTCGATCGCAGCCGCCTGAATTCCGGCGAGACGGTCGAACTGACCCTGGAGACCAGCGACGTGACCCAGTTCGGCAAACCCGACCTGTCCCCGCTGGAGCCGCTGTTCGAAGTGCGCGGCACCCGCCAGGTCAACCAACTGAACACCCTCAACGGCAACACTCAGGCGACCACGCGCTGGATCATCACCCTGCTGCCCCGGCAAAACGGCAGCGTGGTGATTCCATCGCTGCAACTGGGCGACGTCCAGAGCCAGCCGATTACCGTGCAGGTGATCGAGAGCGAAACCCAGGACAGCAGCAACACACTGGCGCCGGTGTTCATCGAAGCCAGCCTCGACCAGAACAGCGTCTATGTGCAGGCTCAGGCGATCCTGACCTTGCGCATCTACCATTCGGTGTCGCTGTACGACGACAGCAGCCTGACCCCGTTGCAGATTCCCGATACGCGCATCGAACAGCTGGGCGAGTCGCGCACCTACGAAAAAGTCATCAACGGATTGCGCCATGGCGTGATCGAAATGCGCTACGCGATCTACCCGCAGCACAGCGGTGAATTGACCATTCCGGCACAGATGTTCAGTGCCACGCCGGTCGATACCCGGCCGTCCCAGGACGCAACACCTCAAGGGCCAAAACCGGGCAAGCAGATGCGCGTCAAATCCGCCGAGATCCCGCTGACGGTCAAGGCCAAACCCGACACGTATCCGGCCGATGTTCCCTGGCTGCCGGCCCGCAGCCTGAGCCTCGGCGAAAGCTGGAGCCCGGAACCGGATCATTTGCAGGTTGGCGACTCGCTGACCCGCAGCTTGACCCTGAACGCCGAAGGCCTCGCCAGTTCGCAATTGCCACCGTTGCCCGCCACCGAGATCAACGGCCTGCGGCGCTACCCGGATCAACCGGTGCTGGGCAACCAGAGCAGCGAGCGCGGCTTGATCGGCAGTCGCGAGGACCGTGAAGCCCTGGTGCCGACCCGCACCGGCAACATTGATTTGCCAAGCGTTGAAGTGGTCTGGTGGAACACCTTCGAGGATCATCTGGAACACAGCAGCCTGCCGGCCCGTACGCTGCAAGTGGCGAGCAATCCAAGCCTGATCGTCGATACCCCGGCGGGCAGCCCGCAGGTGATGTCCGGTGCCAACAACGAAGCCCTCTGGTGGAAACTCAGCACCGTGATCCTGGCCTGCACCACCCTGCTGGGCTTCGGCCTCTGGTGGCGCGCCCGCTGGCAACCGGCGATCCTGCGGGCGGCGCAGACCGGCCCAAGCCCACGCACCTTGCTCGACGACCTCAAACGCGCCTGTCAGGCCAACGACTCCCACGCCACTCGCCAGGCCCTCGACGCCTGGGCACGACAACAACCGGAAACCCTGGCCGACATGGCGGCGCGTTTTGTGCCGCTGTCTGATGCACTGGACGGCCTGAACGGCGCGCTGTACAGCGAAACCGGTCAGTACTGGCAGGGCGAGGATCTCTGGCGCGCGATTCGGGCGATCCCCACGGCCGAAGGGGTTCAGGATCTGGTTGGCGATACCGGGTTGCCGCCGCTTTATCCGAAATAATCCCGCTCAATGGAATGAATGAGCTGTTGTGGCGAGGGGGCTTGCCCCCGTTCGGCTGCGAAGCAGTCGTGAATCCAGGCAACTCGGTGGGCCTGACGAATTGTAGGGGGGCGCTTCGCGCCCCAACGGGGGCAAGCCCCCTCGCCACAGAAAAGCCCCACTCACCACAAAATCAGTGTCTGACCACATCCCATGTGTTTGCCAGTAAACTCTCCCCTCTTTAGCCGCCACCCTTTTCCTCGCGGCCATCACCTTATTTTGTTGCGGAGTACGCCTTGCGTCTGTTTCACACCTCCGACTGGCACCTTGGGCAGAACCTGCACGGCCAGGAGCGCGATTTCGAGCACGCCTGTTTCCTTGACTGGCTGCTGCGTCAGCTGAAGCTGGATCAGCCCGATGTGCTGCTGATCGCCGGCGATATCTTTGACACGGTCAATCCGCCGGTCAAAGCCCAGGAACGCCTCTACGACTTCATCGTCAGCGCCCACGAGCAGCAGCCGTTGCTGACCATCGTGATGATCGCCGGCAACCACGACTCCGGCTCGCGCATCGAACTGCCCGCGCCGTTGATGCGGCGCTTGCGCACTCACGCCCTCGGTCGCGTGCTGTGGCTCGATGACGGCCAACTGGATGCCGAACGTTTGTTGTTGCCGTTGCCTGATGCCAGCGGCGAAATTGCCGCCTGGTGCCTGGCGTTGCCGTTCTTGCGCCCCGCCGAAGTGACCGGCGCGCATTTGGGCGATAACTACTTGCGCGGCATTGGCCAGGTTCATGAATGGCTGATCGAAGCGGCCAACGCCAAGCGCAAGCCGGGCCAGGCGTTGATCGCCATCAGCCATGCGCACATGGCCGGTGGTTCGGTCTCGGAAGATTCCGAGCGCAGCCTGATCATTGGCAACGCCGAAGCCCTGCCCGCCAGTCTGTTCGGGCCGAGCATCAGTTATGTCGCCCTCGGGCATTTGCACAAGCCGCAGAAGGTCAACGGTGAAGAGCGCATCCGCTACTGCGGCTCACCGATTCCGTTGTCGTTCTCCGAGATCAATTACCAGCATCAGATCCTCGACATTCAGCTCGATGGCGAAACATTGGTCAGCGTCGAACCGCGCCTGATTCCGCGCTCTGTCCACTTGCAACGCCTCGGCGCCGCGCCGTTGGCGGAAATCCTGTTGCAACTGGCCGACCTGCCCAACATCGACCTGCTCGCCGATATCCAGCGCCAGCCGTGGCTGGAAGTGCGGGTCCGTCTCGACGAACCGCAACCGGACCTGCGCCATCAAGTGGAAACCGCCCTGCAAGGCAAAGCCGTGCGGCTGGTGCGGATTGCTGCCGAGTACGCCGGCAACGGCAGCCGCGACGGCGTCGATGACGGCACAACCTTGATCGAACTGGATCAGCTTTCGCCCCAGGAACTGTTCAGCCGCGCGTGGCAGGACAACTACGGCAGCGAGGTCGACGAGCAAACGCTCAAGGACTTCGCCGAGCTGTTGCAAGACGTGCAGATGGAGAGCGAACAACCATGAAAATTCTCGCGATCCGCCTGAAAAACCTCGCCTCTTTGGCCGGGCCGTTTGAAATCGACTTCACTGCGGAGCCCTTGGCCAGTGCCGGTCTGTTCGCGATTACCGGGCCGACCGGTGCGGGCAAAAGCACACTGCTCGACGCCCTGTGCCTGGCGCTGTTTGGCGCCGTGCCACGCCTGAACAACACCGGCCGCGACGCCAAGGTCCCGGACGCCGATGGTGAAATCGGCACTGGTGACCCGCGCACACTGCTACGGCGTGGCACCGGCGAAGGGTATGCAGAAGTGGATTTCGTCGGCATCGACGGTCGCCGCTATCGCGCTCGCTGGGAGGCCAATCGCGCCAGGGAAAAGGCCGGCGGCAAACTGCAAGCCAGTCGCCAGAGCCTGCGTGACATCGATCAGGATCAACTGCTGGCCAGCCAGAAAGGCGAATACAAAGCACAGCTCGAAGCCGCGCTGGGCCTGAACTTCGAACAGTTCACCCGCGCCGTCATGCTGGCCCAGAGCGAGTTCAGCGCCTTCCTCAAGGCTGACGACAACGACCGCAGCGAGCTGCTGGAAAAGCTCACCGACACCGCGCTCTACACCCGTCTCGGTCGCCGCGCCTTTGACAAGACCAAGGAAGCTCGCGAAGCCCACAAGCTGTTGCAGGATCAGGCCACCGGGGTGACGCCGCTGTCGCCAGAAGCCCGGGCCGAACTCGATGAGCGCTTCAACGACGCTCAGCAGCAACTCAAGACCCAGCAGGCGCAGCTCAAACAGCTGGAGTTGCAACACACCTGGCTCAAGGACCTGCGCCAGTTGCAAGACTCGCAACAGAGCGCCACCGAGCAACTGCAATCTGCCCAGCAACACTGGAACAGCCTGGCCGGCGAGCGCTTGAAGCTGACTCGCCTGGAGCAATTGGCCCCGCAACGGCATCAGTTCGCGCGCAAGACCGAACTTACCGCCCAGCTCACGCCGCTGGCAGCGCAGATTCAGCAACACACGCAACAGCAAAGCGAGCTGATCGAGCGACAGACTCAACTCGAACAGAGCCTGAGCACCGCCCAAACGGCGCTGACCCACGCGCAAAGCCAACACACATCCAGAGCGCCACTGCTGCGCCAAGCCTTCGAAGAGCAAAGCACCCTCGCCCGCCTGGTCAAGGACGCCAGCCTCAGTGCCGACCTCAAGCAGCAGGCGGAACAGGCCTGCACTCAGGGTCAGGGCACGATTCAGGGTTTGCTCGAGCAACAGAAACAGGTCGCCGAACGGTTGCAGCGGATTGCCGGGGAGCTTGAGCAAAGCACTCATCTGGCGCCATTGGGCGATGCCTGGAACGCCTACCGCGATCGCCTGCAACAACTGATGCTGATCGGCAATCGCCTGAACAAGGGCCAGGCCGAACTGGCCGCCCTTGAGCAAAGCGCCGCTCGCGCCGCCGAGGAACTGGCCACACAACGCCAGAGCCTTGAGGTGCTGTACAAAGAAGCTGGCGCCGAGCCTGAAGCGGTGGCCGAGCAGATTCAGATCCTCGGCAGTTTGCTGCAGGACAACCGCAAGCAACTGCGGGCCTTTGAAGAGCTGACGCGGCTTTGGGCCAGCCAGCAGGAACTGGACAAACGCGGCGCCGAGCTTCAACAGCGGCAACTCGCCGCTCAGCAAGACCGCGATCGTCTGACTCAGGACGGGGTGAAGACCAAGGCCGAACTAAGCGTCGCCGAACAGACCCTGACCGTTACCCGCGAACTGCTGGAACGTCAGCGTCTGGCGCGCAGTGCCAGTGTCGAAGAACTGCGCGCGCAGTTGCAGGACGATCAGCCGTGCCCGGTTTGTGGCAGCCCGGATCATCCTTATCACCAGCCTGAAGCCTTGCTGCAAAGCCTCGGCCGGCATGATGAAAGCGAACAGGCCAACGCTCAGAAAGCCGTCGACCTGCTCAAGGAAAAACTCACCGATCTGCGTGCCGAAGTCGGCGGCTTGATTGCTCAGCAAAAAGAACTGCTGCAACAGCAAGAACAGCTCGCGACTCAGCAACAAAGCCTGACCCCGAGCCTGGAGGCGCACCCACTGTCCGCGCAACTGTTGGCCCAGGACGCAAGCAAACGCGATGCCTGGCTAACCCAACAAAGCAGCCAGTTGAACCAGAGCATCACGCAGGATGAACAACGGCAAACCGCCCTGCTCACCCTGCAACAGGATGCCGCGCGCCTTGCGCAGCAACTGCGCAGTGCTGAAACGGCGAGTCAGCAAGCCACACAACACCTGATCAACCAACAACGTGAACTGAGCAGTGATCGCCATCGTCTGGACGAAGAACTGAAGGCGTTCAGCACCCTGCTCCCGGCCGACACGCTGGAGGCCTTGCGCAACGAACCCGCCGCGACCTTCATGCAGCTCGACCGGCAGATCGCCCAGCGCCTGCAACAACTCGACCAGCAGCGCGAAGAACTCGGCGAACAGCAACAGCGCCAGCAGACGCTGGAGAAAGAACAGTACCAACAGCAGACCCGCATCCAGCAACAGGAAGCTGCGCAGCAGCAGTTCACGGCGCTGACCGGGCAGCAACAGGCTTGCCAGGAAAAACTGACGCAACTGCTGGGCGAACATGCCAGCGCCGAACAGTGGCAGCAGCAACTTGATCAGGCCGTCGAGCAGGCGCGCACTGCCGAAGCAACGGCCAATCAGGAACTGCAAACCGTACGCACGCGGCTTGTGCAACTGGCCGCTGAGCTGAAGGCTCAGCAAGAACGACTGTTAGCGCTGGAAACCGAAGACCGCGAGCTGAGCGCCAAGATCGCCGACTGGCGCGCACAACATCCAGAACTGGACGACGGCGGACTGGAAGATCTGTTGAGCGTCGACGACCAACACGTCAGCCAACTGCGTCAACGTTTGCAGCAGAGCGAAAAAGCCATCGAGCAAGCCAAAGTGCTGCTGCAGGAGCGGGATAAGCGCCTGTTCGATCATCAGGCGCAGCACAACGGCAATCTCGATGCCGAACAACTGGCCACGACGCTGGCAGAGCTGCAAAACCTGTTCGCCGCCAGCGAACATCGTTGCGCCGAATTGCGCGCAGAACAGGCCGAGGATCAACGTCGACAGAATGCCAATCAGGCGCTGGCGCAACAAATCGCCGACGCCTACGCCGAGTATCAGCGCTGGGCGCGGTTGAATGCACTGATCGGTTCGGCCACCGGCGACACCTTCCGCAAAATCGCCCAAGCCTACAACCTCGACCTGCTGGTGCATCACGCCAACGTCCAGCTGCGGCAACTGGTGCGGCGCTATCGGTTGAAACGTGGCGGCAGCATGCTCGGGTTATTGGTGATGGACACCGAGATGGGCGACGAACTGCGCTCGGTGCATTCGCTGTCCGGCGGCGAGACGTTCCTGGTGTCGCTGGCCCTGGCGCTCGGCTTGGCGTCGATGGCTTCGAGCACACTGAAAATCGAATCGCTGTTCATCGACGAAGGCTTTGGCAGTCTCGATCCTGAATCCCTGCAACTGGCCATGGACGCTCTCGACGGTTTGCAGGCGCAAGGACGCAAGGTCGCGGTGATTTCCCACGTGCAGGAAATGCATGAACGGATCCCGGTGCAAATCCAGGTTCACCGTCAAGGCAACGGCCTGAGTACGCTGGAGGTGAAATGAACACGCTGTATTCGTTCCGCCGCTGCCCCTACGCCATGCGCGCCCGCATGGCCCTGCGCTACTCGGGGGTTGAGGTGAATATCGTCGAGGTCAGCCTCAAGGCCAAACCCGCCGAAATGCTCGCACTGTCGAACAAAGGCACAGTACCGGTGCTGAGTGTGGATGGGCGGGTGATCGATGAAAGCCTGGACATCATGCGCTGGGCACTGGCGCAGAACGATCCGCAAGACTGGTTGCTCAAGGATGACCCGCAAGCACAGCAACGCAGCGCCGCGTTGATCGAAGAGAACGATCAAGTGTTCAAGTTGCACCTGAATCGCTACAAGTACGCCGAGCGTTATCCCGAGCAGCCGATGGCGTTTTACCGGTCTGAGGGCGAGGTGTTTTTGCGCAAGCTGGATGAATTGCTGGAGGGGCGTGACTACTTGCTGGCCGATCACCCGAGCCTGACGGATATCGCCCTGATGCCGTTCGTGCGGCAGTTCGCCCACGTGGATCGCGAGTGGTTCGGGCAGACGCCTTATGTGCGATTGCAGGCGTGGTTGCAGCGCTTCATCGAGTCAGACCTGTTCACCGGTGTGATGGCAAAGCAAAAGTAAGAGCATTCCATTGTGGCGAGGGGGCTTGCCCCCGTTCGGCTGCGCAGCAGTCGTAAAACCGGCGACTGAGTTTCATCTGACAAATTACGAAAACCTGATTCAGGGCTGCTTCGCACCCCAACGGGGGCAAGCCCCCTCGCCACAATTGACCTCATATGTTGGGGATTCAGGCCAACACCGCGCACATCCCCAACACCGAGCAATCCACCTGGAACGGCCCGAAGAATTCACCATTGGGTTTGATCGGCGGATTGCCCACCAACAGCTCCAGAGCCTTGGCAGTCTGAATGTTGTGGGCGATGTTGTGGTTGCATTCGATAGCCCGCGCCACCGATCCCGCCGAACCCTGCCCGATCCCAAGCAAAGAAGCGCCATTGGTCATGAATGCCAGGAAGGCGATGACCCAGAGCTTGCGTCCCTTCATGCCCCCACCACTCCCGCCACGTCGGCATGATCGACCAATACGTTTGGCGCACGGTGTTCGAATTGAATGGCGGGATAAGCGACCTGAATCGGTGCTTGAAGGCTTTGTTGCGATTGAGCCGAAAGGCTGACGACCAACACCATGGCCACGTAAAGACCGATGGCCAGGTAGGCGCCGTGTTTGGCAGAAGTGATGATTGCGCTGGCCATGGTGTTCTCCGTGGGCATGTTTCAGTGCCCACAGAATCGATCAAAAAACACAAGTTAACTAGCGACCTTTATGCATAGTCGCTATCAGTTTTATTGATCATGACCCCAGCGTATTTAGTCCTCGATAAAACTCATCAAGCGCTCGCGGGCCGCATCCGGCTCGTTGGGAACGGGCTGGGCAGCCGATAGAATCGGGGTGGAATAGAGAAACAGGAGAACCACTGCCAGACGCATCGCCATGCTGTCGATCCTTTTAGGGAAGGAGTCAAAAAATCAGCGTCAAATCTAAACTCATGGCCATGTGATATCAAGCAATACATTGATAGCAATATGATGCTGTCGTAAACGCGTTATGCAGGAGCGACATCACTTCGATGCTTTTCGACGCCTTGCAGGTCGATCGGCAAGTGACTTCGCTCCTGCATAAAAGGTGCAGGGTTCAGATTTCAGTGTTGGGTTTTGTGATCCAGCGCGGCGTAGAAGTTGGCGCTCTGTTGCAGGTATTTCTGGGTATAGCTTTGGGCGTGGGATTTTTTGTCGCTGATTTCAACGTTGGCGCTGGCAGGCAGTGCAACAGTGGCAGAGATAGCGGAAGCGGCGATGACAGAGAAGAGATTGAAGTTCATGGCGGTATTCCTCGGGTTCAGTTGGCTTGCTTGCCCGGTGGGGCCGTGAAGCAAACTTAACGCCCGAGGGGCGGCGCCTTGAAATGCTTTGTAGCATTAGCCGATATCAGTCTCATTAATAGAAGGTTGCAGGCCCCATCAACCGGGGCCTGCGGTCTATTGACGCACCAGGAACTTGAGATCGCTGGGGGCATCCATCGGCAGTTTCTGCACGGTTTTACCTAACAGACCGGTCTTGGCATCGCGCTCGACGACGACAATCTGATTGCTCTTCTGGTTGGCAATCAGCACGAACTTGCCACTCGGGTCGAGGCTGAACTCGCGCGGGTGATCACCGTCCACGGAGCGGCGCTGAAGCTCCTTGAGATGGCCGGTCGCCGGGTCGATAGCGAACACCAGCAACTGATTGGTGGTGCCACGGTTGCTGACGTAAAGGAACTTGCCGTCGGCCGAGGCGTGAAGCGCAGCCGCAGCCTTGCCCGATGTAGGCAGGCCCGCCGCCAGATCGACCAACTGCGTTTGCTCAAGCTTGCCGTCGCGGTAATCGAACACCGCGACCTGCGCGCTCATTTCCATGGTCAGCCAGGCGTGCTTGCCATCGGCACTGAACAGCAGATGTCGCGGCCCGCTGCCAGGTGGCAACTGGACGGACGCGGGTTTGGCGGCGGTCAATGGTCGTTCCGGATTGGCCTTGGGGTCGAAGCGATAGACGAAAATCTTGTCCGCTCCCAAGTCGTTGGAAAACACGTATTGGCCATCCGGCGATGAAACCACCGAATGCACGTGTGCCGACTTCTGCCGCTCAGGGTTGACCCGGCTGGACGGATGACTGCTCATCTGCACCACGGGTTTTAGCTTGCCATCGGTGCCCACCGGTAACACCGCCAGGGTGCCGCCCGGGTCTTCAGCCACCGAGTAGTTGCTGACAAACACGTGACTGGCATCACCGCTGACGCTCGAGTGCGTCGGCTCGTTGCCCAGGGTTTGCACCTGACTGATCAGGTTCAATTCATTGGTCTTCGGGTCAATTGCATAACTGCTGATACGCCCTACCGGATCCGCCTGGCCCGGGCCGTTTTCGTTGACCGCGAACAGGCGATGTTGATCCTTGGACACGACCAGCCAGGACGGGTTGGCGCTCTTCACCACTTGCAGGGGTGTGGCGTCGATCTGCCCGGTGCGGCTGTCGAAGTTCAGACGATAAATCCCTTGGCTCTGGCCGGCGGTGTAGGAGCCCACCAGCAATTCGTAACTGTCGGCCGCTGCCGCCTGCACGCCCATTGCGCCGACGCTGCCGGCCATCAACAGTGGCCAGAAGTTACGCATCCTCATTCGTTTCGTCCTCGTCGTCACCACCGCCGAACGCTTCCATAGGCACCAGCCGATGCTCGCCGGAATCACCGGTAATGATCCAGCTCTTCAAGTCGGGATCGAACGTCGCCGCCGCGATCTGGGCCATGCTGAACTCCCAGCGCTTGAGCGCCCGACCGTCCATGCATTCGATGTGCAGGTTATCGTCTTCATCGAGGGAGAAGTCGAAAGCGTGCAGCCCGTCGATTTCAAGCATGTCGCAAACTTCGAGGGCGCTGAGCAAGGTGTTGGTTACGGCAGTCATGGCAGTCAATCTTTGAATGGGAAAGGCGCAATGATAGCTCATCACACCGCAATGATCGTTCCCACGCGCAGCAAAGGAATGCAGCCAGTGACGCTCTGCGTCACATCAACAGCCGAACGCAGAGCGTCCGTTGAGGCATTCCCACGCAGAGCGTGGGAACGATCAGTTCCAGCGGACCGAGCCAATCAGTTGTGGGCGGCTAGAGAGCATCGCGCGATGACTTGCCGTCGACCAGGCGCTGGATGCGCAGCGGATTGCCATTCTTCAGTGCTTCCGGCAGCAGGCTGTCGGGGTAGTTCTGGAAGCACACCGGGCGCAGGAAACGGTCGATGGCCAGGGTGCCCACCGAGGTGCCTCGTGCATCGGAAGTCGCCGGATACGGCCCGCCATGAACCATCGAGTCGCAGACTTCCACGCCGGTCGGATAGCCGTTAAGCAGAATCCGCCCGACCTTCTGTTCCAGCAATGGAGTCAGTTCGCCGAATTGTTCGAAGTCCGTCGGCTCACCGATGATCGTTGCCGTCAGCTGCCCATGCAGTCCGTTCAACGCGGCGTTGAGTTGCGCCTGATCCGCCACTTCGACGAACACCGTGGTCGGGCCGAACACTTCCTCTTGCAGCACTTCATCGCCATCGAGCAACAGGCTCACATCGGCCTTGAACAGTTGCGGCTGCGCCTGATTGCCTTGTTGCGGGTTGCCGGCCAAATGCTCGATTTTCGGATGTGCGAGAAGCTTCTGCAGGCCCTTGCCATAGCTGCTCAAGGTGCCGGTATTGAGCATGGTTTGCGCCGGTTGATCGCCAATCAGCCCCGCCACCTGCTGCACGAACGCGCTGAACTGCGGCGAACGAATACCGATCACCAACCCCGGATTGGTACAGAACTGACCACACCCCTGCACCACCGACGCCGTGAGGTCTCGGGCGACGCTTTCAGCACGAGCTTCCAGCGCTTGAGGCAGCACGATCACCGGGTTGATGCTCGACATCTCGGCGAACACCGGAATCGGCTGCGCACGTGCCGCGGCCATGTCGCACAGCGCACGGCCACCTTTGAGCGAACCGGTAAAACCGACCGCCTGAATCGCCGGATGCTTGACCAGCGCTTCCCCCACCCCGCCGCCGTAGATCATGTTGAACACACCGGCCGGCATCGACGTGTTCTCGGCAGCGCGGATCACGGCATTGGCCACCCACTCAGCAGTTGCCATATGGCCGCTGTGGGCCTTGAACACCACCGGGCAACCGGCGGCCAATGCCGAAGCCGTGTCGCCGCCCGCCGTGGAAAACGCCAGCGGAAAGTTGCTCGCACCGAACACCGCGACCGGTCCCAGGCCAATGCGGTACTGCCGCAGATCCGGACGCGGCAATGGCGTACGTTCAGGCAGTGCGCGATCAATCCGTGCGCCATAGAAATCACCGCGCCGCAGCACCTTGGCGAACAGGCGCATCTGGCCGCTGGTGCGACCCCGCTCACCTTGAATACGGCCCGCCGGCAACGCGGTTTCGCTACAGACCACGGCGACAAAGTCATCGCCCAACGCGTCCAGTTCATCGGCAATCGCATCGAGAAATTGCGCACGTCTTTCGGCACTCAGGCTGCGATAGGCCCGGTAAGCAGCGGCGGCAGCCTTCGCAGCGGCATCGACTTCTTCAAGGGTGGCTTGATAGAAATCGTGGGGCAAGGCCTCGCCAGTGCTGGCATCGACGCTCTGGAGTTTGACCGCGCCAGCAGCGCTGCGCTGACCGCCAATGTAGTTGTGACCAAGAATCCGGGTCATGGGTATCTCCTTAAAGTGTGCCGACGGTGCCGGGTTCGAACGCCGCTTCAACGGGCTCAATGCCGTTGATCAAGGGTGCGCCGAACTCGGCCTGGCTGATCTCGAACACGTCACCCGGTTGGGTGCGGATGCCATCGGCGAAGGACAAGGTCGCAGTGCCGAAGAAGTGAATGTGTACGTCGCCGGGGCGCAAGAACTGGTTGTATTTGAAATGGTGATACTCGAGGTTTTCCAGGCTGTGGCACATGTTCGCTTCGCCACTGAGGAATTCGTTCTGCCACAGCACTTCACCATCGCGCAGGATCCGGCTTGTACCGGCCAGATGCTGGGGCAACTCGCCAACCCGAAGCTCCGGGCCATAGCTGCAACTGCGCAATTTCGAATGGGCAAGATAAAGGTAATTCTTGCGCTCCATCACGTGATCGGAGAACTCGTTGCCCACCGCGAAACCGAGGCGATACGGTTTACCGTCGTGGCCGATCACATAGAGACCGCTGAGTTCGGGTTCCTCCCCGGCATCTTCGGCAAACGGCGGCAGCGGGAACGGTTTGCCCGGTCGCACAACGATGCTGCCGTCGCCCTTGTAGAACCACTCCGGTTGCACGCCGGCCTGGCCGGTCGCGGGTTTACCACCCTCCACGCCCCATTTGAAGATGCGCATGGTGTCGGTCATGGCGGTTTCGTCGCCGACCTGCTGATGCATTTTGTCCCGGGCCGAAGCGCTGCCCAGATGGGTCAGGCCAGTGCCGCTGACCAGCATGTGCGCCGGGTCCGGGTGATCCAGCGGCGGCAGGATTTGCAGATTGGCCAGTAGCGCTGAATAGTCATGGCTGATGCCCAGCCCCAGGGTTTGAACCTGTTGCTCAAGATTGACCCCCGCCTCAATCGCCGCCAGCGCCAAATCCCGCACCGAGCGCGCATCCCGCACTTCGCGCACCAGGCCGTCCTCGACCACGCCGACACGGCGTTCGCCGTTACTCAATTCGAACTGAACTAAACGCATGATTTTCTCCTTTAAACAAACTCGAAAACGCCACAAAACCAATGTGGGAGCGAGCCTGCTCGCGATGACGGCCTGATATTCAACATTGATGTCGGACTGAATGACCTCATCGCGAGCAGGCTCGCTCCCACAGTTGATTGGTGTTAATCCTCAGATTCAGGTACGGGTAGCGCCCCGGGCGCTGGCGGCAAACTGGTCGGCCGGCAGCACGTGCTTACGCTCCAGCAACCGATAAACCACACCCGTCAGCACCAGGCCGAACACCATCACGCAGGACAGGAAATACAACCCCGACGCCAGATTGCCGGTGTATTCCTTCAACGCACCGATCACGAACGGGCCGATGTAACCGCCGAGGTTGCCCACCGAGTTGATCAACGCGATCCCCGCCGCCGCACTGGCGCCGGCGAAGAATCGGCCCGGCAAAGTCCAGAACACCGCGGTGCAGGAAAACAGCGCGAACGCCACCAGGCACAGCGCCGCCAATTGCAGCACCGGCACTGTCAGCCAGGCGCTGAGGAACAGGCCGATGGCGCCCAATACATACAGCACCGCCAGATGACCGTAGCGATCATTCAAGCGATCGGAACTGCGCGGAATGATCAGCAAACCGATGATCCCGAAGATGTACGGCACCGACGACACGAACCCGGTCATCAGGTCAGTGCCACCGAACTGCTTGATCAACGTCGGCAGCCACAAACCGAGACCGTAGATGCTCAGCGTCACCGGCAGATAGAACAGCGCCAGCAGCAACACGCGTTTGTCCTTCAGTGCATGCAGCGGATTGCCGTGGCGGGTCTGGCCGTACACCTCCAGGTCCTTTTTCAGCTCACCGGTCAGCCAGTCTTTCTCAGACTGGTCCATCCATTTGACCTGTTGCGGACCGTCCGGCAGGTAACGCAGCACCGGCCAGGTCAGCAGGATTGCGGGCATACCGATGACGATGAACAGCCACTGCCAACCGTGCAGCCCAAAAATGCCGTCCATGCCCAGCAAGCCGCCGGACACCGGGCCGGTGATCATCATCGCGATGGGTTGGGAAAGGATGAACAACCCGAGAATCTTGCCGCGATGGCGAATCGGGAACCATTGGGTGATGTAGTACAGAACGCCCGGGAAGAAACCGGCTTCGGCCGCGCCGAGCAGAAAGCGCATCACATAGAAACTGTTCGGTCCCTGGACGAACGCCATGCCGATGGTGATGGCACCCCAGGTGACCATGATCCGCGCGAACCAGCGCCGGGCGCCGAAGCGGTCGAGCATCAGGTTGCTGGGGATTTCCAGCAGGAAATAACCAATGAAGAACAGCCCGGCACCCAGGCCATAA
The DNA here is from genome assembly GCF_050280605.1 of Pseudomonas sp. NPDC089918. Taxonomy (NCBI): domain Bacteria; kingdom Pseudomonadati; phylum Pseudomonadota; class Gammaproteobacteria; order Pseudomonadales; family Pseudomonadaceae; genus Pseudomonas; species Pseudomonas sp. NPDC089918. The sequence continues at coordinate 15,683 of NZ_JBNNVP010000055.1, read as the reverse complement.
GCCGCGTCACCCAGGCCGATGTCGGCGCCCATGTGTAGCTTGGCGAAACCTACCGCGGAGCGATCCACATAGGCGATCAGGTACAGCAGGATCAGGAAGGGAATCAGTTTCAGTGTGATGCGACGAATAAGCCGCAGTTCCTGGCTCATGAGTTCGGTCTCCGATTGTTGTTGTTATAGAACCTCGGGGGACGCCTCTCGCAGAAAACTGCCAGGGCTCATCCCTCCGTTGAAAACGACTATATAGTAATACTATTTAACCAACAACACTTCCAAACAGCCGAAATTACGCATATGTTACGCCATAGCTCGAACAATATAGTCATACAATAAGAGAACCGATCATGTCTGATAAGAAACCCACCCTGCGCTCCGCCCAATGGTTTGGCACCGCCGACAAGAACGGCTTCATGTACCGCAGCTGGATGAAGAATCAGGGCATCGCCGACCACCAGTTCCACGGCAAGCCGATCATCGGCATCTGCAACACCTGGTCGGAACTGACCCCGTGCAACGCGCATTTCCGCCAGATCGCGGAGCACGTCAAACGCGGGGTGATCGAAGCCGGCGGCTTTCCAGTGGAATTCCCGGTGTTCTCCAACGGCGAATCGAACCTGCGCCCCACCGCCATGCTCACTCGCAACCTGGCGAGCATGGACGTCGAGGAAGCGATTCGCGGTAACCCGATCGATGGCGTGGTGCTGCTCACCGGCTGCGACAAAACCACCCCGGCGTTACTGATGGGCGCAGCCAGTTGCGACGTGCCGGCGATCGTCGTGACTGGCGGGCCGATGCTCAACGGCAAGCACAAGGGCCAGGACATCGGCTCGGGCACGGTGGTCTGGCAGCTCAGCGAACAGGTCAAGGCGGGCACCATCACCATTGACGACTTCCTCGCGGCCGAGGGCGGCATGTCACGCTCGGCCGGCACCTGCAACACCATGGGCACGGCCTCGACCATGGCTTGCATGGCCGAAGCACTGGGCACTTCCCTGCCCCACAACGCGGCGATTCCAGCGGTCGATGCGCGCCGTTATGTACTGGCGCACATGTCCGGCATGCGCGCGGTGGAGATGGTTCGCGAAGACTTGAAGCTGTCGAAAATCCTCACCAAAGAAGCCTTCGAAAACGCCATTCGGGTGAACGCCGCCATCGGTGGTTCGACCAACGCGGTGATCCACTTGAAAGCCATCGCCGGGCGCATCGGTGTCGAGCTGGACCTGGATGACTGGACCCGCATCGGTCGCGGCATGCCGACCATCGTCGACCTGCAACCGTCCGGGCGCTTCCTGATGGAAGAGTTCTACTACGCCGGCGGCTTGCCCGCGGTGCTGCGTCGTCTCGGCGAAGCGAACCTGATCCCGAACCCGAACGCCCTCACCGTCAACGGCAAAACCATCGGCGAGAACACCAAGGACGCGCCGATCTACGGCCAGGACGAAGTGATTCGCACCCTCGACAACCCGATCCGCGCCGACGGCGGCATCTGCGTGTTGCGCGGCAATCTGGCCCCGCTGGGTGCGGTGCTCAAGCCATCCGCCGCGAGCGCCGAATTGATGCAACATCGCGGGCGTGCGGTGGTGTTCGAGAACTTCGACATGTACAAGGCACGGATCAACGACCCGGAACTGGACGTGGATGCCAACTCGATTCTGGTGATGAAGAACTGCGGACCGAAGGGTTATCCGGGCATGGCCGAAGTCGGCAACATGGGATTACCGGCCAAGCTGCTGGCCCAAGGCGTGACCGACATGGTGCGGATTTCCGACGCACGCATGAGCGGCACCGCTTACGGCACGGTGGTCTTGCATGTGGCACCGGAAGCCGCAGCGGGTGGACCTTTGGCGACAGTGAAGGAAGGCGACTGGATCGAGCTTGATTGCGCCAACGGACGTTTGCACCTGGACATTCCGGATGCGGAGCTGGCGGCGCGCATGGCGGATCTGCAACCACCGCAACAGTTAATCGTGGGCGGTTATCGTCAGCTGTACATCGACCATGTGCTGCAGGCGGATCAGGGTTGCGACTTTGACTTCCTCGTCGGGTGCCGAGGGGCCGAGGTGCCGCGTCACTCTCACTGACAGCAAACATCCTTTGTGGGAGCTAGCCTGCTAGCGATTACGGTCTGTCAGTTGACGTTCATATTGACTGGCACACCGCAATCGCTAGCAGGCTAGCTCCCACATTTGCTTTGTATCAGCCTCAAGTCTGCGCCGCGCCTGCTATCATGCGCGGCACCCCATCGCACAGGATCGCGCCGTTCCCCATGGATTACCGCAAACCCTCCGACCGCAAAAGCATGCACTCGCGCATCGTCCAGGAATTGGGCATGCAGATCGTCTCGGGACGGTTCAAGCCGGACGACAAACTGCCCGCCGAAGCCCTGCTGTGCGAGGAATACGCGGTCAGCCGACCGGTGCTGCGCGAAGCCACTCGCGTATTGGTGGCCAAGGGCCTGGTGTATTCCCGTCCGCGGGTCGGTACGGTGGTCAAGCCGCGCAAGGAATGGCACATGCTCGACCCGGACGTGCTGCACTGGCTGATGCAAAGCAGTCCGCAAAATGAATTCTTTGATCTGCTGACCAGCGTGCGCAGCATCATTGAGCCGGCCGCCGCCGCGTTGGCCGCGCAGTTCGCCACCGACGAAGACATCGCCTCCATCGGTGAAGCCTACCAACGCATGGAAGCGGCACCGACGCCTGAAGCCTTGCTGCAACCGGACCTGGATTTCCACAGCCGGATCGCCGACGCAACCCATAACGACTTACTGGCGAACCTGTGCAACATGCTGTCGGTAGCGATTGCCGAAGCCTTGAAGCATTCCAACCAACGGCCGAATCTGCATGAACTGGCGCTGCCACGGCACAAGGCGATCCTGACCGCTATCGAAAACCGTGACGCCCTCGGTGCCCGGCATGCAACGCTGGTGCAACTGGATGATGCGCGCAGTGCGCTAAGCACGGTACTCGGTCAAGTCTTGTAACCACACGCCATAACCCATTCCGCACAGGCGGTGACAGAATGAGATTTCCTGCTCAGGGCCGATGATCCGGCCCAGAGGCACGGACGCTATGACAGCGCCGACCTATAACACGAAAAGGATTTCGTCATGCTCACCCCTGTTGCACCGGTACCTCCTCCATTCAGCCAATTGCCCGCCCGGGCGGTTCAGCAGCGATTCGCCAGTCGACCGACACTGCTTTCTGTGATTATCAATGCATTACGCGACAGATTGCTGGAGCATTACCCCACACTGGATTTCGATCCGATAAAGATCAAGCTGGCCAGCCCCGCTGTCGGTGGCCATTGGGATCTGAAGCCGTTGAGCCAAGTGGTTCTCGACCATCTGGTCAACCCGCAGATGCTGGACTTCACCCCACAGGACTCAAGGGCGTTTTTCCTCACGCAAGTACCACCCAAACGCCTGGACACCGCAGCCAAGCCTCACGTGGACATGCAAATCATTGCCAGCATCATTGCCGAGCTGCCATCGACGCTTTACCTCGATTATCAGCAGGCATTGGCTGACTACTGGAGCCTGACCGACGACAGCGGCATCAGTCGCTGGCAATGGTTCAGCGAGTTCCTCCATGACCAGTTGAAAGCCGCAGCCTTATACGCCTCGAATCTGAGTGACGAACAGCGAGACATGGTGCGGCAGGTCACGGACTGGCCCGACAGAGTCGAGCGTTCGCCCAAGACCAGCAAAACCGTTTACGCCTGCTTTCTGGAAACGACACTCGGCAAAGACGATAGCGAAATACTTCTGCTCGGGCCTGAAATTCTGCTGATGCGCGAGAAACAAGTATTGCTGTGCAGCGTTGACGGCCACGTCCAACCTTTCGATTCCCTGGATGACTTCGGCAGCGCCTGGGGGAAGAAGATGCAAAGCGAGTTTTTGATCGACCGTCTCACCTGGAAACGCTATGAGCCCAATGGCAACCTGTTCGAGCTCCAGGCGGGCCTGATCCTTAATCGGCAGCTCGAAAACCTGGCCGCATTGTCATTTTCCAGTTACCCGAGCGAGCAGGACCTGGCGCAACGTCTGGACACCCTCACGGATCCGGCAACGCTGTTCATCCGGCAATCGACAGCGCCACCAACGATGCTGGCACAGTTGCACTCGCAACTCCCCGACTGGTTGAAACAGGCTTCGGCCACTGATCGCTTCGCCTATCGACAGCACCTGCTCGACCTCGCAAACGTCACCGCTCAAAGCCATGGACAGTCATTTAATGAAGGCATCGAAGATATCCGAAGCTTCAGCCGCGAGGCGCTGCGAGCGCAGATAAAGCAGGATCACAACGTCGACTACAACCCCGACGATCTGGTGCTGGACTTCGCCGTCGCTGCCGGCTATCCGGGAGGTGCCGGTTTTATCGAACATGTGCGCATGTCCCTGACTGATCTGGCCCTGAAGAATCTCGCCGGCAAGCCCCGTGGCCGCCTGCGGGTTTTGCGCAAGGACGGACAGACTCCCGAAGACTGGTTGAACGAGGACTACATACTCGGCAGCAACGGCCTTATCCAGCGCGTCGACATCGGTACGGTCTATCCGCAAAGGATCAAGACGTTATTACTATCGGACACCGTGGATGCCCGGCGCCGAGAAGCCCTGTTTACCCGCGAACTGCGAGTCCGGTTACCGATGCGCGCGCTGGAGTACAAGGTCAGAAAACAATGTGGCTTGACCGACAAGGGTTATCGCTACGTCAAGGCGCTGATGGGGGAGACACCTTCTGAGCGCAAAGTCGACGAACAGGACATCGTCATCCGCCCGCTGGCGTTTCACAGAAAGTCCGGTGCCAAACCCGATACGGTGGACAACATGTTCCTGATCGAACCCCTTGACCCGAACGTTGGCCCACATCTTCTTTATCGTCCGTTGTACGCCGAAGCCCTGCTGGAGTACCCGTCGCGCCAGGCCGTTCTCGCGGCCATTGCCGAATCCGGCGCATTGCAAGCCAGCGTGCTTACATGGATGGAGGACAATGTACGAGGCATTTACGACAATGACGGGTTCAAGGAACCGCACATTGTTCGCTTTCACTTGGGCGACGAATTCGAACGCCCACGAAAACCTGCCCCCACAATCTTGGCCAGCAATGAGGGTGCAGAAGTACTGCGCCAGTCGCTACGCGACGGTCGACTGCTCAACTACCTATTCACCAGCACCGCTCGCACCTTGGTCGATCTGGCCGAGCGTGAGTCGGTGTCCAACAGTGAAAGCCGTTGGGCCGTTCTCATGGAGGGTGCATGGTTACTCTTCAATACGCTGCTGCTACCGCTGACGCGAGGGCCGCTGATGCTTGCCGGATGGATGATGGTACTGATCACCAGCCTCAAACAGGACCTGCCCGCCCTCGACAGCGACGATCCGAAAGCCAAAGAGTTAGTGCTGATTGATCTGCTACTCAATACCGCGATGGTGCTGTTGCACCTGGGAGCCAGCTCGGAGAGCGCCCATCAGCCATTGCCATCGAAAAATCCTGAACAAACCGCCCCGCGCCTGAAACCCTGGCGCAGACTGGCAAATCACGCAGAACCGATGCCTGCCGCCCTCGTTCATCAAGGTTCGCCGGGCATCCCACAGGAAACGGTAGGTGGCAGCCATATGGTGCTGGATTTCACCAGCTCCATTGCCACCTCTAAAGCGGCCGACAAGCTGCTCAATGCCTTGTTGGACTTTCACGTGCCATGGCCGCAGAAGTTGCCACCGGCCGAGAAAAACGGTTCTCTGAAGGGACTTTTCCGGATCGACGATACCTGGCACGCCTGCATTGGCGGACTTTTTTTCCAGGTCAGCGTCGTGCCGGGCTTCGCAGAGGTCTACCTGATAGATCCGGCCCATTCCGATCGCCCCGGTTTCAAACTCGCCAGCGACGGCAAGGGGAACTGGCGACTGGATCGGGGATTGAAGCTTGAAGGCGGCATGAGGGGGCGACTCCAGGCGGTGCGCGATGAAAACCGGCTGCGGCTACATGAACTGACCACTAATAAGGATCGCCTGAAGCAGGCCCTCGCGCCATTGGTACTCTCTCAATCAGAGGCGAGGAGATCATTGTTTTCCGCGAGGGAAATGCTCGACGCACAAAAGAAAAAGCTCAGGATCGTATGGGAGTTGCTCGGCAAGGCTACACCAGAGCAGAAGGTCCAGCTGACCTCGCGTCATAGCCAGGAAGTGCTCAAGACAGCAGAGGCCGCAGCCATACATGACAGAGAGCTCAATATTTACAAGGAGCGCATTGACACGTTGAACGCAGAAATGCCGAAGTTGACCGATGCGTACAACGCCTTGATCGAAGTCGACAGAACCAGGCCTTACGAGAGCGAACGTGATAATGGGCTTTTACTCATCTGGGACGCTCTGGATATCGTTCATGAGCAAATAAAGCTGTTGGGACGCGATCTCCTTCAGACCAGGAATGGGGAATACCTCAATGAACTCCTCGCCCGTTTTCCTGAAGAATTGGGTCAGGAAATAACGACAGCCTATTTCGAATTTGTCGACAACCGGCGGGCAGAAATCGAGATAACCAACAGGCTCATCGAGTCCGCCAAAACACTTGAAACGACTCAGGAACAGGCAGGTGAAAAACTGCGCAGTCGAAAAATAGTGAAGGACTTGTTCAATGCCGAAAACTACCTCCCTGCTTTAATCAAGTTACATCAATTGCTGTCGCTTAAAGAATTGGTTCTGGAACGCAGTTGCCGCTCCAGAGATCCGGCAGAGTATCCCTTTGTAATGCGACTCGTCGGCTCTTCAATGGAGAGCACAGTGCTGTCCCACATGGAGATCTGCAGTAGCTCCGGCTACGCAACCGCCGAGCAGATAGCCGTCCTTGAAAACATCCTCAAGCACTACGAAGAAATCGATAATGCTGTTCGTTCGTTGAATGAAATGGCATCTGGCTTTGTGCGCACTGAATATCAAACACCGTTTCTGAAGCAACTCAATGAAGCGCACGTCAGCGCCGAAGAGCAACTGGCTGCACTGATTCGAGAAAACGAAGGGGTCGCGCCCCAATCCGCACATACCAAACCGATCAGGACCAGGCCGTCCACCAAAAGGGTATTCAAGTCCCGCAACAAAGGCACCCTGATCGGCGACATCAGACCCTCTCGGGAAAACAATCAAGGTCGTTTCATCGATGTTCAAGATCCGATTACCGAACAGAAGATTGCCAGCTACATGGAACACCCTGAGGAAGGTGTCTGGGTTGAAGTCGTGCAGGGCACGCCCACTCAACCAACATTGCCGCCAGGGTCGCGACCTTTATCGGCAATAAAAAAGGAAATGCATGCGCTGATTGGCCAACGGGCGGGTATCGAAAACTCGATACGCTTCCAACAGAAAAAGCTACAGGATCCTGGTCGGCTCGAAAGCCTCAACCCCTTGGACTGGAATGACATGCTGGTCCAGTACGCCGACAAGCTCAACGCCTTGGCCGATGAAATTGATAACACCCATCCTGCTGCGCCGCAGGCCCCCCAACTGAGTGAAACCCTTCGTAACGAGGCACTCGAAGCAACTCGCCAGGCACGTCTGTATTGCAGCGAGGGCTACAAAAAACAGCTGCCCAAGGCAGAAAACATCCACTACTTATGGAAGAACGGTTTCGTTGACATCAATCTGGTGGGGCGTTTGATACAGACGGCTGCCGGAGACTATCTCACCGAATATGCGGTACGCGAAAAGAACACATTTAACGTTTTATGGTATGCGCACTTTCATTACGCCAGCCTTGATATGCCTCGACCGGACTACAGCATTGGCCATTTAAAACTACCGGAGCAGCGCTTTCTGACACGCAAGGATCTTATCCGGCAAGCCGCCGCCGACAACCGTGCCGTGGCCAATCTGGAGAAATCGCTGATCAAACCGCCACTGGATGAAACACTGTTCTTAAAACTCTGAATCAAGTTTCCAGTCCTGAACAACACGCGATAAAAAAAGCCGCAACCCATGATTGCGGCTTTTCTGTTTCAGCCAGGGATCAGTGAGCAAACAGCGAGTTGCCCTTCTGCCCTGCCAGTTTCTCCGGTTTGATCAGGAACCGCGCCAGCGCTGGCAGCAGCCACAACGCGCCGAACATGTTCCAGAGCAACATGAAGGTCAGCATCAGGCCCATGTCGGCCTGGAACTTGATCGCCGAGAAGATCCAGGTGCATACACCGATCGCCAGGCACAGGCCAGTGAACAGCACGGCTTTACCGGTGGACTTCAGCGTCTGGTAGTACGCCTCTTGCAACGGCAGGCCGGCACGCAGGAAGCTTTCCAGACGGCTGTAGATGTAGATCCCGTAGTCCACGCCAATCCCCACCCCGAGCGCCACTACCGGCAAGGTCGCCACTTTCACGCCGATGCCCATGAACGCCATCAATGCGTTGCCGAGGACCGAGGTCAGTACCAGCGGCAGCACGATGCACAAGGTCGCCGCCCAGGAACGGAAGGTGATCATGCACATGGTTGCGACGCAGATGTACACCAGGACCAGAATGGTCAATTCGGAGCGTTTGATCACCTCGTTGGTGGCCGCCTCGATCCCGGCGTTACCGGCGGCGAGGATGAATTCCAGGCCTTCCTTGTTGTTCTCTTTGGCGAAGTCCTGCACCGCATGCACGGCGCGGTCCAGGGTTTCGGCCTTGTGGTCGTTGAGGAACACCAGCACCGGCGCCAGGGAGCAATTGTTGTTGTACAGGCCATCGGCGCGGGCGATGGAGTTGTTCAGCACGTCCGGGTTGCGCGACAGGGTTTCCCATTTCAGGTTGCCCTCGTTCATGCCCTTGATCATCTGCTTGGACACGGTCACCAGGGAAATGGCCGACTGCACGCCCTCGGTGTTCTGCATCTTCCACATCAGCTCGTCGATCGGCGCCATGGCCTCGTAGCGCGAGCAACCTTCAGACTTGGTCTTGACCATCACCACCAACACGTCGGAACTGGTGGAGTAGTTATTGATGATGAAGCTGTTGTCCTTGTTGTAGCGCGAGTCCGGACGCAGTTCCGGCGCGCCCTGGTCGAGGTCACCGATTTTCAGGTTCTGGCTGTACCAGAGGCCGCCACCGAAAGCGATCAGCGCCAGGGCAATGGAAATCGGTGCAACTTTGGGGCTGGCAAAATTCGACAGCAGGCGCCAGAAAGGATGCTCGCGGTGCGCGTCTTTCTTGCTGCGTTCGACGGCGCGCTTGCTGATACCGACGTAGGAAATCGCCACCGGCAGCAGGATCAGGTTGGTGAACACGATCACCGCCACGCCGATGGACGCGCCGATGGCCAGTTCACGAATCACCCCGATGTCGATGATCAACAGCGTGATGAAGCCCACCGCATCCGCAAGGATCGCGATCATCCCCGGCAGGAACAGCTGACGGAATGTACGGCGTGCCGCAGTCAGCGCGTTCTCCGCCTCGCTGGACTGCAAGGCGATACCGTTGATTTTCTGCACGCCGTGGGAAATCCCGATGGCGAAGATCAGGAACGGCACCAGCATCGAGTACGGATCAAGCCCGAAGCCGAAGAAGTGCATCAAGCCCAGCTGCCAGACCACCGCCACCAGCGTCGTGCTCAAAACCGCCACGGTGCTGCGCATGCAGTTGGTGAACCAGTACAGCAGGATCAGGGTAATGACGAAGGCGACGCCGAAGAACATCACCACCATGACCAGCCCATCGATCAGGTCGCCGACTTTCTTGGCGAACCCGACAATGTGGATCTTCACGTTGGGGTTTTGGGCTTCGAACTTGTTGCGGATCTTGTCTTCGAGTTCGTGGGAGAACTTGCGGTAGTCCAGCGCCAGCAACTTGCCCTGATCCTGTGGGTCCGGGTAGGACTCCAGCAGCGGGATGTCGACGATGCTCGACTTGAAGTCATTGGCCACCAGGCGCCCGACTTGCCCGGACTTGAGCACGTTATTACGCAGCAGGTCGAGGCTTTGCTGGGAGCCGTTATAGCTCTGGGGAATCACTTCACCACCGGCGAAGCCCTCCTCCGTCACCTCGGTCCAGCGCACGCTCGGGCTCCACAGCGATTTGAGGCCGGAACGGTCGACGCCGGAAATGTAGAACACCTCGTCGTTGATCTGACGCAGAGTCTCCATGTATTCCTTGGAGAAGATGTCGCCGTCGGTGGCTTCCACGGAAATCCGCACCGTGTTGCCCAGGTTCGCCAGATCGTTGCGGTGCTCCATCATTTTTTCAATGAACGGATGCTCGAGCGGGATCATTTTTTCGAAACTGGTGGACGGCCGGATCAACGTCGCCTGCCAGAACAGGAAAACACTGACCAGCAGGCAGATGACGATGACTGCCGGGCGGTTGTTGAAAATCAGGCGCTCAAGAAACGTCGCCTTATCCTGATGAGGAGTGCTTAAGGATGTCATAGACCCGCCTTCTTGTTATTTGCCCGGCTCATTTGGACGACCCGTTTTTTCCATTCTCTGCGCCGGTGGGCGAAGTGACGCGAACGCCACCCTGTCCGGCCAGAATCAGATTGCCGTTGCCTGCCGCAGTCACCGCCGAGACGGAAATGCGATCCGGACGGTTGAACACGCTGAAGGTTTCGCCGTCGTCGGTGCTGCGAATCACGCTGCCGCCATTGCCGACGATCACGATGGAACCGTCATCGAGCAGCGTGGCGCCAGACAGGCCGAATTCCAGTGTGCCACGTGCAGCCTTGAGCTCGACCTGCTCCCAGGTGCTGCCGAAATCCGTGGAGCGGTAAAGATTACCGCGTAACCCGTAGGCCAGCAGCGTGGCCGGTTGCGCGGTGCCAATCACACCGAACAGCGAGCCTTCATAGGGGCCTTCAAGCTTTTCCCAGGTCTGCCCGTCATCGGCGGAGCGGAACATGCTGCCCTGTTCACCGACGATGAAAATGCCGGAATCCTTGACCGCGGCAATCGCGTTGAGGTGGAACTGGTCTTCGTTGTCGAGGCGATCGCTGACGTTTCCCCAGTTTTTACCGCCGTCGGTGGTTTCCAGCAAGGCACCGTAAGCGCCCACGGCAAAGCCGCTGTTAACGTCCTTGAACCAGACGTCGAGCAGCGGCGATTCGCGTGTCAGGTCTTCGAATTGTTTGGTCCAGGTGATGCCGCCGTCTTCGCTGGCGAGGATCTGCGCGTCATGGCCAACGGCCCAGCCGTGTTTGTCATCGACAAAAAACACCGCCGTCAGCAGTTGCCGGGTCGGCACCTTGGCTTGGGCCCAGGTTGCGCCCTGGTCGTCGGAATACAGAATGTGCCCGCGATCGCCGACCGCCACCAGGCGTTTGCCCGCGTGTACGACATCGAGCATCAGGCCTTTGCTGGCCTTGGCGGATTCAACGGAATAAACCACATCGGTGGCCGACGCGGCAGCGGCCAGCGCAGGCGCCGACAGCACGGTACAGCCCAACAGCGAGAGCGCTGTAGCCAGCAACGCGAACCTGCGTAACGCCGGCGGGCGGCCAATACTCACACCCATGACAGGCTCACTCATAGACCTTCCCCCACATTATTATTGTTAGGTCGTTCAACCCTTCAGGGCGCCGTAAGGGATGCTCATCGGGATTGACCTATTCAGGAGCATAGTCCTGAAACCCGCAATCCAGAGCCCCTTCGGAAGCTGGCTTATCCTATCGGGGTTTGGAAAGGTCTGACAATCGACGCCACGTTATGTTTTGTTAACTGGAGGGGTATGAGGTGGAGGTGAATGATTGGGTATCAGGTGGGGTGATTGTTTTTTGGTGATTGGTGTACATATCCGTTTCTGCGTTAACGGCGGCTATTGGTTCCGCTCTTACAGCGGGTCACTTTCGAAAAGCGCGAAAGTAACCAAAGCGCTTCTGCCCCTGTCGTTCGGTGCCTCGCTTAGGCTCGGCATGCCCTCGCTCCGGTCCTGCTCCGTGGGCCCGCCGCCATCGGCCATCCATGGCCGGGGGCGGCTAACCCGGCATCCATGCCGGGTTGCCCACTGCGCAGAACCTCCTCTCGGCCTCTCGAGGGGGCGGTGCGTCAAAATCAAAAGCAAGGCGGCCTACCGGCCGGCCTTATCTCAAGCGAACGCATTTCCCTGTAGGAGCTGTCGAGCGAAGCGAGGCTGCGATCTTTTGATCTTGCATTTGCTTTGCTTTGCTTTGGCTTTTGATCTTGATCTACCCGCCCCTTCGGGAGGCTGAGCGCAGGTGTTCATCTGGGGATTGGCGCGCAGCGCCGTTCGACGCAGTCGAACCCATCGCATGTAGGTCGTAGCGAAGCAGACCGTAGGGCGATGCCCCCAGATGGATACCGGAGCGAAGGAACGCCGAGCCTTAGCGAGGGGCCGTACGCTTGGGGCGAGACCTTTTGGTTCCTTTTGGGGCGTTTGCCAAAAGGGACTCGCCGTAAGGGCGAAACCATAAGTAGCCGTTACCGCAGCAACGGATATGTACACCACCAACCAAAGCATGGTCGGCCCAAAGGCCGTCATCGCAGGCAAGCCAGCTCCTACAATTTGATCGGTGTAAATCTGTAAGAAACAGGTCGGCTATCAGGCCGCCTTCGCGAGCAAGCCCGCTCCCACAGAGGTCCGAGTGAACTCTGCGGGAGCGAAGCCAAACTCAGGCCAGGCTTTTGCTGACCACTTCAAACACATCGCTGGACAGTTGCCCCGAAGCGCGAATCCGCTCCAGCTCACCTTTCATCAACGCCTGACGAGCGTCGTCGTATTTGCGCCACCGAGTCAGTGGCGCCAGTTGGCGAGAAGCGATCTGCGGGTTAAACCCGTTCAGCTCGATCACCAGATCCGCCAGGAACCGATACCCGGAACCGTCGGCTGCGTGGAAGTTGATCAGGTTCTGCCCGGCAAACGCGCCGATCAGTGCCCGCACCTTGTTCGGGTTCTTGATCGTGAACGCCGGGTGCTGCATCAACGCTTTGACCCGCTCCAGACCGCCCGGCAATGTGCTGCCGGCCTGAACGCTGAACCACTGATCCATGACCAGCGGATTGTCCTTGAAGTGTTCGGCGAAGGTCGCCAACGCCGTGGCTTTCTGCTCTTCGAACGGCGAATTGACCAACACCGCCAACGCCGTCAGACGCTCGGTCATGTTGTCGCTGGTGTCGAACTGCTCGAGGGTTGCCGCCAACACTTCCGGCTTGCCGCTGAGCATCAGGTACGACAGCGCAATGTTTTGCAGCGCGCGGCGGGCGAAATGCTCGGCTTCGGCCACATACTGCGTTTTCTTCGAGAGATCGCGATTGGCTTGATAGCGCAGCCACAATGCCTCGAACAAGCCTTCAGCCAATTGCTTACGGGCAAACTCGCGGGCCGTGTGAATGGCGTCTACGTCAGCCACTTCACTGATCTCGGTCAGATACGCCTCGCCCGGCAGCGAAAGCATTTCGGCGACCATCGCCTGATCCAGTGTGTCGTCGGACAGCACAGTACGCAGCGCTGAAACCAAACGCTGATCCAGCACCAGCGTTTCACCCTTCTGTTGCTGTTCGATCAACTCTTGCAGCACCTGCACCGACAATTGCTGACCGGCATCCCAGCGGTTGAAACCGTCGCTGTCGTGCTGCATCAGGAACATCAGCTGATCGCGATCGTACGGGAAGCTCAGTTTCACTGGCGCCGAGAAGCCGCGCAGCAACGAAGGCAGCGGCTTTTGCGCAATGTCGATGAAGGTGAAGGTCTGCTCGGCTTCAGTCACCGAAATAACCCGCGAAGTGCCTTGAGCACTGGTTTCACCGGCAAGACGCAGGGCAATTTCGCCGCCCTTGCTGTCCAGCAGGCCCAGTTCCACCGGAATCACGAATGGCAGCTTTTCCACCTTGTCCGGGGTTTCCGGGCAGCTCTGGCGGAAGGTCAGGCTGTAGGTTTTTGCCGCGGCGTCGTAGGACTCGCTCACCGCCAAACGAGGCGTGCCGGCCTGGCTGTACCAGCGTTTGAACTGGGTCAGGTCGACACCGTTGGCATCTTCCATGGCCTTGATGAAGTCGTCGCAGGTCACGGCCTGGCCGTCATGGCGTTCGAAGTAAAGGTCACTGCCTTTGCGGAAACCGTCGGCGCCAAGCAAGGTGTGGATCATGCCGACCACTTCCGAACCCTTTTCGTACACGGTCAGGGTATAGAAGTTGGAAATCTCGATGAAGCTGTCCGGGCGCACGGCGTGGGCCATCGGGCCGGCGTCTTCGGCGAACTGGTGAGTGCGCAGGTACGCCACGTCCTGGATGCGCTTGACCGTGGCCGAGTTCATGTCGGCGGAGAACTCCGAATCCCGGAACACGGTGAAGCCTTCCTTGAGCGACAGCTGGAACCAGTCGCGGCAGGTCACACGGTTGCCCGACCAGTTGTGGAAGTATTCGTGGGCAACGATCGCTTCTACACGCTGGTGCGCGGCGTCGGTAGCGGTTTCGGCGCGGGCCAGCACGGCGCTGGAGTTGAAGATGTTGAGGCCCTTGTTTTCCATGGCGCCCATGTTGAAGTCGTTGACCGCGACGATCATGAAGATGTCCAGGTCGTACTCTCGACCGTAAACCTCTTCGTCCCAGCGCATGGACTTCTTCAGGCTGTTCATCGCGTGCTGGCACTTGTCGATGTTTTCCGGCTCGACATAGATGCGCAGCGCCACGGAGCGCTCGGTCATGGTGGTGAAGGTGTCTTCGACGCACCACAGGTCACCGGCCACCAGCGCGAACAGGTAGGCCGGTTTCTTGAACGGGTCTTCCCAGGTCGCCCAGTGCCGGCCGTCTTCGCCGGGACCCGAGGCAATCGGGTTGCCGTTGGACAGCAGCACCGGATAGCTGTGCTGCTCGGCGACCACCGTGGTAGTGAACGTGCTCATCACGTCCGGGCGGTCGAGGTAATAGGTGATTTTGCGAAAACCTTCGGCTTCACACTGGGTGCAGAACATGGTGCCGGATTTGTACAAGCCTTCCAGGGCGGTGTTGGTTTCCGGGTGGATCCTGACGCTGGTGTCGACCGTGAAGCTTGTACTGCCCGGGTGCAGGGTCAGGTGATTCTCGGTCAGCTGATAGTCGGCAGCGCTCAGTTCGCGATCGGCCAACGTCACCGACAGCAGATCGAGTTGCTGGCCATCCAGCACCAGCGGCGGCAGGCCCGGGCCACGTTCAGGATTGCGGCGCATCACCAGTTGCGCATGGACCAGGCTGTGGTCCTCGAACAACTCGAAGGTCAGGTGCGTCTCGTCGATCAGGTACTCGGGCGCCTGATAGTCCTTCAGGTAGATCATCTTCGGTTGTTCGGTGCGCATACTGGAATCCTTACTGATGCACGGCGAGCTGGTAGGCCGTGTATTTACGAATATTGATCACGCCGGTGTCGAAAATCAGGTACTGGCCCTTGATCCCCAGCAGCGTGCCTTCGGCAATCGGGTTCTTGTCCAGGTTAAAGCTGACAATCTTGGCCGGGTATTGCTCGACCGGATAGCGGATCTCGAGCGGTTCGACATCGGTAATGGTCTGGATTGCTTGCAGGCCAAATCGTTCCTGCAAACCTTGCAAACCTTGCGCACAACTTTCAAACAGCTGATCGCGAACCTGCGCCAGATCCACCGATACCGCATCGCCCTTGAGTAAAGCACGCCAGTTGGTCTTGTCGGCTACCTGGCTGCGGAACAGGTCTTCGACGAAGCCTGACTGCTGACGGGTCGCGACGCGCATGATCGGCAAGGCCTGGCTGGCGCCCTGATCGAGCCAACGA
>NZ_JBNNVP010000054.1:0-38413 GCF_050280605.1 Pseudomonas sp. NPDC089918 | reverse complement strand
GCCAGCGACAACATCATCACCGGCGGTTCGGGCAACGACACGCTGTATGGCGGCGCGGGCGCCGACCAGTTCATCGGCGGCGCCGGTTATGACACGGCGGGCTACACCGACAGTACCGTGGCAGTGACCATCAACCTGAAGAGCGGCGTGCACTCCGGGATCGGGGCAGGTGACACCTTCACCGACATCGAAGCGATCAAGGGGTCGAGCTATAACGACATTTTCTATGGTGGTTCCACCGCCATGGGCCTGGACGGTGCCGTTGGGCAGGACCTGGTCAGTTACGAGCTTTCGGACGCCGCGGTGACCATTGACCTGACCACCAATGCCAACGCCGGTGATGCCGCGGGCGACACCTTCACCAACATTGAGTTCTTCCAGGGCAGCAACTTTGATGACACGTTGTCGGGTTCGCGGTTCGGTGACGTCTTTATCGGTGGTGCAGGTGCGGATGTGATTGACGGCCGCGACGGTCAGGACAGCGCCATGTACATCACCAGTGCCACCGCCGTGAACATCAACCTGTTGACGGGCGTCAATCAGGGTGGCGATGCGCAAGGCGATGTATTGCTCAACATCGAGCGCGTAGTGGGCAGTCACTTCGATGACACCCTGACCGGTGATGCCAGCGTCAACTACCTTGAAGGCGGGTTGGGTAACGACGTCATCTACGGTGGCGACGGCAACGACTACCTCTATGGCGGGCTGGTGTCCCCGATCGGGCCATTCACGCTGGATGGTCTGATCAATGGGCCGCAGGCTGACACCTTGTATGGCGGCAATGGCAACGACACCATCGTCACCGCTGCCAACGACGAGGGCAGCCAGGCTTATGGTGAAGCGGGAGGCGACGTCATCACGGTGGTTCACGGCATGGCCGACGGTGGTGACGGCAATGATTTGTTGACCGGCACGGGCTTGGGCTTTTCGCTGTTTGGTGGTGTGGGTGATGACAAAATGGTGCTGCAAGCCAGCGGGTCCGCCTTTGGTGGCGAGGGTGACGATACCTACAACGTCAACACCTCGGCATTGGTGACGATCCAGGACGATGGTGTCAGCGGCTCCGACAAAATAGTGCTGTCGTACATCAGTAGTGCCGAACTGCTGGTTGATCGTGTCGGTAATGATCTCTACCTGCACAGATCAAGTGTTAGTCCAGGAGAGGTTCCGCAGGAAGGTGTACAGCTCAAGGACTGGTTTGCCGGTTCCGATACCATCGAGCAAATCCAGACGGCAGACGGACAGCTCTTCAGCTTGCCGGCCAACAGTGATGGGTTTGCCATGTTCGGCTGATACCTGAATCAGGCGCCTTCTCTCCTGCAACGGGATTGAAGGTGTCCGCTTTACGCTTGGGGGGCGAACCCGGTCTGCATGTCCGGATTCGTCCCTTTTTTGTGTCTTCTATCTGGACTCATGAGCTGGCGCGTTTCCTGCAAGTCCCCCTCATATCGCCATAAAACGAGCGCTTGCGGCCGGTACGCAGCGTCTGACACGGCAGAGCGTTTTAGCCAGACAGCCCGCAAAAGCCTGAAATAGCTTGGCCGAGCTCTGTGAAGAACAAGAGGGGAGACGATGAAGGCAGTAATTCTGGCGGGTGGCCTGGGCACGCGCATCAGCGAAGAGTCGCACCTCAAGCCCAAGCCGATGATCGAGATCGGCGGCAAGCCAATTCTTTGGCACATCATGAAACAGTACTCCGCCCACGGGATTCATGACTTCGTGATCTGCCTTGGCTACAAGGGCTATGCGATCAAGGACTTCTTCGCCAATTACTTCCTGCACACCTCCGATGTCACCTTCGACATGCGCAACAACCGCATGGACGTACACCAGAACTACAGCGAACCGTGGAGCGTCACGCTCATCGACACCGGCGAGGAAACCATGACCGGTGGCCGCTTGTTGCGCGCCGGCCGTTACCTCAAGGACGAAGAGGCGTTCTGCTTCACCTACGGCGACGGCGTCTCCGATATCAATATCCGTCAACTGGTGGACTACCACAGCGCCCACGGTCGTCTGGCGACCGTCACCGCCGTACAACCGCCGGGCCGTTACGGTGCCCTGGAGCGTCACGGCGATCAGGTGCTTGGTTTCACCGAAAAGCCCCGTGGCGACGGTGGCTGGATCAATGGCGGTTTCTTTGTGCTTTCGCCGAAAGTGCTGTCATACATCTGCGGTGACGAAACCACTTGGGAAGCCGAGCCCTTGGCGCGTCTGGCCCAGGATGAACAGTTGAAGGCCTTCGAGCACGAAGGTTTCTGGCATCCGATGGACACCCTGCGCGACAAGAACCACCTCGAAGCGTTGTGGCAGAGCGGGGAGGCCCCATGGAAGCAATGGGACTGAGCTCGCAATTCTGGCGCGGCAAACGTGTTTTGCTGACCGGCCACACCGGTTTCAAAGGCAGCTGGTTGACGTTGTGGCTGCAAAGCCTCGGTGCCGAGGTCAGCGGGTTTTCGCTTGATCCGTCCACCGAGCCGAGCCTGTTCGAACTGGCCCGCGTGCACGAGGGCATCAATGATCAGCGCGGTGACCTGCGTGATCTCGGTGCCTTACTGGAATTGATCGCCGAAACCCAGCCGCAAATCGTTCTGCACCTGGCGGCTCAACCGCTGGTGCGCGAAGGCTATCGCGATCCGCTTGGCACCTATTCCAGCAACGTCATGGGCACGCTCAATCTGCTTGAAGCGATCCGCCAGGTCGGCGGCGTGCGTGCCTGTGTGCTGGTGACCACTGACAAGGTCTACGCCAACAAGGAATGGCTGTGGCCGTACCGCGAGAACGAAGCCCTCGGCGGCCATGATCCTTACAGCAGCAGCAAGGCTTGCTGCGAATTGTTGGCGCAGTCTTACGCCGCATCGTTTTTCCCGGCCGACAAGTACGCCGAGCATGGCTTGGCGTTGGCCACCGCGCGTGCCGGCAACGTGCTGGGCGGTGGCGACTTTGCGCCTGAGCGCCTGATTCCCGATGTGCTCAAAGCCTGGTCGGCGGATGAGCCGGTGACATTACGCTACCCGCAGGCAGTACGCCCATGGCAGCACGCGCTTGAACCATTGGCCGGTTATCTGCAATTGGCCGCCGGCCTCTACGAGCAAGGCCCGGAGTTTGCCGGTGCGTGGAACTTTGGCCCGAGTGAAGCGGACATGTGCAGCGTCGGTGAAGTGGTCGAGTTGCTCGCCAGCCGCTGGCCGCAAGCGCGTGGCTTGCGCATCGAACCGACTGATTTGCATGAGGCCGGTCTGCTGCGCCTGGACAGCAGTCGCGCCCGTCAACTGTTGGCCTGGCAACCGCGCTGGTCGTTACAGCAGTGCCTGACCCAGACCCTCGATTGGCACCTGGCATGGCAGAACGGCGATGACATCCGTGAAGTCACCCTGAACCAGTTGAACCTGTACCGAGGCGCGCTGTGAGCGAATTCCTGTTGAAAGCCTTGCCGCTGGCCGGTCTGTTCAGTGTCCAGCACAAACGCTTCGAAGATGATCGCGGGCACTTCGCTCGGCTGTTTTGCGAAGGCAGCCTGAGCGCCTTCGGCCAGACGTTTCATATCCGCCAGATCAATCATTCCTGCACTCGCGAGCGGGGCAGTGTGCGCGGCCTGCATTATCAAAATTCCAATGCGCCGGAAGCCAAGTTGATTACCTGCCTGCGTGGCGAGGTCTGGGATGTGGCGGTGGACTTGCGCCCTGACTCCGAAACTTTTCTGCACTGGCACGCCGAACACCTGCAGGCCGGCGACGGTCGCAGTTTGCTGATCCCGGCCGGGTTCGCCCATGGTTTCCAGACCCTCACCGACGACGCCGAATTGCTCTACCTGCACAGCAACGATTACGCGCCTGCACATGAGGGCGGTTTGAGCGTGAACGATCCACGGCTGGCCATCGCCTGGCCGTTGCCTGTCAATAATCTGTCGGCCAGGGATTCCAGCCATCCCTTGCTCGATGAACACTTCGCTGGAGTGCGTCTATGAATTGCCGTGGTTGCGCTGCACCGCTGAGCCTGCCGCTGATCGATCTCGGGACCTCGCCGCCGTCCAATGCCTACGTGCATGCGGATCGCCTGGAACAAGCCGAGCAATGGGTGCCGCTGAAGGTCGCGGTGTGTCAGCAGTGCTGGCTGGTGCAGACCGAGGATTACACCAGCGCCGACAGTCTGTTTGATGCCGAGTATGCGTATTTCAGTTCGTTCTCCAGCACCTGGCTGGCCCACGCCGAGCGCTATGTCGCCGAGATGGTCGAACGCTTCGGCCTGACCGCCGACAGCCGCGTGGTGGAAATCGCCGCCAATGATGGTTACCTGTTGCAGTACGTGGCGGGGCGCGGCATCCCTTGTCTGGGCGTTGAGCCAACCCGCAGCACCGCGCAGGCGGCGCGGGAAAAAGGCCTGCAGATTCGTGAACTGTTTTTCGGTCGCGACACCGCTGCGCAGCTGAAAAATGAAGGCTGGGCCGCTGACCTGATGGCTGCCAACAACGTGCTCGCCCATGTGCCGGACATCAATGATTTCCTCGGTGGTTTCGCCACCTTGCTCAAGCCGACAGGCGTGGCGACGTTCGAGTTTCCGCAACTGCTGACGCTGATGGCGGGGCAGCAGTTCGACACGCTGTATCACGAGCACTATTCCTATCTGTCCCTGACCGCCGTGCAGACTCTGTGCGAGCGCAATGGGCTGGAGGTGTTCGACGTCAGCCAGCTGACGACTCATGGCGGATCGCTGCGGGTGTTCGTGCAGCGCAAGGACGGTGAACGCCGCGCCGTCCAACCAACTGTGCAACATCAGTTGCAGGCTGAACTGGACGCCGGGGTAAAGACGCCCGAGTACTACGCGACCCTGGCGCTAGCGGCTGAACGTATCAAGCACGAACTGCTGCGTTTCCTGCTGCAGGCCAAGGCCGACGGCAAGCGCGTGGTCGGTTATGGCGCGGCGGCCAAGGGCAACACCTTGCTCAACTACGCCGGGGTCAAACCGGACCTGCTGGCCTGGGTGGCCGACGCCAACCCGCACAAACAGGGCAAGTACTTGCCGGGCAGTCGCATTCCGATCGTTTCGCCAGCGCAGATCGATCTGGAAAAACCGGATTACATTCTCGTGTTGCCATGGAACCTGTTGCACGAAGTCAGTCAGCAACTGGCGCAGGTGCGTCAGTGGGACGGCCGTTTCGTGATCGCCGTGCCCGAGTTGACCGTACTGTGAAAGTGCTGGTGACCGGTGCCACCGGGTTCGTCGGCCGACATCTGGTCGCAGCCTTGCTCGCCCGTGGCTGCGAGGTGCGGGCGGTGGCACGCAATGCCGAGACCGCAGCGCAACTGCCGTGGATCAACGCCGTGGAATTCGTGGCAGCGGATATTCATGCCGCCAACCTGGACTCCGCTGCACTCACCGATGGCGTCGATGCCTTGGCGCATCTCGCCTGGCCAGGCTTGCCGAACTATCAGGCGCTGTTTCACTTCGAGCACAACCTGATGGCCGATTACCGATTCATCAAGGGCGCGGTCGCGGCGGGCGTTTCGCAGGTGTTGGTGACGGGCACCTGTTTTGAATATGGCCTGCAAAGCGGACCGCTCAGCGAGCAGACCGAGGCGCGGCCGAGTAACCCTTACGGGTTGGCGAAGAACACGCTACGGCTGTTCCTCGAAAATTTGCAGCGGGTTCAACCGTTCACCCTGCAATGGGCGCGGCTGTTTTACCTGCACGGGGAAGGGCAGAACCCTAACAGTTTATTGGCTGCGCTGGACCGGGCAATCGAGGCTGGGGACCACAGCTTCAACATGTCGGCCGGCGAACAGCTGCGCGATTACCTGTCGATTGAAACAGCGGCCGGTTACCTCGCCGCGATCCTGCAACAACGCGAATTTGATGGCGTGATCAATTGTTCCAGTGGCCAGCCGGTATCGGTCAGGGCGCTGGTCGAGCAGCGCTTGCGGGAGCGTGGCGCGTCGATCCGTTTGAACCTGGGCCATTACCCATACCCGACCCATGAACCGATGGCGTTCTGGGGCGTGGCGGACCGTTTGCAACAGCTACTGGGAGCAGAGCATGAGGCATGAGTTGTATCGGGTCGCCGACCTGCCGGTGTTGCAGAACCGTACCTTTGCCGATGCGCAATCAGCGAAAGCTTCGGCCTGTGCCGACATGGTGTTGGTGCAAGACGAGACGAGCGGGCTGATCTTCAATCAGGCCTTCGATGCCGACAAGCTCACTTATGACGCCGACTATCAGAACGAGCAGGCGCATTCCGGCCAGTTCCAGAAGCACCTGAACGATGTCGAAGGAATCATTGCTCGCCACTTCAAGGGTCAGGAGCTGATCGAAGTCGGCTGCGGCAAAGGCTACTTTCTTGAACTGCTCAAAGGCCTGGGTTACGCCATCACCGGCATTGATCCGGCCTACGAAGGCGACAACTGCGATGTGATCAAAGCACCGTTCACTCGTGGCCTGGGCCTGTCGGCGGACGCCATCGTGCTGCGGCATGTGCTGGAACATATCCAGGACCCGGTGAGTTTTCTCGCCGAGATGGCCGGGGCCAATCAGGGCGGGCAGATCTACATCGAAGTGCCGTGCCTGGACTGGATTCTTGAGCACCGCGCCTGGTTCGACCTGTTCTATGAACACGTCAATTATTTCCGCCTCGATGACCTGCGCCGGATGTTCGGCACGGTGCACGAGGCCGGTCACCTGTTCGGTGGCCAGTATCTGTACATCGTCGCCGACCTGTCCACGTTGCGCCTGACCCCGGAACAACCGGTGCCGCGCCTGACGCTGCCGGAAGATTTCACCGCCAGCCTCGACCGCGCCGTGCAGATCATCCAGGCCGCGCCCGAGCAGGGTTCGGCGATCTGGGGCGCCTCGTCCAAAGGCGTGATTTATTCGCTGTTCCTGCAACGAGCGGGCGTGGCGGTGGATCGCGTGGTGGATATCAACCCGGCCAAACAGGGCCGATATCTGCCCCTGAGCGGCGCGCGGGTGTCCTCGCCGCAAGAGGCCATGGACGCTCTGCCCGAAGGCGCCAACCTGTTTGTGATGAACTCCAACTACCTCGAAGAAATCAAGCGGATGACCGGTGGGCGTTACGTCTATCACGCCGTCGACAGCGCTTCGTTCCAGTGACTATTGAGATTCTAAAATGACCGATAACACCATCAATAAAGCCTTCGAAGCTGAATGCCAGGCAGAAATCGCCCGCCAAGGCGATGACCAGAAACTCACCGGCCTGGCCCAGGATTTCTTCAACGAATCGGCCAAGCACAAATACAGCTACCACTTCTCGTGGATGGGCCGTCCGATCATCCAGCTGCCGCAAGACATGATGGCGATGCAAGAGATCATCTGGCAGGTCAAACCGGATCTGGTCATCGAGTGCGGCATTGCCCACGGCGGCTCGATCATCTACTACGCATCGTTGCTGGAGCTGCAAGGCCACGGCGAAGTGCTGGGCATCGACCTCGACATTCGCCCGCACAACCGTGAAGCCATCGAAAGCCACCCGATGAGCAAGCGTATTTCGATGATCGAAGGTTCGAGCATTGATCCTGCGATCGCCGCACAAGTGCGCGCTGCCGCCGAAGGCAAGAAAGTCATCCTGGTGCTGGATTCCAACCACACCCACGATCACGTGCTCGAAGAGCTGCGTCTGTATGCGCCATTGGTTTCGGTGGACAGCTACTGCGTGGTGATGGACACCGTGGTCGAAGACATGCCGGCCGACTTCTTTCCGGATCGTCCATGGGGCCCGGGCGACAACCCGAAGACTGCGGTATGGAAGTACCTGGAAGAGAACAAGGACTTCGAAATTGACCAGCAACTGCAAAACAAGCTGCTGATCACCGTAGCGCCGGACGGCTATCTGCGTCGCGTTCGTTAATCAAAAGTGGTTTCAGGTTCTTGGCGATTGGCCGGTTGTGGGGATAGAAAGATGCAGGTTCAAAGCAGCACTCAAACCAACGTGACACCGCTGAACGAGCTGTTCACGGTGGTTTTAATCACCCACAACCGCAGTGCGTTCCTGCGACGCGCCTTGCAGTACTACAGCAGTTACTCCGCCAAGGTGTTGGTGCTGGATTCATCCGTGCAGGGCGACGAACGCATCGTGGACGATTTTCCGTCGGTCGACTATCGCCATTTGCCGCAGTTCACCTATACGGGGTTTCAGCAAAAGCTTGCGTACGGCGCAAGCCAGGTCACCACGCCCTACATGGTGCTGGCCGCCGACGATGACTTCCTGCTGCACGATGCACTGACCGAATCGGTGAACTTCCTCCAGGCCAACCCCGATTACGGTATGTGTCACGGCTACTGCCTGATGTACCTGACGCACTCCAACTATGTGCAGTACTACCGTCGCGACAAGAAGGTAAAAGAGGATTACAGCGCCGAGCGCGCGCAGGATCGTGTGCTCGACTACATGGGCCAGTACATTCCGCCGTTCTATGCGGTGCACCGTACTTCGCTGTTGCAGGACTGGTACGCGGCCATGCCGGAGGGCACGATTTTCGAGTGGCAGGAAATCGGCCATGTGTATTACATGCTCGCGCGGGCCAAGGCGCGGATTCTGCCGATGCCATATGTGGTGCGGGAGGTCAACTACGGCCGTTCGGATCACAATACCGAGATCATTCATGTCCTGAGTTTCAAAGACGCCCGCTCAGTCGCCGAGCGTGAGCGTTTTGCCGGTTTCCTCGCCACGCTGCCGACCGGCATCAGTGGCCTGAATCAAATGCAGACCGCCGAGTTCGCCCTGCAAAGTTTTCAGGCGCTGGCCGACAGCCTGGCCGCGCGCAATGCCTTGACGATCGAGCCGATCTTCGAGTCCTACTGGAAAGACCCTACCATCGGCCCGAAACGCGCATTCGGGCCTCAGCAGTATGTCGAGATGCCGTTCTACAACCAGGCGTTTTTCGATCAACTGACCGAGTGCGAATTCCTGCTCCATGCGATGCCGGCCGGACGCTTGCAGCTGGAAGAAATGGAAGGTGCGTTACTGCAGCAGCATACGTTGCAGCGCACCTATTCCAATGACACGCCCGAGACAATTCAGAACCGTTTGCTGCATGCCGTGCAGTTGGGCGCTTTCAACCGTAGGGTCGTGCAAAAACTGGTGCAGCAGCTGCTGGACATGGGCGAGAGCGCCGATGCAAAAATTTTGACGAATTGGATTGCGCGCCTGGACAGCATAGCGACCTACGACAGCCGTCAGTTGCTGGACAGTATGCCCTCTGGCCGCCTGTTGAACTGGTTGCAGGCACGCCAGCCGAACGACACCGCGGTACGGAAAATCAATCAACACCTGGCGGCCAACGAGGGTGGGCCTCAGTTCGGCATTCTGTTGCTGGACCTTGAAGCCGACATGGACAAGTTGCAGGTCACCTTCGACAGTCTGATGGAAAGCGCTTTCCGCGCCTTCAAGGTGGTGGTCTTCACCACCGGTGATTTGCCCGACGTCACCACCGAACAAAATACCGTGCATTTTGTAAAGGTCAGCGCCAGCAACTACGTCGATAAACTGAACCAGATTGCCCAGCGCTCGACCTCGGACTGGCTGCTGTTGGCCGAGGCCGGTGATGAGTTCACCGCTGCTGGCTTGTTGCGTGCCAGCCTTGAGTTGCAGAACGCCGAAGGTTGCCGTGCGGTGTCGATGGATGAGATTCATCGCCGTAGTAACGGCACATTGACCGAGGTTTTCCGCCCAGCCTTCAACCTCGACCTGCTGCAAAGTCTGCCGACGTTGACCGCCCGGCATTGGCTGATCCGACGCGAGGTGCTGGTGGATGTCGGTGGTTATGCCCGCGAGTTCAGCGATGCACTGGAATTCGACCTGCTGCTGCGTCTGATCGAAACTGGCGGGCTGGCGGGTCTGGCGCATTTGGCCGAGCCATTGCTTATCACCCCGGCAGTGGAGCTGGCACCGAACGAGCACCAACGTCAGACCCTGGTACGCCATCTGGCAACCCGTGGCTATCAGGCTCAGGTGAGTGCGGAGGCATTGGGTGGCTTGCGGGTCGACTACCGCCACGCCGCGCGTCCGAAGGTGTCGATCATCGTGCGCAGCGAAGGCAATCAGGAGCAATTGCAGCGCTGCCTGGTGAGCGTATTGCAGCGCACGCGCTATCAGAACAACGAAATTATCATCGCCGACAATCACAGTCAGTCGGCCGATCTGCTGACGTGGCTCGACAGTCTGGAGCAAAACGGTCGCGGGCGGATTCGCCTGATCAAGAACGAGCAGCGCATGAGCCCGTCTGCACTGCTCAACCAGGCCGTTGCGCAGGCGCAAGGTGAGTACCTGATACTGCTCGCGGCGGACGCCGAGGTGGTCAATGCCAATTGGATCGAAGCTTTGCTCAACCAGGCCCAGCGTCCTGAAGTGGGTGTGGTGGGTGCCAAACTGGTTGATCGCGAGGGCAGCGTGACCGGCGCCGGTCTGATTCTGGGGCTGAACGATGGCGTGGCTTCTGCGTTCATCGGCGAGAAAAAAGACGCACCGGGTTATATGCATCGGCTGCTGGTCGAGCAGAATTATTCGGCGGTTTCCGACGCTTGTCTGATGGTGCGCAAAGAGGTGTTCGACGCACTGGGCGGGCTGGATGAAGAGCATTTCGAGCAAGCGTATGCCGATGTCGACTTTTGCCTGAAAGTCGCCGATGCCGGGTTGTTGACTGTATGGACGCCGCAAGTGCAAATCGCCCACCCCGGCACGTTGCCGGATGACCCGCAGGCGGCAGCCGCTCTGCGCGACAAGTGGCAGGCCCGCTTCGAACACGACTCGGCCTACAACCAGAACCTGGCCTTGACCGGCAAGGGCTTTACTCTCAGCGAACCGACCAGCGTGAACTGGGCGCAGTTGCTCGCATAAGCCTGGCTGACAGGTAAAAGGACTCAAGGCATGTTCAACGGTAAATCGATTTTCATCTCTGGCGGCACCGGCTCGTTCGGGCGCAATTTCATCCGCCGGTTGCTGGAGCAATACCAGCCCAAGCGGGTGGTGGTGTTCTCCCGCGATGAGCTCAAGCAGTATGAGATGCAGCAGACGTTCAACGCGCCGTGCATGCGTTACTTCATTGGTGATGTGCGCGATGCCGAGCGTTTGCGTCAGGCCATGCGCGGTATCGATTACGTGGTGCATGCCGCGGCCCTGAAGCAAGTGCCGGCGGCGGAATACAACCCCACTGAATGCATTCGTACCAACGTCAACGGTGCGGAAAACATCATCGCCGCTGCCATCGACAACGGCGTGAAAAAGGTCGTCGCGCTGTCTACCGACAAGGCGGCCAGCCCGATCAACCTGTACGGCGCGACCAAGCTGCTGTCGGACAAACTGTTCGTGGCTGCCAACAACATTGCCGGTGAACAGCAGACCCGTTTTGCCGTGGTGCGCTACGGTAACGTCGCTGGCTCGCGGGGTTCGGTGGTGCCGTTCTTCAGCAAGCTGATTGCCGAGGGCGCCAAAGAGCTGCCGATCACCGATGAGCGCATGACGCGTTTCTGGATCACTCTCGATCACGGTGTGAAGTTTGTGCTCGACAGCTTTGCCCGCATGCACGGCGGTGAAGTGTTTGTGCCGAAGATCCCGTCGATTCGCATCGTCGATCTGGCGCAGGGCATGGCTGGACATTTGCCGCACAAAAACGTCGGCATCCGTCCGGGGGAAAAGCTCCATGAACTGATGGTGCCGCTGGACGACGCGCGCATGACCCTGGAGTTCGATGATCACTACACCATTCAGCCGTCGATTCGCTTCACCAGCGTCGACGTGGATTTTGCCGTCGACAAACTGGGCGAGCAGGGCCGGCCGGTGAGCGAAGATTTCGAGTACCGCTCCGACACCAACCCGCACTTCCTGTCGGTCGGCCAGATCGCTGATCTGCACGCGGAGTTGTCGGCATGATTCCCTACGGTCGGCAAAGCCTGGATCAGGAAGATATTGACGCGGTGGTTGCCGTGTTGCAGTCCGACTGGCTGACGCAGGGGCCGACCATCGAGCGTTTCGAACAGGCCATGGCCGAGCGTTGCCAGGCCGATTTCGCTGTGGCGGTGTGCAATGCCACGGCGGCGTTGCACATTGCCTGCCTCGCCGCCGGCCTCGGGCCGGGCGATCGGTTATGGACTACGCCGAACACCTTTTTGGCCTCGGCCAATTGCGGTCGCTATTGCGGCGCCGAGGTTGATTTTGTCGACATCGACCCGCTGACCTGGAACCTCGACGCCTACACTTTGGCGTCGAAGCTTGAGATCGCCGAGCGAGACGGCAAGCTGCCGAAAGTGCTGGTGGCGGTGGCGTTCTCCGGGCAGAGCTGTGATATGCGCATGATCGCCGAACTGGCCGAGCGCTATGGTTTTACGGTGATCGAGGACGCTTCCCACGCGGTCGGCGCATCTTATGCCGGGCGTCCGGTAGGGTGCGGCGATTTTGCGGCGATGACGGTGTTCAGTTTCCACCCGGTGAAGATCATCACCAGCGCCGAAGGCGGCATGGTCCTGACCAACCGCCCGGAACTGGCCGAGCGCTTGCAGCGCCTGCGCAGCCACGGCATGACCCGTGACCCTGCACAGATGACCGAACCCAGCCACGGTCCCTGGTACTACCAGCAAGTGGAGCTGGGTTTCAATTACCGCATCACCGACCTGCAAGCGGCCCTCGGCCTGTCGCAGCTGAACAAGCTCGATGGTTTCATCGAACGTCGGCGTGAACTGGCGGCGCGTTATGGGCGGTTGCTGGCGTACTTGCCGCTGACCTTGCCCAGTGCGCAGCCCGAGGCCGAATCGGCGTGGCATCTGTACGTGGTGCGCTTGCAGACCGACCGAATCAACCTCAGCCATCGACAGGTATTCGAAGGCTTGCGAGCGGCAGGGGTGGGCGTGAACCTGCACTATATTCCTCTGCACTTGCAGCCGTACTATCGCGACCTGGGTTTTGCCGAGGGGGATTTCCCCCAGGCCGAACGTTATTACGCCGAGGCCATCAGCCTGCCGCTGTTTCCTCTGCTAAGCGATGAACAACAGGATTATGTAGTCGAGCAATTGCGACGACTGATTCTTGAGGCATAGCGACTTGAGAAATAGCGACTGAGGAATAGTGACTTGAGGAGTACTGACTCTTGAGCAGTGTTGCGATCATTCCGGCCCGCGGGGGCAGCAAGCGAATCCCGCGCAAGAACCTCAAGCCGTTCGACGGCGTGCCGATGATCGTCCGTTCGATTCGCACGGCGCTGGAGTCGAATCTGTTCGACCAGGTGATCGTCAGTACTGACGATGAAAAAATCGCCGAGGTGGCACGGGCCAATGGGGCTCAAGTGCCGTTCATGCGGCCCGCGGCGCTTGCCGACGATTTCACCGGGACTGCAGCGGTGATCGTACATGCCTTGCAGCAATTGCCGCCGTTCGACTATGCGTGCTGCGTCTACGCGACGGCGCCCCTGTTGCAGGCGCGTTATCTGCGTCAGGGGCATGAGTTGCTGGTGCAGCATCCGGACAAGTCTTTCGCGTTTTCAGTCGCCGGTTTTGGCTTCCCGGTACAACGGGCCTTGACCCTCGACGAGCAGGGCGCCTTGACCTCGCTCTACCCGGAGTTTCTTGAGACCCGTTCCCAGGATTTGCCCGAAGCTTTTCAGGACGCCGGCCAGTTCTATTGGGGGCGTAGCGAAGCCTGGTTGCGTGGCGATGTGCTGTTCTCGCCGGCAAGCCTGCCGGTGATTCTGCCGCGGCATCTGGTGCAGGACATTGACACCCTCGAAGACTGGAAACGCGCCGAATACCTCTACATCGCCTTGAAGGCGGGGGGAGAGCTGCAATGAGAGTGCTGATCCGCGCCGACGCGTCGCCGACCATTGGCAGTGGCCACATCGCCCGTTGCCTGACCCTGGCCAGGGTATTGCGCAAGCAGGGCACGCATGTTGCCTTCGCGTGTCGTCAGTTGCCGGGGCATCGGCTGGACAGTCTGCAGGCTGAGGATTTCGAGACTTTCGCGCTGCCGGAGCGCTACCCCGATGAAGACCCACAGCAGGCCATCGAGTCGATGCTGCCGTGGCAAGCGGACATCGCTGCGCTGGGGCAAGCACTGGAAAGTCATCCGGCTTTCGACTGGATCATCGCCGACCACTACGGTCTCGATCACCATTGGCAGACCGCCGCCCGCCGCTGGGCCCCACGAATTGCGGCGGTGGACGATTTGGCCACTCGGCAATACAGCGTCGATCTGTTGCTCAATCAAAATCTGTCGGGCACGCCAGAGGCTTATGCCTCACTGCTGACGCCCGATTGCCAGACCCTGCTGGGCCCACGGTTTGCCCTGCTGCGCGATGAGTTCTGTTGCCCGGCAATCGAGATCAAACCTCGGGCCAGGCGAGTGCTGGTGAACTTCGGCGGTTTCGATGCGGCCATGCAGACCCATCACGCGATGCTGGCATTGGCGGACTTCCATGAGCTGGAAGTCGATTTCGTGGCAGGTGCCGACAACCCGGCCTGGGAGCAGATGCAGAGTCTGGTGGACTATCGTCCGAACTGGCGCCTGCACAGTTTTGTCAGCGATTTCTACCAGCTGATGACCGAGGCCGACCTGTTCATCGGTGCCGGTGGCGGTACCAGCTGGGAGCGGGCGGCCATGGGGCTGCCGACGATCTGCATTGCGGTTTCGAATAATCAGCAGGCCAACGGCGAGGTGATGGCGACCTCGGGTGCTCATGTGTTCCTGGGCAATCGCGACCGGGTCAGCGTCGAGCAGTTGCATCAGACCATCGGTTTTGTCGTGGGCAATCAGGGGATTCGTCAGAGTCTGGCTGAACGCTCGCGGCAGTTGGTCGATGGCCGTGGGGCGCAGCGGGTGGCGGCAGCGCTGGCGGGGGCGGTGTTGCAGGTTCGTCAGGCCACTCAGGATGATGCGCAATTGTTGTTCGATGGGCGCAATGCCGAAGCGGTTCGGCGCTGGTCGCTGGACACGCACGTCATCGACTGGCAACGGCATCAGGCCTGGCTGGCCGCGAGCCTGAGCAATCCGCGGCGGCTGCTGTTGATCGCCGAGGCGGATGATGGCCCGGTCGGTGTGCTGCGTTATGACCTAGACGATGCTCGCGCCGAAGTCTCGATTTATCTGTTCGAAGGCCGATTCGGCCTGGGCTGGGGCAGGGCGCTGCTGGCGCGGGGCGAAGCCTTCGTCACCGCTCATTGGTCGCGACTGGAAGCCATCACCGCTCAAGTGCTGCCGGCCAATTCAGCGTCGCTGAAAGTTTTTCGCGAGGCAGGTTTCACTCAGAGTGCTTGTGCGTTCACACGCGTTTTAAAGGATCACCCATGACCAGTTTCAAAATCGGTAACCGCACCATCGGTGCCGATGCGCCGCCGTTCATCATTGCCGAGATGAGCGGCAACCATAATCAGTCGCTGGACGTGGCGCTGCACATCGTCGAAGCCGCGGCCAAGGCCGGTGCGCACGCCTTGAAGCTGCAAACCTATACCGCCGAGACCATGACCCTGGATCTGTCCGAAGGCGAGTTCTTCATCAAGGATCCCAACAGCCTGTGGGCCGGTTCTTCGTTGTACGCGCTGTACGAGAAGGCCCATACGCCGTGGGAATGGCATGCACCGATTTTCGCCCGGGCCAAAGAGCTGGGCATGCTGGCGTTCTCCACACCGTTCGATGACACCGCGGTGGACTTCCTCGAAAGCCTCGACGTGCCGGCCTACAAGATCGCCAGTTTCGAGAACACCGACCTGCCGTTGATCCGGCGGGTCGCTGCCACCGGCAAGCCGCTGATTATCTCCACTGGCATGGCCAGCATCGCCGAACTCGACGAAACCGTGCGTGCCGCCCGTGGGGCCGGTTGCAAGGACCTGGTGTTGCTCAAGTGCACCAGCACGTACCCGGCGACGCCCGCCAACAGCAATGTGCGCACCATCCCTCATCTGCGGGAGCTGTTTGGCTGTGAAGTCGGTTTGTCCGATCATTCGATGGGCGTTGGAGTGTCCGTCGCCGCGGTAGCGCTGGGGGCGACGGTGGTGGAAAAACACTTCACCCTCGACCGTGCCGCCGGTGGCGTGGACGCCAGTTTTTCCCTGGAACCGGCTGAACTCGCCAGCCTGGTGATCGAAACCGAACGCGCCTGGCAGGCCATGGGGCAGGTGCATTACGGCGTGACCGAAGCCGAGCGCAAATCTCTGGTATACCGACGTTCGCTATACGTCACTCAGGACATGGCCGCCGGTGAGCCTTTCACCGTCGCCAATCTGCGGGCCATCCGGCCTGGCCTGGGGCTGGCCCCCAAACACGCTGAAACCCTTCTGGGCCGCCGTGCGCACCAGCCCATCAAGCGCGGAACACCGCTGGATTGGTCGTTGGTTGAATAACCGCTTGTGCGGCTGATTCGGCAAAATAGCGTGACCTGCGAGTCATAACGCGCATCTTCACTGTATTGTATGAAAAGGGGAGATGGCGCCTGGACTGTTTTTAGCCCAGTGATGGCCTTTTATTCTTCCCGCTGTCACCCCCTTGAGGGCGACGTTTATTCGTTGTTTGTCGGCGCCCCTCGATTCCTTGCGAGCGGTGGTATTGGGCTGTTTATTATTGGGAAGCCGTAATGATTGGCATAAAGAGCATTGCGAGCTACGTTCCTGTAGCCGGCGTGGACAATTACGCACAAGGTGCAAAATTCGAAAAGGATGAAGAATTCATCCTGGGCAAGATCGGTTCGGCCTTCCTGCCGCGCAAAGATGCCGGTCAGGAAACCTCGGACCTGTGTGTCGAAGCAGTCAACGCGCTGTTCGCCAACAATCCTGATTTGAAGCGTGAAGCCATCGACGTGCTGATCGTCGTCACCCAGAACGGTGACGAAGAAGGTCTGCCGCACACCGCCGCCATCGTTCAGGACAAACTGGGCCTGCCGACGACCGTGGCAGCGTTCGATATTTCCCTGGGCTGCTCCGGTTACGTCTACGGGATCTACGCCATCAAAGGCTTCATGGAGGCTGCAGGCCTGAAGAATGGCCTGCTGGTGACCGCTGATCCGTACTCGAAGATCGTCGACCCGGAAGACCGCAACACCACCATGCTCTTCGGCGATGCCGCCACCGCTACCTGGATGGGCGAAGATGCCCCGTGGCAGCTGGGCAAGGCCAAGTTCGGCACCGACGGTTCCGGCGCGCCGCACCTGAAGGTTTCCGACGGGGTGTTCTTCATGAACGGCCGTCAGGTCTTCAACTTCGCGCTGCTCAAAGTGCCGGCGCATTTGCATGAGCTGCTCGCTGACTCGGGCCTGACGGCTGACGATATCGATGCCTTCTGTATTCACCAGGGCAGTGCGGCGATTGTCGACGCCGTGGCGCGGCGTTTCGAGGGTGAGCCTGAGAAGTTCATCAAGGACATGGTCGAAACCGGTAATACCGTGTCGTCGAGCATTCCGTTGCTGCTGGAAAAACATGTGCTCGACTCCAAGTGGAAGCGTGTGGCGCTCAGCGGTTTCGGTGTTGGTTTGTCCTGGGGTTCGGCGATCATCTATCGTCCTTGAGCTTCTAAAAGCCAGGCACAAAAAAAGCGTTCAAGGTGTAACCTTGAGCGCTATTTTTTTGCCCGAATGAAAAGCGAGGCTCCATGAGCGAGTTCTTTGAGCGCAACGTCGAGATCATACAGCGCCGCTGGCCGCTGCTGTCTGCGCGCTTGCTGGTTGAAGACGTGAGCCTGTTGCAGGCCGATCTGGTCGAAGGCCTGGGCTCGACGTTGAGCATCAACGGCATTCAGTTGACCAGTCGCCATGACCGTGCCCGTGAAGCGCAGCTTCAAGCCGAAAGCCTGCCGCTCGACAGCCCGGTGGTGCACGTTTACGGCACAGGACTGGGTGATCTTCAACTGGAGCTGCTGCAGCGTTCCCAGCTGATTCAGCTACATGTACATATCCTCAACGGTGCGGTTTTTGCGCTGGTCTTGCAATTGCTCGACCAACAGCCGTGGCTCAGCGATTCGCGTGTCCAGCTGCACTATGCCGGCGATTTATCTGAAATCTGTTTGCCGTTCTTTGCCCTGCCTTCAGAGCTGGTGCTGGCCGATGACTACAACGCCAGGATCCGCGACCGCTTGATCAGCGAAACCCATCTGACATTCAACAACCGTGAGTTCGATCCGGACAATCCGGAAATAGCGGCACGCCTGCTGGAAAGTGTCGAACAGATCCGCGTCGATGGCGACGTCGCACAATTGTTCGCAACACATGCTGGCCAGCCGATGTTCGTCATCGCCACCGGGCCAAGCCTGGAACAGCATTTCGTGACCTTGCGATCTGTTCGAGGGCAGACACCGCGACCGCTGTTCGTTTGTGTCGATACTGCTTACCGGCCGCTGATCGAACACGGCATCAAGCCGGATGTGGTTGTCACGATTGATCAGCGTATCTCGCAGCGTCATCTGCCACCCGAGGACAGCGCAAATACCACGCTGGTCTATATGCCGCTGGTGGACCCTGTCGTGTTGCAGGCCTGGCAAGGCAAACGCTATGTCGCCTACTCGGCAAGCCCGGTTTTCCGTTATTTGCGTGAGCAGTTGCCCCGCGCCGGGCTGTTTGCAGGCGGCAGCGTAATTCATCCGGCGGTGGACCTGGCGGTGAAAATGGGGGCCAGTCAGATCACGCTGTTCGGTGCTGACTTCGCGTTCCCGAACAACAAGACCCATGCCGGCTGGAATGACGGCGACCTCGGCCCCCAATTGGGCGCGGCTCGCCATTGGGTGTTGGACGGGAATGGGCAGCGGGTCAAGACCCAGCTCAATTTCCGCAGCTACTTGTGTGAGCTGGAGCGCTATATCGCTGCACATCCACAAGTCGTCTTCTACAACAGCAGTCGAGCCGGGGCCATGATTGCCGGCACGACATTTCATCCGGAGTTCAGTCGATGAGCGAAGTGCTACTCGTTGATCAGGCCCGGCAATGTTCAGCGTTGTTTCGCCTGGGAAGGGATGTCGAGGCGGCGCTGGTCATGGTCGAGGTAGCGGAGCGGGTGCAGTCACGGGTCGGCGGGGCAGACAGCCAGATCGCGGCCCGGTGGATGGCATTGCTGGCAGGCATGCTGGATAGCCAGGAACGACAGGACTGGCTGGCGCTGGCGGACTACCTTGAATACGAACTGGTCGATTTGCTGGAGGCTGTCAGTTCTGCGTAATGCCATGGGAGCGGGGCTGCAAGGAAGGATTGTGGCAGTTCTCTGGCGTCATTTTTTGGTGGTTGGATCGTCGCTGAGCCTCGGTTTTACAGGGGGTGGCAGGGTGATGGCAAAAAATTTCAAAAATCCCCTCAAGCAACCTGCATTGACGACGATAACTATTACGAAGGTTCTCTAGGCCATACCGGGCGGTTGCCAGGGCCGGAAGCCGCAGTACCCAACCAACGAGGAATTCGTCATGGCTTTAACAGTAAACACCAACACTACTTCCCTGAGTGTTCAGAAGAACCTGAACCGTGCGTCCGACGCACTGTCGACTTCGATGACCCGCCTGTCCTCCGGCCTGAAAATCAACAGCGCCAAAGACGACGCCGCCGGCCTGCAGATCGCTACCCGCATGACTTCGCAAATCCGTGGCCAGACCATGGCTATCAAAAACGCCAACGACGGTGTTTCGATCGCTCAGACCGCTGAAGGCGCTCTGCAAGAGTCGACCAACATTCTGCAGCGTATGCGTGAAATCGCAGTGCAATCGCGAAACGACTCCAACGGCACTGCTGACCGTACCGCTCTGGACAAAGAATACCAACAGTCGATCGCTGAACTGACCCGTATCGCTCAGTCGACCAACCTGAACGGCAAAGCGCTGATCGACGGCACAGCTGGTGCGATGGAGTTCCAGGTAGGTTCGAACACCACTTCCGACAACCAGATCACTCTGACCCTGTCGACCAGTTTCGACGCCAGCGCCCTGGGCATGACCGGTACCACCATTTCCGGCGTTTCCAACACCGCTAACCACAGCTCTGTTGATGCTTCTATCTCGGCTATCGACGCTGCTCTGGCAAACATCAACGCCACCCGCGCTGACCTGGGTGCTGCTCAGAACCGTTTCTCGACTACCATTTCCAACCTGCAGAACATCAACGAAAACGCCAGTGCTGCACTGAGCCGTGTACAAGATACCGACTTCGCTGCTGAAACTGCACAGCTGACCAAGCAACAAACTCTGCAACAAGCTTCCACCGCAGTTCTGGCCCAGGCCAACCAACTGCCATCCGCTGTACTGAAACTGCTTCAGTAATAGCTGATGAGTTTTGGCGGGGGAGTGCGCATGCGCGCTCTCTCGCTTTTTCAGTTTAAGAGGTGATGGACATGGATATGAGCGTGAAGCTGAACTTGTCTTATCCTGCGGCCAAGCAGGCGACGACTGTTGCCGACAAGCCGGTGGAGAAGCCTCGAGCGGAAACTGCGCCAGTGGTTGCCGTCAAGGAAGAAGGTAAAAACGATCAGACCGAACAGGAAAAACTGAAGATGGCCGTTCAGGAAATCGAGAAGTTCGTTCAGTCGGTCAAACGTAACCTGGAGTTCTCGATCGATGAGCCTTCAGGCAAAGTTGTGGTCAAGGTTATTGCCAGTGACTCCGGTGAGGTGGTTCGCCAAATCCCCAATGAAGAAGTCCTGAAACTGGCCAATAGTTTGAATGATGCAAGCAGCCTGTTGTTCAGCGCGAAAGCCTGACCGCTGGCATGAATATTGTTGCTATGTTCTTTTGGGCGTTGTAGTGGTCAAAAGACCGGCGACACACTGAAGGGAGATATGCATGGCAAGTCCAATTCTACCGGGCACGGGTTTAGGCTCTGGCCTTGATACCGGTGCTATTGTCAAAGCCTTGGTCAATGCCGACAAAGCAGCCAAGCAGAACCAGATCGACCGTCAGACGACCATCAACACCGCGCAGATTTCCGGTATTGGTTCCCTCAAAAGTGTCCTGGCGAACTTCCAGACTGCTATCAAGAATCTGGGCAATACGCAAACTCCGCAATTCCTGGGTTACAACGCCACCTCCGCTGACGCGAAAGTATTGACCGCCGTGGCCAGTAACACGGCCGTCAACGGCACTTATGTGGTCAAGGTCACTAACCTTGCGACCTCGTCCAAAGTGGCCACTGCAGCCTTTGCCGGCGGTACCAGCAGTGCCATTGCGAGCGGTACGCTCAATATCACGCAAAACGGCGTTTCCAGTTCTGTCACCATTCCGGCGGGCGCGACGTTGCAGTCGGTTCGCGATGCGATCAATACGCAGCAGGGCGCCAACGGCTTCAGTGCCAACATCGTGACCGACTCGTTTGGCTCGCGTCTGGTGTTGGGTTCCACGGTGACCGGTGCCGGTTCCGATATCACCCTCAGCGGTATTGCGGGTCTGGAGATCAATGCCGGCCAGCAAATGGGGGCAACACCCACAGCTACTTCGGCAGGTGCCATCGGCGAATTCGCGGTAGACGCCAAGTTCACCGTGGACGGGCTCGCGCTGACCAGCAAAAGCAACAAGGTTGACGCGGCTATTTCCGGCTTGACCCTGAATCTGGTCGCCGGTGGTGATGTAACCACGACGGTGACAGTCGGCCCGAACAGTGATGGCTTGAAAAAATCCATCCAGGCTTTCGTTGATGCTTATAACCAGGTTGTGACCAGTGTTAATGCGTTGACCAAGCCTTCCCTGGATGACGATGGCAAGCCGACCATCGCTGCTGCACTGACCGGTGACCCATTGGCGCGCGGCATTCTGGCATCCATTCGTCAGCCGTTGGTCACTACCGGCGCAGGTGACAAGCTCACTGTTCTGTCGCAACTGGGTATCACCACCAATCAGAAAACCGGTGCGCTGGATTTCGATAGCACCAAGTTCACGACCGCGATGGATACCCAAAAACTCGGTGGTGAGGTTCAGAAGCTGTTCCTGGGTGATCCGACGGCGACTGGCGATGCCGCCAAGGGCTTGCTGACACGCATGAACGATGCAATCACCCCTTACACGGTCACTGGCAGTGAGGGTATCCTCGATGCCCGTTCGACCAACTTGGCCAAGGCCAAGTCGAATCTGGCCAACCAGCAGGCAGCCCTGGATCGCCGTATCGAGACGCTGACTGCTGTGCTGACCAAAAAATATAACGACATGGATTCTCTGGTCGGCAAACTCAAGGCAACTGCCAGTAACATCACCTCGATGTTCGAGGCGATGAACGCGCAGAAAAACGCCTCGTAACACAGAAACGCCAAAAGCCCGGCAGCGGATTCCGCTTGTCGGGCTTTTTTTGGTTTGGTCTAAAGTTTTTTGACGCCGTGTCGATAGCTTGATTATACGAATCACAGAGTTTTGGATGAGGTAAGACATGAACCCGATGTTAGCCCTTCGGCAGTATCAGAAGATTGGCGCGCAAGCCCAGACTTCCGAGGCCAGTCCTCATCGCCTGGTGCAAATGCTTATGGAAGGCGGCCTGGATCGCATCGCTCAGGCCAAAGGTGCCATGGAGCGCAAGGATGTCGCCAACAAAGGCGTTCTGATAGGCAAGGCCATAGGCATCATCGGTGGTCTGCGTGAAGGTCTGGATCTGGAAAATCAGGCCGACTCGGTGACTGAGCTGGATAACCTTTACACCTACATGATGAAGCGTCTGGCTGAAGCCAATCTCAAGACCGATCCAAAAATTCTCGACGAAGTCGCCGACCTGCTTCGCACGGTCAAAGACGGTTGGGATGCCATTGCCGCGCCGGGTCCGCAGTTTTAAGGAGATCACCATGAGTCTTGTCTTGCAGCGAATCGAACAAACCCGTGATGCCCTCGTCGGTGCATTGGCCGAGCGCAACTGGGAAGCCATTGGTGAATTGGACCTGGCTTGCCGTTCCTGCATGGAAGACGTCTTGAGTGAAGCTTCGGTGGACGAGGCCGCGTTGCGCGACAACCTTGAGGAGTTGCTGGGGGTGTATAAACAGCTTCTGGAGGCGGCGACGGGGGAGCGCCAAGCGATAGTCGACGAGATGTCGCAGATCCACCAAGCGCAGAGCGCGGCAAAGGTTTACCATCTGTTTGGATAGTTGACCCCGGTTAATCCAAACATAGTGCGCCATAAATTTGACTGTGCACGGTTTTTTGACTTAACTAGTGGCTGGTTCCAGATTTCAGGCGTCTACAGGCATAACGTGTCTGCAAGCGTCTAGCTTGCCCCTCATTTTGGGCATTGAGTTGACTAGGGAAGTTGCTATTGCATGTGGCGTGAAACCAAAATTCTGCTGATTGATGACGATAGCGTCCGCCGCCGCGATTTGGCGGTGATTTTAAATT
Source organism: Pseudomonas sp. NPDC089918 (assembly GCF_050280605.1). Lineage (NCBI taxonomy): Bacteria > Pseudomonadati > Pseudomonadota > Gammaproteobacteria > Pseudomonadales > Pseudomonadaceae > Pseudomonas > Pseudomonas sp. NPDC089918. The sequence continues at coordinate 15,165 of NZ_JBNNVP010000054.1, read as the reverse complement.
TTCTTGGCGAAGAAAATTTACCCTGTGGCAGCCATGACTGGCAGCAGGCTGTCGGCTCTTTGTCATCAAGTCGTGAAGTAATCTGTGTCCTCATCGGGACGGTAAATGCTCCTGGTGCACTTTTGGGCCTGTTAAAGACACTCTCAACCTGGGATGAGTTCCTTCCAGTTTTGTTAATGGGCGATAATTCTTCCATTGACTTGCCGGAAGACCAGCGTCGTCGAGTGCTTTCGACTCTCGAAATGCCACCCAGCTACAGCAAATTGCTCGACTCGTTGCACCGTGCACAGGTCTATCGCGAGATGTATGACCAGGCGCGTGAGCGCGGTCGTCACCGTGAACCCAATCTTTTCCGTAGCCTCGTCGGCACCAGCCGGGCGATTCAACACGTCCGTCAGATGATGCAGCAAGTGGCCGATACTGATGCCAGCGTGCTGATCCTCGGCGAGTCCGGGACCGGCAAGGAAGTGGTCGCGCGCAACCTGCACTACCACTCCAAGCGTCGTGATGCGCCGTTCGTGCCGGTCAACTGCGGTGCTATTCCGGCCGAGTTGCTCGAAAGCGAATTGTTCGGCCATGAGAAGGGTGCCTTCACCGGAGCGATCACCAGTCGCGCCGGGCGTTTCGAGCTGGCCAACGGTGGTACCTTGTTCCTCGACGAAATCGGCGACATGCCGTTGCCGATGCAGGTCAAGCTGCTGCGCGTCTTGCAGGAACGCACCTTTGAGCGCGTGGGCAGCAACAAGACCCAAAGCGTCGATGTGCGGATCATTGCGGCGACCCACAAGAATCTCGAAAGCATGATCGAGATCGGCACTTTCCGCGAAGACCTCTACTATCGCTTGAACGTGTTCCCGATCGAGATGGCGCCATTGCGCGAACGCGTCGAAGACATTCCGCTGCTGATGAACGAGTTGATCTCGCGCATGGAGCACGAGAAGCGCGGTTCGATCCGTTTCAATTCGGCGGCGATCATGTCGCTGTGCCGTCATGGCTGGCCGGGCAACGTTCGCGAGCTTGCCAACCTGGTGGAGCGCATGGCGATCATGCACCCGTACGGGGTGATCGGCGTGGTCGAGTTGCCGAAGAAATTCCGCTACGTCGATGACGAAGACGAGCAACTGGTCGACAGCCTGCGCAGCGATCTTGAAGAGCGGGTGGCCATTAACGGTCATACCCCGGACTTCACCGCCAATGCGTTGCTGCCACCGGAAGGCCTGGACTTGAAGGATTACCTCGGTGGTCTGGAACAAGGACTGATCCAGCAAGCGCTGGATGATGCCAATGGCATCGTGGCGCGGGCGGCAGAACGGCTGCGGATTCGTCGTACCACGCTGGTGGAGAAGATGCGCAAGTACGGCATGAGTCGTCGTGACGGTGATGAACAGGCGGATGATTGACGCCTGTTTTTCAACTCCTTCATTTATAGTTAGTTTTTTTTAGGCACGGGTATTGCTACATCCCTCGCAACGTTCCGTTTAACTGACGGTCAACCACGCGAGAGAGTCCGATGCCCCAAGCCGCCCAGATGTCTCCTGCCCTTGATGCTTCGGGGCAACCGTCGTCCGTAGAGCAGGCAAGCCGGCTTGGCCTTGAGCAGGCATTTGCGCTGTTCAGCCAGATGTCGAGCCAATTGACCAATTCCTACAGCATGCTCGAAGCCCGGGTCACCGAGCTTAAGGGCGAGCTGGCGGTGGTCAGTGCTCAGCGCATGCAGGAGCTGGCGGAAAAAGAACGCCTGGCCAACCGCCTGCAAAATCTCCTCGATCTGTTGCCCGGCGGCGTCATCGTCATCGACGCCCAGGGTATCGTGCGCGAAGCTAATCCCGCCGCGAGTGAACTGCTTGGTCTGCCTCTCGAAGGCGAGCTGTGGCGTCATGTGATTGCTCGATGCTTTGCACCGCGCGAGGACGACGGTCACGAAATATCCCTTAAGGACGGTCGACGTCTATCGATCGCCACGCGTTCGCTGGACGCCGAGCCCGGTCAATTGGTGTTGCTCAATGACCTGACTGAAACCCGTCATCTGCAAGATCAACTGGCTCGTCATGAGCGTCTGTCGTCTCTGGGGCGTATGGTTGCCTCGTTGGCTCATCAGATTCGCACGCCGTTGTCCGCTGCGTTGCTCTACGCCAGTCATTTGACTGAGCAGGAGTTGCCGGTCGAGACCCAGCAACGTTTTGCCGGGCGCCTGAAAGAGCGTCTGCATGAACTCGAACACCAGGTTCGCGACATGCTGGTGTTCGCCCGCGGCGAGCTGCCGCTGACCGATCGCGTGACCCCCAGGATGCTGATGCAGTCGCTGCAAGCGGCAGCGCTGACCCACGTTCAGGACTTGCCGATTCGCTGGCAGTGCGACAGTCATGCTGGTGAGTTGCTGTGTAATCGCGACACCTTGGTCGGGGCGATCCTCAACCTGATCGAGAATGCCATCCAGGCCAGCGCCGGCGACGTTCGTTTAAAGGTTCACCTGTATACCCGCGGCAACAACCTGCGCTTGTGCATCAGCGACAGCGGCAGCGGTATCGACACGAAGATACTGGCGCGTTTGGGTGAACCGTTTTTCACCACTAAAACCACCGGCACCGGCCTGGGCCTGACCGTGGTCAAGGCAGTCGCCCGTGCCCATCAGGGAGAATTGCAATTGCGCTCGCGGTCGGGTCGCGGCACTTGTGCGCAGGTAATCTTGCCGCTTTTTTCTGGTGAACAACCCAGCGCTCAGGGAGCGAAGTGAAGGACATGGCCATCAAGGTTTTACTGGTCGAGGATGACCGCGCGCTACGGGAAGCATTGGCCGATACGCTACTGCTTGCCGGGCACGATTACACGGCGGTCGGTTCGGCGGAAGAGGCGTTGGCTGCGGTCGGCGCCGAGGCATTTAACCTGGTGCTCAGCGACGTCAACATGCCGGGCATGGATGGTCATCAACTGCTTGGATTGCTGCGGGCTCGTCAGCCGCAACTGCCTGTATTACTGATGACCGCTCACGGTGCGGTCGAGCGCGCAGTCGACGCCATGCGTCAGGGCGCGGCGGATTATCTGGTCAAACCCTTCGAGCCCAAAGCCTTGCTCGATCTGGTGGCGCGGCACGCACTGGGCAATCTGGGCGCGACCGAGAGTGAAGGGCCTGTGGCGTTCGAACCCGCCAGTGCGCAATTGCTGGAACTGGCTGCGCGGGTGGCACGCAGTGACTCCACGGTGTTGATCTCCGGTGAGTCCGGGACCGGCAAGGAAGTGCTGGCGCGTTACATCCATCAGCACTCTCACCGCGCCAGTCAGCCGTTCATTGCGATCAACTGCGCAGCGATCCCGGACAACATGCTCGAAGCCACTTTGTTCGGTCACGAAAAGGGGTCTTTCACAGGCGCCATTGCGGCGCAGGCCGGCAAGTTCGAGCAGGCCGATGGCGGGACGATCCTGCTCGATGAAATCTCCGAAATGCCCCTCGGCCTTCAAGCCAAATTACTGCGCGTGTTGCAAGAGCGTGAAGTCGAGCGAGTCGGCGCACGCAAGCCGATCACGCTGGATATTCGAGTGGTGGCTACCACCAACCGTGACCTTGCCGCCGAAGTAACGGCGGGGCGTTTTCGTGAAGACCTTTACTATCGCCTGTCGGTGTTCCCGCTGGCCTGGCGTCCGCTGCGCGAGCGCACCGCCGACATCCTGCCGCTGGCCGAGCGACTGTTGGCCAAGCACGTCAATAAAATGAAGCATGCCGCGGCGAAGCTCTCGCCCGAGGCGCAAGTTTGCCTGATCGCTTATCCGTGGCCGGGCAACGTGCGTGAGCTGGATAACGCGATCCAGCGAGCCTTGATTCTGCAGCAAGGCGGCTTGATCCAGCCGCAGGATTTTTGCCTGGCCGGACCTGTGGCGTGTGCGCCGTTGCCGCCATTGGCGTCGACCCCCACGCGGGCCGTAGACGTCGAAGCTGAATCGGCGGGCGCCCTCGGCGATGACCTGCGGCGCCGTGAATTTCAGATGATCATCGACACCTTGCGTTCCGAGCGCGGCCGTCGCAAAGAAGCCGCCGAGCGACTGGGCATCAGCCCGCGCACCTTGCGCTACAAGCTGGCGCAAATGCGCGACGCCGGAATGGACGTGGAAGCGTACTTGTTCGCCACCTGAAAGTTGACGCAGCAACACCAATCCAAATGTGGGAGCCCTGTGGTGAGGGGGCTTGTTGGAATGCCGCATCACCCCGTTGGAGCGCGAAGCGGTCCTTCTTTTTGAGGGATGCAGGTTTGTTGTGTGCTGAGATTTTACGACTGCTGCGCAGCCGAACGGGGGCAAGCCCCCTCGCCACAAAGGCATGCTCCCCCAATGTTTTGCGGTTAAGGGAAAGCCCGGAAGGCTTTTGTTTAGAGCGGCCACAGAGCTGGCACCCTTGTTGCTAACACCTCTCTGCCCGCCGAGTGAGTGTCAAAAAATTGCGGGTAGCCAAAGACGTAGCTTCGTCAAAGAGAGAAACCATGAGCCAAGGTATTGAATTCAATCGGTTGATGCTGGATATGCGCTCCATGCAAATGGATGCCATGTCTGCGCCGAAATCGACTGCCGCAGTCCCTGAATTGGGTGGCAGCAGCTTTTCCGACATGCTCGGTCAGGCCGTCAATAAAGTGAACGACACCCAGCAGGCGTCAAATCAGTTGGCCAGTGCTTTTGAGATCGGTAAAAGCGGCGTCGACCTGACGGACGTGATGATTTCCTCGCAGAAGGCCAGCGTGTCTTTTCAAGCGTTGACCCAAGTGCGTAACAAGCTGGTTCAGGCATACCAAGACATCATGCAGATGCCGGTTTAAGGACGAGATTGAGTCATGGCAGAAGCAATCGCCGATAATGTTCCGGTCAAGGCCACTCCAATAGACGGCAAACCGCCGCTGTTCGGGTTGTCCTTCCTGGAAAACCTCTCCGAGATGACCATGTTGCGTCAGGTGGGCCTGTTGGTCGGCCTGGCTGCGAGCGTGGCGATTGGTTTTGCCGTTGTGTTGTGGTCCCAGCAGCCGGACTACCGGCCTCTGTACGGCAGCCTTGCCGGTATGGACGCCAAGCAGGTCATGGAAACCCTGGCCGCAGCCGATATTCCCTATACCGTTGAACCGAACTCCGGTGCCTTGCTGGTCAAGGCCGATGACCTGTCTCGTGCGCGGCTCAAGCTCGCGGGCGCTGGTGTCACTCCCAGCGACGGCAACATCGGTTTTGAGATCCTCGACAAGGAACAAGGGCTGGGCACCAGTCAGTTCATGGAAGCGACCCGTTATCGTCGCGGCCTCGAAGGCGAACTGGCACGGACCATTTCCAGCCTGAACAACGTCAAGGGTGCCCGCGTGCACCTGGCGATTCCGAAAAGTTCGGTGTTCGTGCGTGACGAGCGTAAGCCCAGCGCTTCGGTTCTGGTTGAACTCTATTCCGGTCGCTCGCTGGAGCCGGGCCAGGTCGTCGCTATCATCAATCTGGTTGCTACCAGCGTTCCTGAACTGAGCAAGTCGCAGATCACTGTGGTCGATCAGAAGGGCAACCTGCTGTCGGATCAGGCGGAAAACTCCGAACTGACCATGGCCGGCAAGCAATTCGATTACAGCCGTCGCATGGAAAGCATGCTGACCCAGCGTGTACACAACATCCTGCAACCGGTGTTGGGTAATGATCGCTATAAAGCCGAAGTCTCGGCCGATGTGGATTTCAGCGCCGTCGAGTCGACTTCCGAGCAATTCAACCCGGATCAGCCGGCGTTGCGCAGTGAGCAATCGGTCAACGAACAGCGCACCGCCAGCAATGGCCCGCAAGGTGTGCCGGGTGCCTTGAGCAACCAGCCGCCATCGCCGGCCTCGGCGCCGCAAACCACCGGTGGCGCCACCGCGTCGGCTGGCATGGTGCAACCAGGCCAGCCATTGCTCGATGCCAACGGTCAGCAAATCATGGACCCGGCCACCGGCCAGCCGATGCTGGCGCCGTACCCGGCGGACAAGCGTCAACAATCCACCAAGAACTTCGAACTCGACCGTTCCATCAGTCACACCAAACAACAGCAGGGCCGTTTGAATCGCCTGTCGGTGTCGGTGGTGGTGGATGATCAGGTCAAGGTCAACGCGGCCAACGGCGAAACGACACGTGCGCCGTGGAGCGCCGATGAGTTGGCGCGCTTCACTCGTCTGGTACAGGACGCGGTCGGTTTCGACGCCAGCCGTGGCGACAGCGTCAGTGTGATCAACATGCCGTTCTCCGCCGAGCGCGGTGAAGTGATTGCCGAGATTCCGTTCTACTCCCAGCCGTGGTTCTGGGACATCGTCAAGCAAGTGCTGGGTGTGTTGTTCATCCTGGTGCTGGTGTTCGGTGTGCTGCGTCCGGTGCTCAACAACATCACCGGTGGCGGCAAAGACAAGCAACTCGCAGGCCTGGGCAGCGACATGGAGCTCGGTGGCATGGGCGGCCTGGACGGCGAACTGTCCAACGACCGCGTCAGCCTTGGTGGCCCGACCAGTATCCTGCTGCCGAGCCCGAGCGAAGGCTATGACGCACAGTTGAACGCAATCAAGAGTCTGGTGGCAGAAGATCCGGGTCGCGTGGCCCAGGTCGTGAAAGAGTGGATTAACGCAGATGAGTGATAACCGAGCCGTTGCCGCCAAACTGACCAAGGTCGACAAAGCCGCGATTCTGCTGCTGTCCCTCGGTTCCACCGATGCTGCGCAAGTGCTGCGCCACATGGGGCCCAAGGAGGTCCAGCGTGTGGGCGTGGCGATGGCCCAGATGGGCAACGTGCACCGTGAGCAGGTCGAACAGGTGATGAGCGAGTTCGTCGACATCGTCGGCGACCAGACCAGCTTGGGCGTCGGCTCCGATGACTACGTGCGCAAAATGCTCACTCAGGCATTGGGCGAAGACAAGGCCAACGGCCTGATCGACCGGATCCTGCTGGGCGGCAACACCAGTGGTCTCGACAGCCTGAAGTGGATGGAGCCGCGCGCCGTCGCCGACGTGATCCGTTACGAGCACCCGCAGATCCAGGCAATCGTGGTCGCCTACCTCGACCCGGATCAGGCCGGTGAAGTGCTGGGCAACTTCGACCACAAGGTCCGGTTGGACATCATCCTGCGGGTGTCTTCGTTGAACACCGTGCAACCGGCAGCCCTGAAAGAACTCAACCAGATTCTCGAGAAGCAGTTCTCCGGCAACTCGAATGCCTCGCGCACCACCCTGGGTGGCATCAAGCGTGCGGCCGACATCATGAACTTCCTCGACAGTTCGATCGAAGGTCAGCTTATGGATTCGATTCGCGAAGTCGACGAAGACCTGTCCGGTCAGATCGAAGACCTCATGTTCGTGTTCAACAACCTGTCCGATGTCGACGACCGCGGCATTCAGGCGCTGTTGCGCGAAGTGTCCTCGGACGTCCTGGTGCTGGCCCTCAAGGGCTCGGACGAAGGCGTCAAGGAAAAGATCTTCAAGAACATGTCCAAACGGGCGGCCGAACTGTTGCGCGACGACCTCGAGGCCAAAGGCCCGGTGCGCGTCAGCGACGTGGAAACCGCGCAGAAAGAAATCCTCACCATTGCCCGCCGTATGGCCGAAGCCGGAGAAATCGTTCTCGGCGGGAAGGGCGGCGAAGAGATGATCTAAGGTCACTATGTCGTCCAAACATGATGAGTCCAATACCGACCTGATCCGTGCCAAGGACGTCGGTGGTTTCGACATCTGGTCGTTGCCCAGTTTCGACCCTTTTGTACCGGAACCCGAGCCGGAACCGGAGCCTGAACCGCCGGAAATGGAAGAAGTGCCGCTGGAAGAAGTCCAGCCACTGACCCTCGAAGAGCTCGAGAGCATTCGCCAGGAGGCCTACAACGAAGGCTTCGCCGTTGGCGAAAAAGAAGGTTTCCACAGCACCACGCTCAAGGTCCGTCAGGAAGCCGAAGTGGCCCTGACGGCCAAGATCGCGGGCCTGGAACAACTGATGGCCAACCTGTTCGAGCCGATTGCCGAGCAGGACACGCAGATTGAAAAGTCGCTGGTCGACCTCGTGCAACACATCACCAAACAAGTGATTCAGCGCGAACTGGCCATCGACTCGACGCAGATCGAACACGTCATGCGCGAAGCGCTCAAGCTTTTGCCGTTGGGTGTGGGCAATGTGCGGCTATACATCAATCCACAGGATTTCGAACAGGTTAAAGCCCTGCGCGAGCGCCATGAAGAAACCTGGCGCATTGTCGAGGACGAGTCCTTGTTGCCGGGCGGCTGCCGGGTCGAAACGGAGCACAGCCGTATCGATGCCACCATCGAAACCCGTGTTACCCAAGTCATGGCCAAGCTGTTCGATCAATTGCACGATCAGGCGCTGCACCCGGCCGCGCCGGACTTGAGCCTGGAACTGCCAATCGACGAAAAACCCGCGGTTGCACCGATCGAGTCGACACTGGACGCTCCCGATGCGTCTTGATCGCACCAGCTTCGCCAAGCGCCTCGGTAGCTACGCCGAGGCCACGGAGCTTGCCAGTGCGCCGATCCTCGAAGGTCGCCTGCTGCGCATGGTCGGCCTGACCCTCGAAGCCGAAGGCTTGCGCGCCGCCATGGGCAGCCGCTGCATGGTCATCAACGATGACAGCTATCACCCGGTGCAGGTCGAAGCTGAAGTCATGGGTTTCTCTGGCAGCAAAGTCTTTCTGATGCCAGTTGGCAGCGTCGCCGGCATCGCCCCCGGTGCCCGTGTGGTTCCCCTGGCTGATACCGGTCGCTTGCCCATGGGTATGAGCATGCTCGGGCGGGTGCTCGATGGCGCCGGGCGTGCGCTGGATGGCAAGGGTGGCATGAAGGCTGAAGATTGGGTGCCGATGGACGGCCCGACCATCAACCCGCTCAAGCGCGAACCCATCAGCGAGCCGCTGGACGTGGGCATTCGCTGCATCAACGGTTTGTTGACGGTTGGTCGCGGTCAGCGGCTCGGGCTGTTCGCCGGTACTGGCGTGGGCAAGAGTGTGCTGCTGGGCATGATGACCCGCTTCACCGAGGCCGACATCATCGTCGTCGGGCTGATCGGTGAGCGAGGTCGAGAAGTTAAAGAATTCATTGAGCACATCCTCGGTGAAGAAGGGCTCAAGCGTTCGGTGGTGGTGGCGTCGCCAGCGGACGATGCGCCGCTGATGCGGCTGCGCGCGGCCATGTACTGCACGCGAATCGCCGAGTATTTTCGCGACAAGGGCAAGAACGTCCTGTTGCTCATGGATTCCCTGACCCGTTTCGCCCAGGCCCAGCGGGAAATCGCCCTGGCCATCGGCGAACCTCCAGCGACCAAAGGCTATCCGCCGTCAGTGTTCGCCAAGTTGCCGAAACTGGTGGAGCGTGCCGGTAACGCTGAAAAGGGCGGCGGTTCGATCACCGCGTTCTACACGGTATTGTCCGAAGGCGACGATCAGCAAGACCCGATCGCCGACTCGGCGCGGGGTGTGCTCGACGGACACATCGTGCTGTCCCGGCGTCTGGCCGAGGAAGGGCATTACCCGGCCATCGATATCGAAGCCTCCATCAGCCGGGTCATGCCGTCGGTGGTCGGCATCAAGCACATGAACCACGCGCAGACGTTCAAGCAATACTGGTCGCGCTATCAGCAGAGCCGCGACTTGATCAGTGTCGGCGCCTATGTGTCCGGCGGTGATCGGGAAACCGATACCGCGATCAATCTGCAACCGGCCATGACCATGTACCTGCGCCAGGGCTTGAACGACAACATCAGCATGGGCGCCAGCGAGAACCATCTCGCTTCGATCTTTGCGCCAGCGCCGGGCGGTTAACCAGTCATGGCCTCGAGCCGCGCAGCACGTCTGGCGCCTGTGGTGGAAATGGCTGAAAAGGCCGAAAAGACCGCTGTCCTGCGCCTGGGGCACTTTCAGGGCCAGGTTCGCCTGGCGGAAAGCAAACTCGCCGACCTGGAAAACTTCCGCCTCGAGTACCAGGAACAATGGATCGTACGCGGCAGTAGCGGCGTGTCGGGCCAATGGTTGCTGGGTTATCAGGGTTTTCTCGCGCAATTGGGCACGGCCATCGACCAGCAGCGTCAGAGCCTGAACTGGCACCAAAATAACCTGAACAAATCCCGGGAAGCCTGGCAGCAGGCGTTTGCCCGGGTCGAAGGCTTGCGCAAACTGGTTCAGCGCTACAGGGATGAAGCGCGGCAACTGGAAGACAAGCGCGAGCAGAAGCTGCTGGATGAGCTGTCTCAGCGGTTGCCGCGTCAGGATCCGTATTGAGTGTCGGTTTTAAAAGATCGCAGTCTTCGGCAGCGCCTACAGGATCGGGTTTGCATGCGGTCAAAGTAGGCGCTGCCGAAGGCTGCGATCTTTTGACCTTGCTCCAGCCCTCGTCAGGTGCTAAACCTTCTACACGTACGTTCGCCAATGACAAGGAAGCCGTGAAATGTCAGTCGTTACAGAAGTATCTCCGGATGGGAAAAAGCTGACGATTTCGATCGAGGGGCGATTCGATTTCGGTCGGCATCAGGAGTTTCGCGAGTCCTACGAGGGACTCAACAGTACACCCGAGTCCATTGTGGTGGACTTGAAGAAAGCCACTTATCTCGACAGCTCGGCGTTGGGCATGCTGCTCTTGCTGCGCGATCACGCCGGTGGCGACAACTCCGATATTCGCGTCGTCAACAGCAGTTCCGATGTGAAGAAAATCCTCGCCATCTCCAATTTCGACAAGCTGTTCGACATCAGTTGACCGTCATGCAGCCGCTCGAACCGCTGACGATTCTGATCGCCGAAGACAGCGCGGCCGATCGCATGCTGCTGTCGACTATCGTCCGGCGCCAGGGCCATGAAGTGCTGACGGCCGCCAACGGCGCCGAGGCGGTCGAAGCATTCCGCTCGCAGCGACCGCACCTGGTGCTGATGGACGCCATGATGCCGGTGATGGACGGTTTCGAGGCGGCGCAGCAGATCAAGGCACTGGCCGGCGAAACGCTGGTGCCGATCATCTTTTTGACGTCGCTGACCGAGAGCGAAGCCCTGGCTCGTTGTCTGGAGGCCGGGGGCGACGATTTTCTGGCAAAGCCTTACAACCAGGTGATCCTCGCGGCCAAGGTCAAGGCGATGGACCGCTTGCGACGTTTGCAAGCCACGGTGCTGGAGCAGCGCGACCTGATCGCCAGGCATCACGATTACCTGCTCAACGAACAACGGGTAGCCAAAGCCGTGTTCGACAAGGTCGCCCACTCCGGTTGCCTGAATGCCCCGAACATCCGTTACCTGCAATCACCCTATGCGCTGTTCAATGGCGATCTGTTGCTAGCCGCTTTCACTCCGGCTGGCGACATGCATGTGCTGCTCGGTGATTTTACCGGCCATGGTTTGCCGGCCGCTGTCGGTGCCATGCCGTTGGCCGAAGTCTTCTATGGCATGACGGCCAAGGGTTACGGTTTGTCCGAAACCCTGCGCGAGATGAACGCCAAGCTCAAACGTATTCTGCCGGTGGACATGTTCTGCTGTGCGGCGCTGCTGTGCCTGAGCTTTCAGCGAGGGTCGGTGGAGGTCTGGAACGGCGGAATGCCGGACGGTTACCTGCACAGTATCGCCAGTGGCGAGCGCACGGCGCTGACGGCACGGCACTTGCCGCTGGGCGTACTGAGCTCGCAAACCTTCGATGATCGCACCGAGGTGTTCCCGATGGCCGTCGGCGATCGGGTGTTCCTGCTGTCCGATGGGGTGATTGATACCTGTGATGCCAATGAACAGTTGTTTGGCGTAGAGCGGCTGGAGCAAGTGTTTGCAACCAATCGTCAGCCCGATGCACTGTTCGAAGAAATCGAGCAGGCACTGCGGGATTTTCGTGGCGAGGCTCGTGATGACGTGAGCATGGTCGAGGTCCGTCTGCTGGAGGCCGCGCAACTGAGCCCTTCGGCACCGGTGTATTCCGACAGCGGCCAGTCGTGCCCGCTGGACTGGTCGGTGAGTTTCGAGTTCCGCGCCGCCACCCTCAAGCGCTTCAATCCGCTGCCGTACTTGTTGCAGTTGCTGCTTGAGGTGCATGGTCTGCGGGCTCAGAGTGGCGCACTCTACAGTGTGCTGGCAGAGCTTTATTCCAATGCTCTGGAGCATGGCGTGTTGGGCCTGGATTCGAGTTTGAAACGCGATGCGGCAGGTTTTGCGCGTTATTATCAGCAGCGCAATGCACGCCTGGACGAGTTGCGCGATGGCTATGTGCGGGTGCATTTGCAGGTGACGCCAAAAGGCGAGGGCGGTTGCCTGGTGGTCCGGGTCGAAGACAGTGGCAAAGGCTTCGATGTGGCGCGGGTCATGGCGCGTCCCGTCGATGACGTCCGTCTGTCAGGACGTGGGGTCAATTTGATCCGCCAGTTGAGCGATCATGCGACCTGGTCCGATAATGGAAAAAGTGCTCGCGTGGAGTTTTTCTGGGAGGCTCTGGCATAATGCCAGGCATTCTTGATCAAGGAGTGAACAAGTGGACGACACACATCTGGACCGTGACGTGCTGAGCGCGTTGCAGGAAGTGATGGAGGACGGGTATCCAGAATTGCTCGATACCTTTCTCGCCGATTCCGAAGAGCGTTTACGCGTCCTGCGAAAGGCCGAGGATGCCGCGCAGCTTATGAATGCTGCCCATAGTTTCAAAGGTAGCAGCAGCAACATGGGCGCCAGTTATCTGGCCAAGCTGTGCGGTGAGCTGGAGCAGCGTGCCAAAGAAAAGAGTCTCGTCGGCATTGAACGGCTCATTGATGACATTGACGGCGAATTCGCTATTGTCCGACCGCTCTACGAAGCGGAACGCCAGCGTTCCCAGGCTGAACCAGCATCCGTCCGGCGTTTTTAGCAGCCAGCGAACAAAGCTGGCTCGACCCTTGCAGTTAACTTGCTCAACTGTACCTACGATCCCAGTGCAGCGGAGACCGTTTTATGCCCGTTACCCCAAACATCCTTCTTCAGGCCGCCACGACGGCCAAGGCTCAAGCCGCGTCCGCCAATGCACCGGCGCTGACGGCCGAGCCCGGGGACAAGGCCTCCAGCTTCGCTCAGGTCTATGCCAATCAGGCGCAGAATAAACCCTCCGCCATGGCGGACGGCTCGGCTAAACCCGCACGCGACAAAGTCTCGGACAGCGTCGGCAAAAAGGACGTGAGCAACGACAAGTCTGCCGCCCCGGAACCGACGGTTGCCGATAGCGGCAAATCCTTGCCCGCCGATAAACCGGCGCAGGCTGACGACAAGACGGCCAGCGATGATGCATCGGATCCGGCCGAGGCGTCGACGCCGGTGGCTGATACCGCGCCTGTCGATCCGGCCCTCGATCCTGCGTTGGTGGTGCAGCCGGTGTTACCAGCTCCTGTGCCGGAAACGCCAACAGTTGTGGCCACTGCGCAATCACAAGTTGAGGCACCTGTCGCCGTCGTCGTTACCGCGGCTGCGGCACAGACTGTTGCGACCATCGATCCGGATTTCGATCCCGAAGCCGATCCTCTCGATGCGCTGCCAGCCGTGCGCATGGCCATGGAGCAGGGCGGGCACGTTTCGCCCGCCAGCCAGGCCCAGCCCAAGGCGGCACCGATCTCGGCTCAAGTCGACGGCGAGCCAACTTCGGCACAGAACTTTGCCACGGGCATGGCGGGCATGCTCGATGTGCAAGCCGATCAGGACAGCACCGGCCAGGGCGGTGAGAAGGCTTTCAGTGGCCTGATCGATGACGGCCTCAAGGATCTCAAGTCCGCCAGCAGCGATACCCGTGTCGATGATTTCGCCAATCGTCTGGCGGCATTGACCCAGGCGGCAACGCCGAAGACTGCCAATGCATTACCGGTAAACCAGCCAATCGCCATGCATCAAAGCGGTTGGACCGAAGAGGTGGTCAACCGGGTCATGTACCTGTCCAGCGCCAATCTCAAGGCGGCCGACATTCAGTTGCAACCGGCCGAGCTGGGGCGCCTGGATATTCGGGTGAACATGGTTCCGGATCAGCAGACCCAGGTGACCTTCATAAGTGCCCATCCAAGCGTTCGTGAAGCGCTCGACGGGCAAATGCATCGCCTGCGTGACATGTTCGCGCAACAGGGCATGGGTCAGGTCGACGTCAACGTTTCCGATCAGTCCCGTGGCTGGCAGGGGCAGGGTCAGGAGCAGGCTCAACAGGGGCAGGGTGGGCGTGCCAACGCCAATGGCGGTCGCCTCGAGTCTGCCGATGAAGAGCTTCCTGCGACTGTCGCTGAAGTAGCCGCCAACACCACCAGCGTGATTGGCTCCAGCGCGGTCGACTACTACGCCTGATCAAACGCAGAAAACCTTGTGGGAGCGGGCTTGCTCGCGAATGCGATTTAACATTCAACAGTTATGTTGGCTGTCACACCGCATTCGCGAGCAAGCCCGCTCCCACATTTGATTGGTGCTCGCCGATCATTCGCCGTCTCCCTACCTCCCGACACTTCTGGCATAACACTTGCTCTTGCCTTGCCGTGCGACTGTGAAAACCCGAATAGTGACGGATTATTGGCATGGCTAAGAGCGACGCAGCACCAGTGAAAGACCCCGCAACCAAAGGCAAAATCAAGCTGATCATTGTGATCGTCGTGGCCCTGTTGCTGGCGATCGGCTTGTCCGTGGGGGCGACCTGGTTCTTCATGCACAGCGCCCAGAGCAAGCCTGCCCCCGCGGCTGAAACTGCGGTGATCGGCAAGCAGCCAGCGATCTTCGAGCCCATGGCGCCGGCTTTCGTGGCCAACTACAACCAGAACGGTCGCCAGCGCTACATGCAGGTGAGCATCACCCTGCAGGGCCGCAATCAGGCCGATCTGGAAGCGCTCAAAGTCCACATGCCGGTGATTCGCAATAACCTGGTGATGCTGTTTTCCGGTCAGGATTTCGCCACGCTGGCGACCCCGGTCGGCCAGGAAATGTTGCGTCAGAAGGCCACGGCCAGCGTCCAGGAAGTGGCGCAGAAAGAGCTTGGCAAAGTGGTGATCGAACAGTTGCTTTTCACTAATTTCGTACTGCAGTAGGAACACGACATGGCCGTGCAGGACCTGCTGTCCCAGGATGAGATCGATGCGCTGTTGCATGGCGTCGACGACGGTCTGTACCAGACCATCGCTCCCAGGAAGGGATCCTATTGCGCCCCGTCCGCTCGCAGTACGCAGCGACATAATCCTCCTGCGACGGAATGTTCATAGTCTTC
>NZ_JBNNVP010000053.1:0-38607 GCF_050280605.1 Pseudomonas sp. NPDC089918 | reverse complement strand
TGAAAAGCGGTGAAAACCGCCTTTCAAACCCACAAAAACGTAAAGGATGTCCCCGGTCTCGATTGTAAAGGATGTATCCGTTTCTACATCGCGAATGCCGCGCCTCGGTTACAGCTCTACCACAACAGCCTGAGAAGCACGGGTCGCTTTAGCCCGTGCAGCCTCGATCGACTCATCACGCGCCAACGCCACCCCCATCCGACGCTGGCCATTGACCTCAGGCTTGCCGAACAGACGCAACGCGGTATCCGGCTCGCTCAGCGCAGCGCCCAAATTGGCGAATGCGGTCTGAGTCGACTGCCCTTCCACCAGAATCACCGCCGAAGCCGAAGGCCCGAACTGACGAATCAATGGAATCGGCAGGCCCAGGATCGCCCGTGCGTGCAGCGCGAACTGCGACAGGTCCTGGGAAATCAGGGTCACCAGACCGGTGTCATGCGGGCGCGGCGAGACTTCGCTGAACCAGACCTGATCACCTTTGATGAACAACTCGACGCCAAACAGACCACGGCCACCCAAGGCTTCGGTCACCGCTTTGGCAACGCGCTCGGATTCAGCCAGAGCAACCGGGCTCATGGCTTGTGGCTGCCAGGATTCCTGATAGTCGCCCTTCTCCTGACGGTGGCCAACCGGCGCACAGAACGTGGTGCCGCCAACGTGACGCACGGTCAGCAGAGTGATTTCGTAGTCGAAATCGATGAAGCCTTCGATGATCACGCGACCTTTACCGGCGCGGCCACCTTCTTGAGCGTAATCCCAGGCTTTCTGCACGTCATCAACGCTGCGCAGCAGGCTCTGGCCTTTGCCCGAGGAACTCATGACCGGTTTGACCACGCATGGGAAACCCAGATCGTCGACGGCCTTGCTGTAGTCCTCGAAGGTGTCGGCGAAGTAGTACGGCGACGTCGGCAGGCCCAGCTCTTCGGCGGCCAGGCGACGGATACCTTCGCGGTTCATGGTCAGCTGCGCGGCGCGAGCGGTCGGGATCACGGTGAAGCCTTCGGACTCCAGCTCTACCAGGGTCGCGGTGGCGATGGCTTCGATTTCCGGCACGATGAAGTCCGGCTTCTCGGCTTCGATCACTGCACGCAGGGCTGCGCCGTCGAGCATGTTGATCACATGGCTGCGATGGGCAACTTGCATGGCCGGCGCATTGGCGTAGCGATCCACGGCAATCACTTCAACGCCCAGGCGTTGCAGCTCGATCACCACTTCCTTACCCAACTCACCACAACCACACAGCAATACGCGGGTCGCGGTTGGCGACAATGGAGTTCCGATACGGGTCATCTCAGGTCCTCAAGAAGCGGATCATCGAGGGATGCGGTGCCTGGCACGCTTCCCATGGGGAGAAAGCGCGGCATTTTACATGAACCTGAGGCTTTGGCTTCAGCTGACGACGGCCTGATTACGCAAGCGCCAGGCCATGATCAGCCACACGACTGTCACACCTGCGAACTTCGAACCCATGGCGGTGAGGATCACGGCCGGAGTGAGCGCATCGATCATGCCGAAGAAGATGAAGGTGTCCAGCGGGATGCTCAGCGCCGAACTTATCCACAGGCGATCATGCAATGGACGCTTGGTGATGCTGAACACCAGCCAGTCGATGCACTCGGACACGGCGAATGCGATCGCGCTGGCCAGTGCGATAGACGGGTCAGAAGTGACATAAGACAGCACCAGCGCCACCAGCATCGCCGCGATCGCGCCGTGGCCGAAACGGGTTTGCACCATGTCCCGCAGCACGAACACCAGACCACCCCAGGCCGACCAGATGATGTCCAGGTGCGGGGCGCTGGAAAAAGCGTAATTGATCAGCACAACGCTGCTGATGTAGGCGATCAGGAAGAGCATGGGGGCGGGAGTACCTGTCGATTTTGGTGCACAGGGTACTTCATCCTCAACGCACAGATCACCTGTGGCGAGGGAGCTTGCTCCCGTTCGGCTGCGCAGCAGTCGTGAAATCAGCAAATGCCATACGCCTGAAAGAATAAAGTCGCAGGTTTAGCGCCGCTTCGCAGCGCAACGGGGGCAAGCCCCCTCGCCACAGAACCGCGTACAACCATCAGGAATCGGATTTGGAGGGCAACATCCAGATCAACCCACTCGACTTCGCCCGCTCATGACACAACCCCAACACCTTGCGCCGCTCTTCGTTGTCCATCCGGCTCCAGCGCGTGATCTCCTCCACCGTGCGCTGACACCCGGTGCAAATGTCATCCTCATCCAGCGCACAAATGTTCACGCACGGCGATGGAACCGGTCGTTCAGTGGTGCTCATTCTTCCTGCTCGACCAGATCGCGGGCGTAACGCTGCGAGTTATGCACATAGTGGGCAGCGCTGGCTTCGAGCATCTTCTTTTGCGGCTCGGTCAACTCGCGCACGACCTTGCCCGGTGAGCCCATGACCAGCGAACCGTCCGGAATTTCCTTGCCCTCCCCGATCAGCGAGTTGGCGCCGATGATGCAGTTCTTGCCGATTTTCGCGCCGTTGAGAATCACCGCATTAATACCGATCAGGCTGTAATCGCCCACCGTGCAGCCGTGAAGCATTGCGTTGTGGCCGATGGTCACGCCGGTGCCAATGGTCAGCGGGTAGCCCATGTCGGTGTGCATCACGGTGCCGTCCTGCACGTTGCTGTTCTTGCCGATCAGGATCAGTTCGTTGTCGCCACGCAACACGGCGTTGAACCAGACGTTGGCGCCCTCTTCCAGTTTGACCTTGCCCACCAGCACGGCATTGGGTGCGACCCAACTCTGCGGATGGGTGTCGACGCGGGCGTCGCCCAGGCGGTATTTCATCTTATTGTCCTCAAAGGCTCAGGCAGCCGCAGACTCATGCCATGCGAACGATGGCTTCAGGTGTTGATAAAACTCTTGGGTGGTTGATGCAGGCTGATTTTCGCGTCATAGAGCAGGTTGATCAACTCGACGATCATGATCGCCGTCAGCCCCCAGATCTTGTATTCGCCATAACGGTAGCTTGGCACGTACCAACTGTGGCCCTGATAGTCGATGCGGTGAGTGTGCTCGCGCGGGTCTTTGCGGAAGAACTCCAGCGGCACGCTGAACACCGCGGCGATCTCGGCGTCGTTGGCCTGGTATTCGACAAAATCCGGAATCACGCCGACATAGGGCGTGACCTTGATGCCGTGCAGGGAGATCAGTGGGCTCAGCGGGCCGATCACTTCAACCAGCCCCGGCGGCAGGCCGATTTCTTCTTCGGCTTCGCGCAGGGCGGTAAAAATCAGGTCAGGGTCTTCGGGGTCGCGTCGACCGCCGGGAAAGGCAACTTCGCCGCCATGGGTCGAAAGCCCGCTGGCGCGAAGGGTTAGCACCAGTTCCGGTTCGTCACTGCGCGTGATGGGCACCAATACCGCGGCTTCGGGGAAACGTCGGTCGGTTTCCAGCGTACGCGGCGTGTGATTGCTTACCCGGTGCAGTAGCTCGTCCAGCATGAGTCTTCTCGATCTGTGCCTTACCCTGCATCATGCACCAATCGCATCGGCCGCCCAAGCCCCGAACAGCCTCATGTCGCGAAACGACAACTTGCCGACCGACACCGCTGCACGCCAAGATAGGCGCAGCATTCAGGAACCCAAGCATGAAATTTTGCAGCCAGTGCGGCAACCCGGTAACCCAGCGCATTCCCGAAGGCGATTCGCGCCTGCGTTTTGTCTGCGACAGCTGTCATACCATCCATTACCAAAACCCCAATATCGTTGCCGGTTGCGTGCCGGTCTGGGGTTCGAAGGTGTTGCTGTGCCGTCGCGCCATCGAGCCACGGCGCGGTTACTGGACCCTGCCCGCCGGGTTCATGGAAAACGGTGAGACCATCGAGCAGGCCGCCATTCGCGAGACCGCCGAAGAAGCTTGTGCCCGCGTGCGCAACCTGAGTATCTATACGCTGATCGACGTGCCACACATCAGCCAGGTGCATGTGTTCTTTCGCGCCGAGCTGGTGGACCTGGATTTTTCCGCGGGGCCCGAGAGCCTGGAAGTGCAACTGTTCGAAGAAGCCGACATTCCTTGGGGCGAACTGGCTTTCCGCACGGTGGGCCGTACCTTAGAATGCTTCTTCGCTGACCGGCGGACCGAGGTCTACCCCGTGCGGTCCGAATCGATCCCGCCGCTCGTCCAGCCTGCCATCATTTAAAGCTGCTACACATAAAAGCACCTATAAAATAAATAGTCGCGACACCTCTTAGGGATATCGTTTCAATGCGCTGGTTGCTTGCTGTTTTTTGCTTATCGTTCGTCGCTGTCGCCCAGGCTTCCTCCACGGAAACGCTGGACGGCAAGGTCATCGAAAAAGTCCTGGTTCTCAAATCTGCCCACCAGTTGCAGTTGATCAATGACGGCAGGCCGATCAAGACCTATCGCATTTCCCTAGGCAAACGCCCCAAGGGGCCAAAGCTGATGGAGGGTGACAAACGCACCCCCGAAGGCTTTTATTGGGTGGACTGGCGCAAGATCAGCGACCGTTTCAACCTGGCGATGCACATCTCCTACCCCAACATCAGCGACGCCGCCCGTGCCCGGCGCGAAGGCGTCGAGCCTGGCGGCATGATCATGATCCACGGCACCCCGGACACCGAAGACAATCCCGAAGACCTGTTCCATACACTGGACTGGACCGACGGCTGCATCGCCATGCGCAACATGGACATGCGCGAGGTTTGGGGTTTGGTGCCGGACGGCACGATGATTGAAATTCGCCCTTAACGGCAACCTTTAAGGCTGGCGAGGAGCTTTTGTGGCGAGGGGGTTGCCTGTGGTGATCTGCCCCCAAAATCAGGATTGATATCCAACTTTTTGGTACAGATCAAAGTGTGGGAGCGGGTTTGCCCGCGAAGAGGCCCGCACAACCAATGAAAATCTCAAAGCCCGCTGACCGTCACAGGTCCAGCGGGCTTTTTTCATTGTGCTACCCCTGCGGGTCCAGATGATCCAACACACGATTCACCGACAACTCCGCCAACGAAATCATCTGCTGAATGCCCAAGGCCAGATTGCACGCCGGCCCAGTGAGGTCGTACGCCAACTCACTGGCCATGACATTCGCCGAAGCCAGGGTTTCACAGGCATGGGCCAGCAGGGTTTCGGAATCTACGTTGGGCGCGACGACGAAAATCGTACTTGGACGCTGGCCGGCTTCGGCCTTCTTCTGGGAAGGTGGCGCCAGATAGTGATCGAGTGCACGGATTGCGGCGTCGTGGAGCTTTTTGGAATTAAGGCAGGCGTAGGGGGAAACGGATTCGTTTTCCATGTTTGTTTCTAAATCTGTTTCTACGTCTGTTTCTACGTCTGTTTCTGGAGGATTTGGGCTGTCTTTGATCATTGTGAAACTCCTAACAAAAAGTTGGAGCTACCAGCATCACTTGCAGATGATGGGTGGCAGCTGTGCGCGGGTCTGCAAGACCGAGTTGTTAGGCCCTCGGCAGACCCGAAGGTCTCCCGCACACAGCCACCATAAATCGATGACCATTGATTTAAGCGCCACGATTATAGGTGCGCTTAAAGGTGTCTAACAAACTATCGGCGGGCTTGCAGTCCCGGTCACTGAATTGGCAGCGACAGCCAAAGGTTAGAGAGTCCACTTCCGACGGACAACCTGAAAAACTTGTGGGAAGGTTCTGATGTTTTTTCTGATCAATAAACATCGTTGCCTGTAAGGCCGTCATCGCGAGCAGGCTCGCTCCCACAGTGGGTTGGCGTACATCCGGGGGGAGATTGGTTGGCTGTGAGGCCGCCTTCGCGGGCAAGCCTCGCTCCTACAATTGAGCCGTGTGCATCTTCGAGAGATTGGTTGGCTGTCAGACCGCCTTCGCGAGCAAGCCCGCACACTCAATCAACAAGAACCTGGTCGGCTCCAAGGCCGCCACGCCCTAAAATCGCAGCCAATAAAAAACCCGCTGAAATCACTTTCAGCGGGTTTCTCATTTTCAGCGGCCAGGAAGATCAGAAATCCTCTAACCGCCATACCTCATAAGCCGGCGTCTCATAGGGATGGCTCTCTTTCAGAGCCACCACCACCGCCCGAATCAACTCATCGCTGACCACCAGCTCAACCTTCCATTCTTCAACCTGCTCGACCTGCCCCGCTTCACCAATAAACGGCTGACTGCCATCCAAAGGTCGAAACTGACCCAACCCGAACACCTGCCACGCGCAGTGATCATAAGCCCCGATCCGCCCGCCACCGGCAGCGAACACAGCACTCTTGACCACCTCGACATGACTGGCCGGAACAAAAAAACTGAGCTTGTACACGGCAATCAGCTCCCCGCTCTTAGTTAACCCAAACGCGAGCGTTACGGAACATACGCATCCAAGGTGCGTCTTCGTTCCAGTCTTCCGAACGCCACGAGTTCTGCACGGCGCGGAACACACGCTCCGGGTGCGGCATCATGATGGTCACGCGCCCGTCGCGGCTGGTCAAACCGGTGATCCCGCGCGGCGAGCCGTTCGGGTTGGCCGGGTAGTTCTCGGTGACCTTACCGTGGTTGTCGACAAAACGCATCGCCACGCAACCCGACAGATCGGCTTCCAGCAACGCTTCTTCGCTGGCGAATTCGGCATGACCTTCACCGTGAGCAATAGCGATCGGCATACGCGAACCGGCCATGCCCTGCAGGAAGATCGAGTTCGACTCCTGGATCTGCACCATGGCAACGCGAGCTTCGAACTGCTCGGAACGGTTACGCACGAAGTGCGGCCAGAACTCGCTGCCCGGGATCAGCTCGTGCAGGTTGGACATCATCTGGCAACCGTTGCACACGCCGAGGGTGAAGCTGTCATTACGTTCGAAGAAGCCCTGGAAGGCATCGCGAGCGCGGCTGTTGAACAGTGCGGACTTGGCCCAGCCTTCGCCGGCGCCCAACACGTCGCCGTAAGAGAAACCGCCGCAAGCCACCAGACCTTTGAACTCGTTCAGGTCGACACGGCCGGCCAGAATGTCGCTCATGTGCACGTCGATCGCGTTGAAACCGGCGCGGTCGAACGCAGCCGCCATTTCCACCTGACCGTTGACGCCCTGCTCACGCAGCACGGCAACCTGTGGGCGGATGCCTTTCTTGATGTAAGGCGCGGCGACGTCCTGGTTGACGTCGTAGCTGAGCTTGACGCTCAGGCCCGGGTTGTCTTCTTCCAGCAGCACGTCGAACTCTTGTTCGGCGCAGTCGGCGTTATCACGCAGACGCTGGATCTGGTAGCTGGTCTCGGCCCACTGACGTTGCAGCAGACGACGCTGACCTTCGAACACGGTGTCGCCGTTGAAGGTGATGCTGATCTCGCCGTTGTTCATCGGCTGACCGATCACCGACACGCAGTCACCCAGGCCAGCTGCGCTGAACTGCGCGAGGATGTCCGGAGTGGCGTCCTGGCGAACCTGGATCACAGCACCCAGTTCTTCGTTGAACAGGATCGCGGCGATGTCGGCGGAGGTTTCTGCCAGACCGTCGAGGTTCAGGCTCAGGCCGCAATGACCGGCGAAGGCCATTTCCACGACGCTGGTCAGCAGACCACCGTCGGAACGGTCGTGATAAGCCAGCAAGTGACCGTCGGCGTTGAGACCCTGGATCACGGCGAAGAAGGCTTTCAGGTCTTCGGCGTCATCGACGTCCGGTGCCTGCTTGCCAAGTTTGCCGTGAACCTGAGCGAGGATCGAAGCGCCCATGCGGTTCTGACCGCGACCGAGGTCGATCAGGATCAGGTCGGTGGTGCCCTTGTCCATGCGCAGTTGCGGGGTCATGGTCTGACGGATGTCAGCCACTGGGGCGAAGCCGGTCACGATCAGCGACATCGGCGACGTCACCGTCTTGTCGACGCCTTCGTCGTTCCAGCGGGTGGCCATGGACATCGAGTCCTTGCCTACCGGAATGGTGATGCCGAGGTCCGGGCACAATTCCATGCCGACCGCTTTCACGGTGTCGTACAGACGCGCGTCTTCACCCGGGTGACCGGCGGCGGACATCCAGTTCGCCGACAGTTTGATGTCGGAGATTTTGGCAATGCGCGACGCCGCGATGTTGGTCAGGGTTTCGCCGATGGCCATGCGACCCGACGCCGGAGCGTCCAGCAGAGCCAGCGGAGTACGCTCGCCCATGGCCATGGCTTCACCGGTGTAGACGTCGAAGCTGGTAGCGGTGACGGCAACGTCAGCCACCGGAACCTGCCACGGGCCGACCATCTGATCACGGGCCACGAGGCCAGTGATGGTACGGTCGCCGATGGTGATCAGGAAGCTTTTGCTGGCCACGGCCGGGTGATGCAGAACGCGCTCGACGCAGTCGGCGATCTCGAGGGTCGACGGATCGAAATCATCGCCCAGCTCGTTTTCGCGAACCGCCGAACGGTGCATGCGCGGGGCTTTGCCCAGCAGCACTTCGAGCGGCATGTCCACCGGGCTGTTGCCGAAGTGGCTGTCGGTCACGGTCAGTTGCGGTTCGGCAGTGGCTTCGCCGACCACGGCAAACGGGCAACGCTCACGTTCGCAGATCGCCTGGAAGCGTTCGAAGTCCGCAGGTCCCACCGCCAGAACGTAGCGTTCCTGGGATTCGTTACTCCAGATTTCGTGCGGGGCCATGCCCGGCTCGTCGTTTGGAATGTTGCGCAGCTCGAAGCGACCGCCACGGTTGCCGTCGTTGACCAGTTCCGGGAAGGCGTTGGACAGACCGCCCGCGCCGACGTCATGGATGAAGCTGATCGGGTTTTTATCACCCAACTGCCAGCAACGGTCGATGACTTCCTGGCAACGACGTTCCATTTCCGGGTTTTCGCGCTGTACCGATGCGAAGTCCAGATCCGCCGAACTGGTGCCGGTGGCCATGGAAGAGGCAGCACCGCCGCCCAGGCCGATGAGCATTGCCGGGCCGCCGAGCACGATCAGCTTGGAGCCAACGGTGATCTCGCCTTTCTGTACGTGTTCGGCACGGATGTTACCCATGCCGCCAGCCAGCATGATCGGCTTGTGGTAACCGCGAACTTCGTCGCCACGCGGGGTGGTGATCGATTGTTCGAAGGTACGGAAATAACCGGTCAGGGCCGGACGACCGAATTCGTTGTTGAACGCGGCGCCACCCAGCGGGCCTTCGATCATGATGTCCAGCGCGGTAACGATGCGCTCAGGCTTGCCGTACGGCACTTCCCATGGCTGTTCGAAACCCGGGATTTGCAGGTTGGACACGGTAAAACCGGTGAGGCCAGCCTTTGGCTTGGCGCCGCGACCGGTTGCACCTTCGTCGCGAATCTCACCGCCGCTACCGGTGGACGCGCCCGGGAACGGGGCAATCGCGGTCGGGTGGTTGTGAGTTTCGACTTTCATCAGGATGTGCACCGGTTCCTGCACCGCGCCGTACTGGCGGGTTTCAGGGTCCGGGAAGAAACGGCCGGCGACGGAGCCAACGATTACCGAGGCGTTGTCCTTATAAGCCGACAGAACACCTTCGCTGTGCATCTGATAGGTGTTCTTGATCATGCCGAACAGGCTTTTTTCCTGGCTCTGACCGTCGATGTCCCAACTGGCGTTGAAGATCTTGTGACGGCAGTGCTCGGAGTTTGCCTGGGCAAACATCATCAGTTCGATGTCGTGCGGGTTGCGCTTCAAGCCAACGAAGGCTGCGACCAGGTAGTCGATCTCGTCTTCGGCCAGGGCCAGGCCTAGCTCGGTGTTGGCTTTTTCCAGCGCGGCGCGGCCGCCACCCAACACGTCGATCGCGGTCAGGGGCTTGGGTTCGGCGTGGCTGAACAGGCCGGCGGCTTGTTCAAGGTTGTCCAATACGATCTGGGTCATGCGGTCATGCAAGGCGTCTGCAATCAGCTGCGCTTCGGCGTCGCTGAACTGGCCGGCGACGTAGAACGCGATACCGCGCTCCAGGCGCTGGACTTTGGTCAGGCCACAGTTGCGAGCGATGTCGCTGGCTTTACTGGACCACGGCGAGATAGTGCCGAAACGTGGCAACACCAGAAACAGACGACCGGTTGGCTCTTGTACTGGAACGCTTGGGCCGTACTTCAGAAGGCGCGCGAGCACCTGCTGTTCGTCGCCGGTCAGGACGCCGGTAACTTCGGCGAAGTGAGCGAATTCAGCATACAAGCCGCTGACAGCCGGAACCTTCTGGCTCAGTTGCTCAAGGAGTTTGCTGTGGCGAAAGGCAGAAAGGGCAGGAGCGCCGCGCAGGATCAACATCTTCGGGACAGCCTCGGGAAGGGGTGTGCTTTGAGGCCGTGCATTCTAGCCTAAACCGCCCGCGACATCACCCGAAACGGTACGCACGGCTGTACCCGAACGTCGGGCCGGGTTTTCGGGCCCTGAACAAGCGTGCGCCGAGGGTTATTTTTTATCTCACAAAATGCTGTTCGGGCCCATTCCTGCGGGCTCCAAGCGGGTTTTAGACTCTCTAGCAGACAAGCCCTTCGCTGTCGAGATATGGCGCTCGTGGTCCTTTGCGTATACTGCGCAGATGTTTTCCCCAACGGCTTTGCGTCCGCGGTACGCCAAATGGCTGATCGCAACCGGACTCTTCCTGGTGCTCGGTGGCTGTGTTGATAAACCCAACACGCTGGAGCGCGTAAAGGAGGATGGCGTGCTGCGGGTGGTTACCCGTAACAGTCCCGCCACCTACTTTCAGGATCGCAACGGTGAAACCGGCTTCGAATACGAGCTGGTGAAGCGCTTTGCCGAGGATCTGGGGGTCGAGCTCAAGATCGAAACTGCCGACAACCTCGACGACCTGTTCAATCAGGTGGGCAAGCCCAATGGCCCGGTGCTGGCTGCTGCCGGCCTGGTCAGCAGCGAAGAACGAAAAAAACAGGTGCGATTTTCCCACTCCTATCTCGAAGTCACTCCACAGATCATCTACCGCAACGGCCAGTCACGGCCGACCGACGCAGGCGATCTGGTCGGCAAGAAGATCATGGTGCTCAAGGGCAGCACCCACGCCGAGCAATTGGCAGAGCTGAAAAAGAAATATCCCGGCATTGAATACGAAGAATCCGACGCGGTTGAAGTCGTCGACTTGCTGCGCATGGTCGACGAAGCCCAGATCGATCTGACCCTGGTCGATTCCAACGAAGTCGCGATGAACCAGGTGTACTTCCCCAACGTGCGGGTCGCCTTCGATCTCGGTGACGCCAGCAATCAGAGCTGGGCCGTGGCCGCCGGCGAAGACAACAGCCTGCTCAACGAGATCAACGCCTACCTCGACAAAGTGAAGAAAAACGGCACCCTGCAACGCCTCAAGGATCGCTATTACGGGCACGTCGATGTACTCGGTTACATGGGCGCCTATACCTTCGCCCAGCATCTGCAGCAGCGGCTGCCCAAATACGAACAGCATTTCAAGACGTACGCCAAGAAAGAGAAAGTCGACTGGCGCCTGCTGGCGGCGATCGGTTATCAGGAATCGCTGTGGCAAGCGGCGGTCACGTCCAAGACCGGCGTGCGCGGATTGATGATGCTGACCCAGAACACGGCGCAAGCCATGGGCGTGTCCAATCGACTCGATCCCAAGCAGAGCATCATGGGTGGGGCAAAGTACCTGGCCTATATGAAAGAGCAACTGGATGAGTCGATCCAGGAGCCGGATCGTACGTGGTTCGCGCTCGCAGCCTACAACGTTGGCAGCGGTCACCTGGATGACGCGCGCAAACTGGCGGCCAAGGCAGGGTTGAACCCGGACAAGTGGCTGGACGTGAAGAAAATCCTGCCGCGCCTGTCGCAGAAACAGTGGTACAGCAAGACTCGTTACGGCTACGCCCGGGGCGGCGAGCCGGTGCATTTCGTGGCGAACATCCGTCGTTACTACGACATCCTGACGTGGGTCACGCAGCCGCAGCTGGAAGGCAATCAGGTCGCTGAAGGCAACCTGCATGTGCCGGGGGTCGACAAGACCAAGCCGAGCCAGGAAACCCCACCGCTTTAAATCTTCGCAGCCTTCAAAGACGCCATCGCGGGCAAGCCACGCTCCCACAGATCCGCGTCGAATATTCAACTGTCGTTCAACTCGGACCTGTGGGAGCGTGGCTTGCCCGCGATGGCAGCGCCGCCGATCTAACCTTTTATCGCAGCGGCCAGAATCAACGCCTTCATCTCCGAAACAGCCGACTTGAACCCGACGAACAACGCATGGGCTACCAGCGCATGGCCGATGTTCAGTTCATTGATGCCCTTGATCGCCGCAACAGCCTCGACGTTGTGATAGTGCAGACCGTGACCGGCGTTGACGATCAGCCCCTGGGCCAGACCAAATGCCACGCCATCGGCCACGCGCTTGAGCTCTTCAGCGACTTCGGTCGGCGTCTCGGCGTCCGCATAACGCCCGGTGTGCAATTCAATGGCCGGTGCACCAACACGGCGGGATGCTTCGATCTGCCGCTCGTCCGCGTCGATGAACAGCGATACTTCACAGCCGATCTTCGCCAGGCGATCCACCGCAGCCTTGATCCGCGCCTCCTGCCCTGCCACGTCCAGACCGCCTTCGGTGGTCAGCTCCTGACGGGTTTCCGGGACCAGGCAAATGTGCGCCGGGCGGATGCGTTCGGCGAACGACATCATTTCTTCGGTGACGCCCATTTCGAAATTCATGCGGGTTTGCAGCACGTCCTTGAGCAGCAACACGTCGCGCTCCTGAATATGCCGACGGTCTTCGCGCAAATGCACGGTGATGCCGTCAGCGCCCGCCTCTTCCGCGTCCAGCGCTGCCTTGACTGGATCCGGGTAGCGAGTACCCCGGGCCTGACGCAGGGTGGCAACGTGGTCGATGTTCACGCCAAGAAGAATGCGATTGCTGGTGGTCACGGAAGCGCTCCTGAAAACAAGGGAAAGTTCGGTGCACAGCATACACGGGGAGCCTGGGTCTGTTGACGCAAGCATCAACAGTTCCTATGGCTTGCGAAACTATGGCTTACGAAACAACTCGCGACTGACTAGAGGACGACCGCCCAGATGAACGGCCAGCGCCTGACGCATCAAGCGCTTGGCAGCGGACAGCGCTCCGGGCGCGGACCAGTCGGCATCGGCCATGGCCAGCAATTCAGTGCCGTTGAACAGACCCGGTTGCAGCAGATAGACCCGTTCCAGGCCTGCATCCACTTGTAAGCGGTAGAGGCCATCCGGCGCGATGGGGTCGCCATGGATATCAGTGTTCAAGGCGAAACCGTAACCGAGGTCGTCGAGCAAACGCCATTCGAAGGAGCGCAGCAATGGCTCCAATGGACGGCCTTCGGCCAGGGCGAGCAAGGTCGCGGCGTAGTGATCGAAGACTGCGGGATGGGGGTCTTCGGCGGGCAGCAGACGGATCAGCAACTCGTTGAGGTAGAGACCGCTGAACAGCGCCTCGCCGTTGAGCCAGGTGGAAACACCGGCGCTTTCCATGCGACCGACGTTTTTCAATTCACCCCGCCCACGGAATTCGACTTCCAGCGGCACAAACGGTCGCGCCAGGGTTCCAGCCTTGCCCCGCGCGCTGCGCAACACCGCCCGTAGCCGACCTTGCGGCGTAAGGAAATCCACCAGCGCACTGCTTTCGCGGTAGGCGCGGGAGTGGAGGACGTACGCGGGTTGGCCGGTTGGCGCGGTGTTCGACATGGAAATCGCAGTTCTCAATGAAGGAGCGCAGTTTTACAAACAACCCAAAACCAATGTGGGAGCGGGCTTGCCCGCGATGGCGGACTTACATTCAACATCTCTGCTGAATGTTACATCCTCATCGCGGGCAAGCCCGCTCCCACAGGGTTCTACGGTGCAGCGCAGACCGGGTTTACAGATCGCCGTAACCCAGCGAACGCAACGCACGTTCGTCATCGGACCAGCCGCCCTTAACCTTGACCCACAGGTTGAGCATGATCTTGGAGTCGAACAGCAGCTCCATGTCCTTGCGCGCCTCGGTGCCGATGCGCTTGATGCGCTCGCCCTTGTCGCCAATGATGATTTTCTTCTGGCCGTCACGTTCGACGAGGATCAACGCATGGATGTGCAGGGTTTTGCCCTGCTGCTTGAACTCTTCGATTTCCACGGTGATCTGGTACGGCAGCTCGGCGCCCAACTGGCGCATGATTTTCTCGCGCACCAGTTCGGCGGCAAGGAAGCGGCTGCTGCGGTCAGTGATCTGATCTTCCGGGAAGAAGTGATCGTTTTCCGGCAGGTGCTCGGCGATCACTCGTTCCAGCGCGTCCAGGTTGTGCCCGTGCTGGGCCGAGATCGGCATGATCTGCGCGTTCGGCAGCTGTTCCTGCAACCAGCTCAGGTGCGGCATCAGCTCGGATTTGTCTTCGATACGGTCGGTCTTGTTCAGCGCCACGATCAGCGGGCCGGTCACGTATTGAACGCGCTCGAGGACCATCTGGTCTTCGTCGGTCCACTTGGTGCGGTCAACCACGAAGATCACCACGTCGACGTCTTTCAACGCCGCCGAAGCGGTCTTGTTCATGTAGCGGTTCAGGGCCTTTTCGCCGCCCTTGTGCATGCCCGGGGTGTCGACGTAGATCGCCTGAACGGCGCCTTCGGTCTTGATGCCGAGCATGTTGTGACGGGTGGTCTGCGGCTTGCGCGAGGTAATCGCCAGCTTCTGACCCAGAATGTGGTTCAGCAGCGTGGACTTGCCCACGTTGGGACGGCCGACGATGGCAACATAGCCACAGCGAGTTGCGATTGAATCAGTCATTGCCATTCTCCACACCCAGGGCAATCAGTGCTGCGGCGGCCGCTACCTGTTCGGCAATACGACGACTCACACCCTGACCTCGGCTTTTTTCATTCAGTAAGATGATTTCACATTCGACGAAGAACGTCCGGCAATGCGGCTCACCCTGGATATCCACCACTTCGTAACGCGGCAGCTCACAACCACGGGACTGCAGGAATTCCTGCAGACGGGTTTTCGGATCTTTGTTGGTGTCGACCAGCGTCAAGCCTTCGAACTCTCCGGCCAGCCAGGCCAGCACGCGCTCGCGCGCCATGTCCATGCCGGCGTCCAGGTAGATCGCACCAATCAGCGCTTCCAGGGCATCGGCCAGAATCGATTCGCGACGGAAACCACCGCTTTTCAATTCACCGGAGCCCAGGCGCAGATATTCGCCCAGATCGAAACCACGGGCCAGTACGGCCAGGGTTTCACCTTTCACCAAGCGGGCGCGCAAACGCGACAACTGGCCTTCGCGGGCCAGCGGGAAGCGATCGAACAGCGCCTCGCCAGCGACGAAGTTGAGGATGGCATCACCGAGGAACTCCAGGCGTTCATTGTTGCGCCCGGCAAAGCTGCGGTGAGTCAGGGCCAGGACCATCAGTTCCTGGTCTTTGAAGGTGTAGCCGAGCTGACGCTCTAGACGGCTTAAGGAGACGCTCACGGTTTACCCACGCTGAGTTCGTGGCTGGATTCCACCGCCATCGCCGTGGTGCGGCGCAGGCTTGGGACAATTAACGCTGTGTTCAAAAATAACGTCCTGAATATCGTTGTTTTCATGCTTCTGTCGCCGATTATGCCGACTCCAGAAATGCATTCGGCGCTGTGTTCAACAGCGCCGTGTGTGATTACTTGATCAGGCCAACCCGCGAGAAATTCGGCAGGTGACTGAGTTTGGGTTCCGGCCAGCTCATCCAGACTGCGAAGGCCTTGCCGACGATATTCTTGTCGGGAACCATGCCCAGCAGATTCTTGGGAATACTCGGATCATCCCAGTAGCGACTGTCGTTCGAGTTGTCGCGGTTGTCGCCCATCATGAAGTAGTGCCCGGCAGGCACGGTCCACGAACGATCCGGCGCTGCGCGATAGCGGCTCATTTCCTTGCGGATAAGGTGTTCGGCAATGCCGAGTTTTTCCTTGTAGAGCTCGGCGCTGCCCAACGTGCCCGGCTCGGAGCCGACCAGTTGTTCGGCAATCGACTCACCGTTGACGAACAGACGCTTGTCCGCGGTGTAGCGAATCTGGTCACCCGGCAGGCCTACCACACGCTTGATGTAATTGACGTTCGGGTCGCTCGGGTAGCGGAACACCATCACATCACCGCGCTGCGGATCACCGACTTCGATGACTTTCTTGTCGATCACCGGCAGGCGGATCCCGTAAGAAAACTTGTTCACCAGAATGAAGTCGCCGACGTCCAGGGTCGGTTTCATCGAGCCGGAAGGAATCTGGAACGGTTCCACCAGGAACGAACGCAGCACCAGTACGATGAACAACACCGGGAAGAACGACTTGCCGTATTCGACCAGCAGCGGCTCTTTGTTCAGTTTCTCGACCACCACCATGTCAGCCTGGCTGACGCTACCCTGATAAGAGTTAATGGCAGCCCGGCGCCGTGGCGCCAGGAACAGCAGATCGAGCAACGCCAACAGGCCGCAGACGAACACGGCGATGACCAGCAACAGCGGGAAATTTAGTGACATAGGACCTAACTATCCAACCTGAGCACTGCAAGGAAGGCTTCTTGTGGAATCTCCACGTTACCGACCTGCTTCATGCGTTTCTTACCGGCCTTTTGCTTTTCCAGCAGCTTTTTCTTACGGCTGACGTCACCACCGTAGCATTTGGCCAATACGTTCTTTCTGAGCGCCTTGACGGTTGTCCGCGCCACAATCTGCCCGCCAATGGCGGCCTGGATTGCCACGTCGAACATCTGCCGCGGAATCAGTTCCTTCATCTTCTCGGTCAACTGGCGACCTTTGTAGTGCGCATTGTCACGGTGCACGATCAACGCCAGGGCGTCGACCTTGTCGCCGTTGATCAGCACGTCCAGTTTCACCAGACTAGCCGATTGGTAACGATCGAAATGGTAATCCAGCGAAGCATAGCCACGGCTGGTGGATTTCAGACGGTCGAAGAAGTCGAGGACCACTTCGTTCATCGGCAAATCGTAGGTCACTTGTACCTGGGTACCGAGGAACAGCATGTCGTGCTGCACGCCACGCTTTTCGATACACAGGGTAATGACGTTACCCAGGTGCTCTTGCGGCACAAGGATATTGGCCCGCACGATCGGCTCACGCATGTCTTCGATCGACGACAGGTCCGGGAGCTTGGACGGGTTATCGACATAGATCGTCTCGCCGGTCTTGAGCAGCAGCTCAAAGATTACCGTCGGCGCCGTGGTGATCAGGTCCAGGTTGTATTCGCGCTCCAGGCGCTCCTGGATGATTTCCATGTGCAGCATGCCGAGGAAGCCGCAACGGAAGCCGAAACCCAGTGCGTCTGAGCTTTCCGGTGTGTATTGCAGCGACGAATCGTTGAGGGTGAGCTTTTGCAGCGCCTCGCGGAAGTCTTCGAAGTCGTCGGAGCTGACCGGGAACAAACCGGCGTACACCTGCGGCTGAATGCGTTTGAAGCCTGGCAGCACATCGACGTCCGGCGTCGAGCTCAAGGTCAGGGTATCGCCCACTGGCGCACCGTGAATGTCCTTGATGCTGGCGATGATGAAGCCCACTTCACCGGCCTTCAGGTCGACGGTAGGGGTGTGTTTCGGATTGAATACACCGACGCTGTCCACCAGGTGGATCTTGCCGGTGGACTTGACGAGGATCTTGTCGCCCTTCTTCACACGACCGTGACGCACGCGAACCAGGGATACAACGCCCAGGTAGTTGTCGAACCAGGAGTCGATGATCAACGCTTGCAGCGGATCTTCGTAGTTGCCGGTCGGCGCGGGAATGGTGTGAACCAGACGTTCGAGCACTTCGTCGACGCCCAGGCCAGTCTTGGCACTGCACTCGACCGCATCGGTGGCATCGATGCCGATGATTTTTTCGATTTCTTCTTTGACGCGGTCCGGATCGGCCTGAGGCAGGTCGATCTTGTTCAGGACCGGCATGACTTCCAGGCCCTGCTCGATCGCCGTGTAGCAGTTGGCAACCGACTGCGCTTCAACGCCCTGACCGGCATCGACCACCAGCAACGCACCTTCACAGGCCGCCAGCGACCGGCTGACTTCGTAGGTGAAGTCGACGTGGCCGGGGGTGTCAATGAAGTTCAGCTGGTACTTGATGCCATCGCGGGCGGTGTAATAAAGGGTGACGCTGTGGGCCTTGATGGTGATCCCGCGTTCACGTTCCAGGTCCATGGAGTCCAGCACCTGGGCTTCCATTTCGCGCTCGGCAAGGCCGCCGCACATCTGGATGAAGCGATCGGCCAGCGTCGACTTGCCATGGTCAATGTGGGCGATGATGGAGAAATTGCGGATATGACTCAAATCACTCACGGATCAACACTCAAAAAGGCTGCAGGCATAGCCCGCCGAAAAATAGCCGGGAATTGTACCTGATCCACGACGCAAGCGTCACGTTCGCAGGTCAGACGGCGCGTACAAAAACGCCCCGGTCTTGCGACAGGGGCGTTTTGAGTGACAAGCCTTTCGGGAATAACCCGCGATCAACCGGCCCGGCGCAACAACCAGACCCCGGCCAGGGCACAGACTCCGGCCGGCACCAGCACCGCAAACAGCGGCGAGAAACCGAATACCAGGCTCGAAGGACCGAGCAAATCCTGGACGATGCGGAAGGTGAAGCCCACCAACACACCAGTAAAGACCCGCTGACCGAGGGTCACCGAACGCAACGGGCCGAAGATGAAGGAAATCGCCATCAGCACCAATGCAGCGGTCACCAGCGGCTGCAACACCTTGACCCAAAACGCCAGCCAGTAACGACCGTTGCTCAGACCCTGGTCAGCCAGGTAGTGGATGTAACTCCACAGACCGGTGATCGACAGTGATTCAGGCGCCATCACCACAGTGCTCAGCAATTGCGGGCTCAGCGCTACCTCCCAA
Organism: Pseudomonas sp. NPDC089918; assembly: GCF_050280605.1. NCBI lineage: Bacteria > Pseudomonadati > Pseudomonadota > Gammaproteobacteria > Pseudomonadales > Pseudomonadaceae > Pseudomonas > Pseudomonas sp. NPDC089918. Next base: position 19,848 of record NZ_JBNNVP010000053.1, on the reverse strand, counting down.
CGCTCCACCGGAGTCGTCACCACTTCGGTGTTCTTTTCATGGAACAACGTGGTCGTGACGTCGCTCAGTTGCCAGTGATCCGTGTCGAATTCCGCGCGTTTGGCGAAGCTCGAAGACAGGATGTGGCGCTGATCATCGAAGCGATAACGGGTCACGCCGTACAGCAGACCATTGGGTTGCACGGAGTTGACGTGAATGAACTCGTCACCCTGACGGTGCCACAGACCATGCTTGGCGCTTTGCGCATCGCCACTGCCCTGGGCCAGCGAGCGGTTGGCCTGAGCGGTGACCTCTGTTGCCGGCGCGACGTATTCACCGATCACCAGCCCCACCACCATCAAAAGCAGCATCGGCTTCATGACAGCCCAGACGATCCGCCCGAGCGACACGCCCGCAGCGCGCATGATGGTCAGTTCGCTGTGGCTGGCCAGGCTGCCGAGGCCGATCAGGCAACCGATCAGCGCCGCCATTGGCAACATGTCGTACAGACGGCGCGGCGCAGTCAGCAACACATAGCTCAGGACATCCGCCAACGTGTAGGTATCGCTGACATCGCCCATTTCATCGATGAAGGCAAACAACGTTGCCAGCCCCAGAATGATCCCCAGTACCGCCAGGATCGCCATGAACACGCTGCTACCAATGTAGCGATCGAGCTTATCCACGGGCCACCTCCAGCGCACTGCGGCGACTCGCCATCTTCAAGCGCAACGGCTCCCAGTAGAGCAAGCCCAGGCCGATGGCCAGGAAGATCGCATGCACCCACCACAAGCCCAATGCCGCCGGAATCTTGCCCTTTTCGAGGGCGCCGCGAGCGGCAATCAGGATGGTCAGGTAAGCCATATAAAGAAGAATCGCCGGCAGCAGCTTGAGGAAACGGCCCTGACGCGGGTTGACCCGCGACAGCGGCACCGCCATCAGGGTCACGATGAAGACCAGCAATGGCAGCGACAGACGCCATTGCAATTCGGTGCGCGAGCGGATGTCGTCACTGCCCAACAGGGAGCGGGTGGTCATCGCATCGCGATCGGTGACTTCGTCGCTGACGTCCGGCTTGGGCAGCAATACGCCGTACTCGTCGTATTTGATGGCGCGGTAATCGGCCTGACCCGGATTACCGTCATAGCGATAGCCGTTGTCGAGAATCAGATACCGATTGCCGTCGGGGCGAATTTCCTGACGGCCCTTCTCGGCCACCAATACGGAAATCCCGCGGTCCTTTTTGTCGGAATTCACATTCTTTTGCGAAATGAACACGCCGCCCAGATTGACGCGATCATCCGACAATTGCTCGGTGTAGGTCACCCGGGTACCGTCGCGCAAAGCCTGGAAGCGGCCGGGCTCAAGGGTATCGAATTCCGTCAGTGCGTCCTGCTTGTTCAGCAGCAGCTGGAACTGATTGGCACCTTGTGGCGCCAGGCTCAGGCTCAGCCAAGCCACCACCAGCGCAACCAGCGTGGCCGGAAACAAGGTGATGCGAAACAGTCGCTGCTGGCTCATGCCGGTGGCCGACAGCACGGTCATTTCGCTGTCGAGGTACAGACGACCGTAGGCCAGCAGGATGCCGAGAAACAGCCCCAAAGGCAGGATCAACTGCAGGAAACCTGGCAGACGAAAGCCCATGATCAGGAACAGTGAGCCCGGATCCAGGGCGCCAGAGGCCGCTTGGGCGAGGTACTTGATGAAGCGTCCGCTCATGATGATGACCAGCAGCACGGCGCTGACGGCGCTCAAGGTCAACAGGACTTCGCGGGAAAGATAACGGAAGACAATCAAACCAGACACTCCAGGGTTGTCAGGCTAAGCGGCCAAACAAACAAACGTATCGGTCGGCCCGCAGGGCAGAGCCGCCGAAAAAGATGGCGCATTATCCTGTGATTGGGTGCGCCTGTCACTGCGCACGCTCAAGCAGACACCTGAACCACCGAAGTTCGCACGACCGAGGGTTGTCAGGCGCCGGTAGCGAGGTTCAAACTGCGGCCTTTGTCGCTGGCACTGCACCGGCGTCCTTCTACTTATAAGCAAGCTTCTGCGCGTCGCGCACTTTGACCATTAATTCAGGGACCCAGACATGGAACTGGTTGTAAAAAGCGTTAGCCCGGAAACGTTGAAGACCGCCACGCTGGTGGTCGCCGTCGGCGAAGGCCGCAAACTCGGCGCCGTTGCCAAACAACTCGACGAGCTGAGCGGTGGCACCATCAGTGCCGTGCTCAAGCGCGGCGACCTGGCCGGCAAAGTCGGCCAGAGCCTGTTGCTGCACAGCCTGCCTAACCTCAAGGCCGAGCGCGTGCTGCTGGTGGGCGTGGGCAAAGATGAAGAGCTGGGCGATCGCCCGTTCCGCAAAATCATCGCCGGCATCCTCAACACCCTCAAAGGCCTGGGCGGCAGCGATGCAGTACTGGCCCTGGACGAAGTCGTGGTCAAAGGCCGCGACAGCTATGGCAAGAACCGCCTGCTGGCCGAGACCCTGGTAGATGGCGAGTACACCTTCGACCAGTTCAAGAGCCAGAAAGCCGACCCGCTCGCCCTGAAGAAAGTCACCCTGGTGACCATCAAGGCCGCACAGGCTGAAGTCGAACGCGCCGTGGCCCATGCCACCGCGATCGCCAATGGCATGGCCTTCACCCGTAACCTGGGCAACCTGCCGCCAAACATCTGCCACCCGACGTTCCTGGGCGAGCAAGCCAAGAACCTGGGCAAAGAATTCAAGAGCCTGAAAGTCGAAGTCCTCGATGAGAAGAAGATCAAGGACCTGGGCATGGGCTCGTTCTACGCCGTCGGCCAGGGCAGCGCCCAGCCGCCGCGCCTGATCGTCATGCAATACAACGGCGGCAAGAAATCCGAGAAGCCGTACGCACTGGTCGGTAAAGGCATCACCTTCGACACCGGCGGCATCAGCCTCAAGCCGGGCGCCGGCATGGATGAAATGAAGTACGACATGGGCGGCGCCGCCAGCGTGTTCGGTACCTTGCGTGCCGTGCTTGAGCTGAAACTGCCGATCAACCTGGTGTGCATCCTGGCCTGCGCCGAGAACATGCCGAGCGGCAACGCTTCGCGTCCGGGCGACATCGTCACCACCATGAGCGGCCAGACCGTGGAAATCCTCAACACCGACGCCGAAGGCCGTCTGGTGCTGTGCGATGCCCTGACCTACTCCGAACGCTTCAAGCCGCAAGCGGTGATCGACATCGCCACCCTGACCGGCGCGTGTGTCGTCGCACTGGGTTCCCACACCTCGGGCCTGCTGGGCAACAACGACGAGCTGATCGGCCAACTGCTGAGCGCAGGCCAATCCGCCGACGACCGCGCCTGGCAACTGCCGCTGTTCGATGAATATCAAGAGCAGCTGGACAGCCCGTTCGCCGACATCGCCAACATTGGCGGCCCGAAAGCCGGCACCATCACCGCTGCCTGCTTCCTGTCGCGCTTCACCAAGAACCTGAACTGGGCGCACCTGGACATCGCCGGCACGGCCTGGACCAGCGGCGGCAAGGACAAGGGCGCCACTGGCCGTCCGGTCCCCCTGCTGACCCAATACCTGCTGGACCGCGCCAAAGCCTGAAACCGATGACCCCGAGCGGTGCCGCCTACCAGTGGCGCCGCCCGGGGCTCAGGAACCGCAATGACCAAAGTCGACTTCTATATCCTGCCCAGCGCCGATCCTTCGGCACGGCTGGATTTCGCCTGCAAGCTCACCGAAAAAGCCTGGCGCATGGGCCATCGCATTTACCTGCACTGCAGCGATGCTGCCCAGCGTGATGAGCTCGATGCGCGTTTGTGGGCCTTCAAGGGCGAAAGCTTCGTACCCCACGGTCCCGCCGAAAGCGAGCCGGAGGGTTTGATTGTCCTGGGTCTTGGTGATGACTGCGGTCAGCATCAGGATCTGCTGGTCAATCTCGACCTGAAAGTCCCGGTATTTGCCAAACAGTTCGCCCGCGTGGCGGAAGTGGTGGTGGAAGATCCGACGATTCGTACGGCTGCGCGGGAGAGTTTCCGTTTCTACCGCGAACAGGGCTATCCTCTGCAAGATCACCGTTTACAGCGACTCTGAGCATTCCGATGGACACTCCAAAACCGCAGCAAAATTCCGCGCATCTGCTGGATGACCTCGAGTCGATCCGCCAATTGCTCGGCGATGACAACCTGCAACCGCCCTTGCTGACCGACACGGTCATTGAAGGTGATCAGGAACAGATCCCCATGCTGTTCGACACTGTCGGCAATGCGCCGCAACCAGTCGAAACGACACCGCCACCCGCCCCAGCCGCGCAACCGTCGCCTGCCGCCAGCAAAGGCCCCGACGCCCTGCTGCACCTGGACAGCGAACTGCGCGCCGCCGCGCTGCTGATCATGCAAGACGTGATCGACGATTTCGCCCCGCACATCGAAACCGAAATCAAACGTCGGCTGGATGCGCGGATGGAGCGGTTGTTGAGTCAGTACGAGTAAATACCAACCCCCTGTGGGAGCGAGCCTGCTCGCGATAGCATCTCTTCGGTTTCCTGATAGACCGCGGCGCCTGCATCGCGAGCAGGCTCGCTCCCACATTTGATCTGCGCTGTAATTGATCAAGCGCCCTGTCCGCACCTGCTCGCCCTACGCCCCACGCCCCGCTATACTTGCCGGCTTTTCCTGAATAAATGCCAATAGGGTCCCGCCGCGCATGGATAAGACCTACCAGCCGCACGCCATTGAAACTTCCTGGTACAACACCTGGGAGTCCGAGAACTACTTCGCCCCGCAAGGCGCGGGCGAGTCCTACACCATCATGATCCCGCCGCCGAACGTCACCGGCAGCCTGCACATGGGTCACGGCTTCAACAACGCGATCATGGACGCCCTGATCCGTTTCCGCCGCATGCAGGGTCGCAACACCCTGTGGCAGCCAGGCACCGACCACGCCGGTATCGCCACGCAAATGCTGGTGGAGCGCCAACTCGAAGCCCAAGGCCAGAATCGCCATGATCTGGGCCGCGAAAAATTCCTCGAGAAAGTCTGGGAGTGGAAGGATCAGTCCGGCGGCAACATCAGCCGTCAGATCCGTCGTCTCGGCTCGTCCGTGGACTGGAGCCGTGAGCGCTTCACCATGGATGACGGCCTCTCGGAAGCGGTTAAAGAAGCGTTCGTGCGCCTGCACGAAGACGGCCTGATCTACCGCGGCAAGCGTCTGGTCAACTGGGACACCAAGCTGCACACGGCGATTTCCGATCTCGAAGTGGAAAACCACGACGAGAAAGGTTTCCTGTGGAACCTGAAGTACCCGCTGGCCGACGGTGCCAAAACCGCTGAAGGCAACGACTACCTGATCGTCGCGACCACTCGTCCGGAAACCATGCTCGGCGACGCCGCCGTGGCCGTTAACCCGAACGATGAGCGCTACAAAGCCCTGATCGGCAAATTTGTCGAGCTGCCGCTGGTCGGCCGCCGCATCCCGATCATCGCCGACGATTACTGCGACCCTGAATTCGGCACCGGTTGCGTGAAAATCACCCCGGCCCACGACTTCAACGACTACGAAGTCGGCAAGCGCCACAACCTGCCGCTGCTGAACATCTTCGACAAGAATGCTGACGTGCTGCCCGCGGCCCAGGTGTTCAACCTCGACGGCAGCGTCAACGAGCAAATCGACGGCACGCTGCCCGCCGAATACGTCGGCCTCAACCGCTTCCAGGCCCGCAAGGAAATCGTGGCCGCCTTCGAAGCCGCCGGCCTGCTGGTCAGCGTCGACGATCACGCCCTGAAAGTGCCGAAAGGCGACCGCTCCGGCACCATCATCGAGCCGTGGTTGACCGACCAGTGGTACGTCTCCACCAAGCCATTGGCCGAGCCGGCCATCGCTGCGGTTGAAGACGGCCGCATTCAGTTCGTGCCAAAACAATACGAAAACATGTACTTCTCGTGGATGCGCGACATCCAGGATTGGTGCATCAGCCGTCAGTTGTGGTGGGGCCATCGGATTCCGGCCTGGTACGACGAGTCGGGCAAGGTCTATGTCGGTCGCGACGAAGCCGAAGTACGCGCCAAGAACAACCTTGGCCCGGACGTTGCGCTGCAACAGGACAACGACGTTCTGGATACCTGGTTCAGTTCGGGCCTGTGGACTTTCTCCACGCTCGGCTGGCCGGAGCAGACCGAATTCCTGAAGAAATTCCACTCCACCGACGTGCTGGTGACCGGTTTCGACATCATTTTCTTCTGGGTTGCCCGGATGATCATGCTCACCATGCACTTGGTGAAAAACGAAGACGGCACGCCGCAGGTTCCGTTCAAGACTGTTTATGTGCACGGCCTGGTGCGTGATGGCCAGGGCCAGAAGATGTCCAAGTCCAAGGGCAACGTCCTTGACCCGCTGGACATCATCGATGGTATCGAGCTCGAAGACCTGGTGCAGAAACGCACTTCCGGCATGATGCAGCCGAAACTGGCGAAGAAGATCGAGAAGCAGACCCGCGACGAGTTCGCCGACGGCATCGCCAGCTATGGCACCGACGCCCTGCGCTTCACGTTCTGCTCGCTGGCGTCCACCGGTCGCGACATCAAGTTCGACATGGGCCGCGTCGAAGGCTACCGCAACTTCTGTAACAAGATCTGGAACGCTGCACGCTACGTGCTGGACAAGGGCGAAGATTGCGGTCAGAACGGCGAAGCCTACGAGCTGTCCCTGGCAGATCGCTGGATCATTTCGCAGTTGCAACGCACCGAAGCCGAAGTGACTCGTCAACTCGATCAGTTCCGTTTCGATCTGGCTGCACAAGCCTTGTACGAGTTCATCTGGAACCAGTATTGCGACTGGTACCTGGAACTGTCCAAGCCTGTGCTGTGGGACGAAAATGCACCGGTCGAACGTCAGCGCGGCACCCGCCGTACTCTGGTTCGAGTGCTGGAAGTCGCGTTGCGCCTGGCGCACCCGTTCATGCCGTTCATCACCGAAGAAATCTGGCAGCGCGTCGCGCCGCTGGCCGGTATCGAAGGCAAGACGATCATGCTGCAACCTTGGCCAGTGGCCAACGAAGCACGTATCGATCAGGGCGCCGAGGACGACATCGAATGGCTCAAGGGCCTGATGCTCGGCACGCGTAACATCCGTGGCGAAATGAACATTGGTCCAGGCAAGCCGCTGAACCTGTTCCTGAAAAACGTCAGCGCCGAAGATCAGCGCCGCCTCACCGAGAACGAAGCGCTGCTGAAGAAGCTGGCGCGTCTGGAATCGATCACCGTTCTGAAAGCCGGCGAAGAAGCACCGCTGTCCGCCACCGCACTGGTCGGCGAGATGGAAGTGCTGGTGCCAATGGCCGGCCTGATCGACAAGGACGCCGAACTGGCTCGTCTGGACAAGGAAATCCTGCGTTTGCAGGGCGAAGTTCAGCGCGTCGGCGGCAAGCTGTCCAACGCCGGTTTCGTTGATAAGGCCCCGGCCGAAGTCATCGAGAAGGAACGCGCCAAACTGGCTGAAGCCGAACAGGCTTTGGGCAAGCTGGCCGAGCAGCATGCGCGGATTGCCAGTTTGTAACGGCAAGTCGCAATGAAAAAGGGAGGCCCGCAGCGGCCTCCCTTTTTTATGCCCATCACTTTTCCCCTACACCACAAATCCCTTGTGGGAGCGAGCCTGCTCGCGATGAGGCCATACCATTCAACATTGATGTTGCCTGTTTCGCCGCCATCGCGAGCAGGCTCGCTCCCACAGGGGGGATTGCGCTGTTTGTCACAATTGGGTTCATAACGGCTGGATGTGGGACAATACCCGCCACTTTTAGCCATACCCGAATCGACAACGCCCATGAACGCCCCCCGCACACCAAGACCTGCGCGCAAGAAGCCTGACTCCGCTACCCCGGCCAAAGCCGTGGAACCCCGCGAGAAGGCCAGCCTGCACCCGCGCAATCGCCATCAGGGTCGTTACGACTTCCCGGCGCTGATCAAAACCACGCCGGAGCTGGCGAAGTTCGTGATCATCAATCCGTATGGCAAGGAAAGCATCGACTTCGCCAGCCCGGACGCGGTTCGGGTGTTCAACCGGGCGCTGCTCAAGTCGTTCTACGGCATCGCCCATTGGGACATCCCGGCCGATTACCTGTGCCCACCGGTGCCGGGCCGTGCTGACTACGTGCACTTCCTGGCTGACCTGCTGGCCAGCGTCAACGACGGTGAAATACCTCGCGGTGCGCCGGTCAAGGTGCTCGATATCGGCATGGGTGCTAACTGCGTCTATCCGCTGATCGGCTACAGCGACTATCGCTGGCACTTCCTCGGCTCGGAAATCGACCCGACGGCCGTTGCCGCCGCCAAAGCCATCGTGCAATCCAACGGGCTGAACAAAGCCATCCAGCTGCGCCAGCAAAGCAATCCCAAGCACATTCTGTTGGGCCTGCTCGAACCCGGCGAACGCTTCGACCTGACCATGTGCAACCCGCCGTTCCACGCCTCGATGGATGAGGCAACCAAGGGCAGCGAGCGTAAATGGCGCGCCCTGGGCCGCGCCGACCCGAAACGCAAACTGCCGGTGCTGAACTTTGGTGGTCAATCGGCCGAACTGTGGTGTGAAGGTGGCGAAGCACGATTTGTGACGCAACTGATCGCCGAGAGTGCGCATTTTCAACACAAAGTGCTTTGGTTCAGCACCCTGGTCTCGAAAGCCTCAAACCTGCCTGCGATCCAGACGGCACTGAAAAAGGCCGGTGTATTGGAAAGCCAGGTCGTGGAAATGTCTCAGGGGCAGAAGCAAAGCCGCTTTGTCGCCTGGACGTTCCAGACTAAAAGCGAGCAGCAGGTCTGGCGTGAACGCTGGGCGCGCAAAAGCTGATTTACTGACCGACGTAAATCAACTGTGGGAGCGGCGGTGCGACGATTCGACTTGCTCGCGAAGGCGGTGTGTCAGTCGACTTCAATGGTGACTGACACACCGCCTTCGCGAGCAAGCCCGCTCCCACATTGGTTTAGCGGTGTTTGTGGTAAATCGCACGCACAAAAAAACCGTGCCCGGATTGCTCCGGAGCACGGTTTTTTCTAACAAGTCTTACTTGTTAACAGCGTCGGTCAGGCCTTTGGCCACAACCAGCTTGATAACTTTCTTGGCAGCGATTTCGATGGCAGCGCCAGTCGAAGGGTTGCGGCCGGTACGGGCAGGACGCTCAGTCACTTTCAGCTTGCCGATACCTGGCAGGGTGATTTCGCCGCCGTTTTCCAGCTGATCAGCAACGATTTGGCCCAGTTGGTCCAGAGCGTTACGCGCGGTGGTTTTTGGCGCGTCGATAGCTTCAGCGATGTCGGCGATCAGTTGGTCTTTAGTAAGAGCCATTGTAGTGTTCCTTCCCTATCAAATTCATATGGATTGCAGAGTGCAGTGTCAGCCATCGAGCCCGATCTTCTGGATCTGGCACCCTCGGCATAACCTCGACGAGTCGGGGTTATAGATACCGAAATCAGGGTTTGGTTCGACCTGACAAATGCTGAATGCACGCTTAACGCAGTGACTTCGCGTAAGACCGGGCAAAACTAGCACAGAGACGGGGAAATATCCGCCTCTAGCTACCCATTTGGTCAGCTTTATTGCTCTAAATCGTGAAAAAGCTGCATAAGGGCCGTCGGGCAGCTTCGAATTGACCTTCGTACCGCGCCAAAACCAGTGGTTGCGGTACACTGGGCGCTTTTTCGGGGGAGCACGCCCTCCTCTCTTCAATCAGCCGAGAAGCCCATGCCGATCCGTCATTGCATCGTCCACCTGATCGACAAAAAACCCGACGGCACACCTGCAGTTCTTCATGCCCGCGATTCCGAACTGGCCGAGTCCAGCGCCATTGAGTACATGCTTGCCGACCTCAACGAGAGCTACAACGCCAAACAAGGCAAGGCCTGGGGTTTCTTCCATGCCGAGTCCGGGGCGCATCCGTTCAGCGGCTGGCTGAAGGAATACCTCGACGGCGGTAAGGACTTCACAGCCTTCAGCCGGGTGGCAGTGGAACATCTGCAAAAGCTGATGGAAGAGTCGAACCTCTCTGTGGGCGGCCACGTGCTGTTTGCTCATTACCAGCAAGGCATGACCGATTACCTCGCCATCGCCCTGCTGCACCACAGTGAAGGCGTGGCAGTGACCGATCAGCTGGACGTGACCCCTTCGCGACACCTGGACCTTGGTCAGTTGCACCTGGCAGCGCGGATCAACGTCTCCGAGTGGCAGAACAACAAGCAATCCAAGCAATACATCTCGTTCATCAAAGGCAAGAATGGCAAAAAGGTTTCGGAGTACTTCCGCGACTTCATCGGCTGCCAGGAAGGCGTCGACGGCCCCGGCGAAACCCGCACCCTGCTCAAGGCCTTCAGTGACTTCGTCGAAAGCGAAGACCTGCCGGAAGAATCCGCACGCGAGAAGACCAAAACCCTGGTGGACTACGCCAGCAGCCAGGCAAAAATGGGCGAGCCCATGGGCCTGGAAGAACTGTCCGGGCTGATCGACGAAGAACGCCCGAAAGCTTTTTACGATCACATCCGCAACAAGGACTACGGCCTGTCGCCCGAGATCCCTGCGGATAAACGCACCCTGAACCAGTTCCGCCGCTTCACCGGCCGCGCCGAGGGCTTGTCCATCAGCTTCGAAGCGCATCTGCTGGGCTCGAAGATCGAATACGACGAAGAAGCCGGTACGCTGATCATTAAAGGCCTGCCGACCCAATTGACTGATCAGCTCAAGCGACGCAACTGATGCTCGGCGGCGTATTGAAGAAATGCCTGCTGATCTTGCTGGTGGTCGTGGTTTACCAGAACCGGGGCAAGATCGAGCGGGTGTTTCACCCTTCGCAGGTGGTGTCCGAGCAGACCCAGGCCAAGGCCAACGTTGTGCTCTACGCCACCGATTGGTGCGGCTACTGCAAGCTGACCCGACGCTTTCTCGACCAGAAGGGCATTCCATACAAGGAATTCGATATCGAGAAGGATGCCCAAGCGCGTAAAGCCTACGAGGCGCTGGGAGGACGCGGAATTCCGCTGATCGATGTGAACGGCACGTTGATACGCGGGTATGACCCGGACAAGGTTCTTGCGGCGCTGGAATAACCATCAGCTTCACACAATCCTTGTGGCGAGGGAGCTTGCTCCCGCTGGACTGCGTAGCAGGCCCAACTATCTTGTGAGCGCTGCGCACTCAAGCGGGAGCAAGCTCCCTCGCCACAGGTCGAAACCAACCCAATCATCCGCGATGTCAGGTTACTGCGCTTCGATACGAAACCCGAACCGCGGAAAGTGCACATGCACGACGCCAGCCCGCTCGTCTTCGCGACGCAGAATGAGCTCCTCGCTACCCGTAAACAACAACTCACCCGCCACCGGATCAACACCGTAATCAGTCGCGGCGATCACCACCTGCTGGCCAACCTCGAACCCGTTCGGCTCATCGAACGGCTCATCCGGCAACGCGGCTGGCGTGGCGTTGCGCGCGACCTCAAGCGCTTCCTCAGAAGTCATCTCGCTGAACGCACCATGACCAAACCCCATCACCCGACCAAACCATGCCGACACGGCCGGATAAGCATCCACCAACGGTGACGTCACGTGCGTCGCCTTGAGAAACCACAACGGGTGAGCCAGGGCAAAGTCGGCAATCGATGGCTCGCCAAACAGGAAGTCGCCCTGTTCGCGCTGAAGCTGCTGCTCCAGACGCGCCATGATCGTTGGCCACTGATGCCGAGCCTGTTCGGCGGACAACCGCGTAGCGCTGCCACCGCTGAACAAGCCGGCGCGATCGGCCAGGAACCCCTTGATCGCTTCCGGTGACAATTTACCGAAGCGCACCGCCACCGACGCCGGCTGGAACACCAGACTGACCGCATGCTGGAACACCACCGAATCGGCCCACGCCGCGAAGGTGGCGGTGATCATTTCCTGGCCTTCCGGAAAAAACGCCGGCAAGGCTTTTTCCTGCTCCAGACGACGAGCCATCAACGCGGTGTCGCAATAAATATCAGCGCCAATCTGCAACACCGGCGTCTTGCGGTAGCCGCCGGTCAGCGCCGTCAAATCGGGCTTGGGCATCACTGGCGAGATGTTCACCGAGCGCCAGGACAGCCCCTTGAAGCCTAGCAGCAAGCGGGCCTTTTCGGCGAAAGGGGACGTCGGGTAGTGATGAAGAATCAACTCGGACATGCTCGGCTCCGCCGCTCGGATAAGGAGCCCGCAGCTTAGCGCGCAATCCACAAGCAGCCTACCCATCTGCCTGATGGGCGCTTATCAGTCAGATTGATAAGCCCGCAGCCGCGCTCGCCACCAGACATTCCTTGGCGCTTTTCTTGAGTTTTTTAATCAATCGTTCCTGGCGCAGTGCTTCGCTTTTGTCGCGACAGACTTCGGTGTACACCAGCGCCACGGCCGGGCTGGACAGGAAGAAGCGCGCACCTTTGCCACTTTGGTGGGTGGCGAAGCGGCGCACGGGATCGTCGCTGATCCCGCAGTAGAGCGAACCATTGGCCGCGCGAACGAGGTAGACGAACCAGGGTTTGCTGACGGGCAGCGGCGGTTCGGCGGCAATGACGGAAGACTCGCTTGAGGTGTTCACGTGACGATCAAGGCTTGTAGGAAACAAGCCGCGATCTTATCAGCGACTGGCCTGGAATGCCTTCAGGCCCTTCAAGGCCTGAGCACGAACGGCATTGCTTACCACCGGTGTCCAGCCCAACAACAGCCCTTTGAAACCCAGCGCCTGACGCGACCAGCGCCACAGATCAAAGCTGTCGTGATGCTCGCAGATCTTGCCGTCACGAAACACGAAACGCGCCTGGATGTCGTTGACCACGGTATTACCAGTCTGACTGAACAGGTAGGTCGCCACCCAATGGGCACCGCCGGTGCGTTCATCGCTACGCACGTTATCGAAGGTCAGGGAGAAGTCCTTGGCCCGGGTGGTGAGCATGCGCCACATGTCGCCGGCATCGCGCCCGCGCAGTTCGCCAAACGCCGGATCGCTGAACACCACGTCGTCAGTGTAGCAGGCGCTCATGGCCTCGGCATCGAGCCGCTGGAAGGCTTGGTAGAACCGGGTGATCAAGGCGTTGTGGGCATCACTCATGGGCAGGCTCCGGTGAATAGGCAGATTGCCAGCACGATAATCTGCAAGCGGACGAAACACCATCAGCATTCGCACTCCGAATACCGACAGTGTGTGCAAATCAGATCTTTTCGCTTTCGACCTGAACGTACAGCGAACGCCCGGCACCGAGGCCGGCGATGATCGCGCCGAGGCCGATAACGCCGAAGATCCAGCCCACGGCAGTCCAGCCGCCGGTCCAGTCATGCACCACGCCGACCGCGAACGGCCCCATGGACGCCAGGGTGTAACCGAAACCCTGGGCCATGCTCGACAGGTTGGCCGCGACATGGGCATCCCGCGAGCGCAACACGATCAGGGTCAACGCCAGGCTGAACGTGGCGCCCTGCCCCAACCCCAGCAGGATCGCCCAGCCCCACAGGCCATCGATCGGTGCATAGAGGCAACCGAACAAACCGCCGAGGGTCATTGCCATGACGATCACGATCGCCGGCCGCTGATCCTTGCCCCGGGTCGCCAGCCAGGGTGCTGCCAGCGAGCTGATCAACTGGACAATCACCGAACCCGACAACACCAGACCGGCCTGAGTTGGCGTCAGACCGCGGCCGATCAGAATCGACGGCAGCCAGCCAAACACGATGTAGGCCAAAGACGATTGCAGGCCCATGTACAAGGTCACTTGCCAGGCCAACGGATCACGCAACAGCCCTCGGACCCGATAGGCAACATTGTGCGCGCCGTGTTTCTGACCGACTTGCGGCAGCCAGAAAATCGCCGCGACCAACGCTGGAACCACCCAGAAACCAAGACCCAAGGCCCAGCTTTTGTCGAAATGCTCGCTCAACGGCACCGTCGCCCCAGCCGCCATGGCCGCGCCCAGGCACAGGGCCATGGTGTAGACGCCGGTCATGGTGCCGGCTTGTTTCGGGAAATCGCGTTTAACAATGCCAGGCAGCAGCACGCCGATCACCCCGATACTGGCGCCGGCCATCACGCTACCGGCGAACAGGCCGATCTCGCCGAACGAACTGCGCAACATGATCCCGCCAGCCAGCATCAGAAGAATCCCCAACACCACCCGTTCGGCACCAAAACGTCGCGCCAGCACTGGCGCCAAGGGGGCGAACAGACCGAGGCAAAGTACCGGCAAGGTCGTCAGCAACCCGGCCTGGGCAGCCGAGAGCCCCAGCGTCTTCGAGATCTCGCTGAGCATCGGCGCCATGCTCGACAACGCCGGACGCAGGTTCAGCGCCACCAGAATCAGGCCGAGCAAAAGCAGCCATGGCCGCTGAAGGACCGGGTGAGTTTGCTGAACCTGTTCGTCATCGGCCTCGGCGTCGATCAACAGCTCTTCGAGCTCCGCCGTACGCTTGAGCTCAGTGATGCGGCTGTTGCTGGCCTGCTGGGTAGACATGGGGTTCTCGGTTTCAAGGTTCATTGATCAACTGCCTCGACAAGGCTTTTGCCCGTTCCGGGTCGCGTTGCTCGACGGCCTCGAGCAGTTCGACATGAAGGTCGAACACCGCTTGGCGTCGAGGTGAGATGTTCAAGGTCTGGCGCAAGTGCGCGCCGACGATGCTGGAGAAATAGCGATACAGCTCGCTGAGTGTCGGGTTGTGCGCCGCATCCACCAGTCGACGGTGAAACACCAGATCGCAGGCGATGTAGGTGTCGAGATCGCCGTGGTAGTGACTGCCGCTGACGCCCAGCGCTTCACGCAACGCCACCAGGTCTTCGTCGGTCCGACGCAACGCAGCCAGGCCGATGGCTTCGACTTCCAGAATGTGCCGGGTTTCCCGAGCCTGTTCCTGAGTGCAACGGGACAGCGCCTTCATGGTGTCCAGCGGATCAACCACCGCCCGCAAATAGCTACCGTCGCCCTGGCGAATCTCGATCAACCCGGAAAACGCCAGTACACGCATGGCTTCGCGCACAGTGTTGCGGCTGATGCCCAGCTCAGTCGCCAGTTCCGGCTCGGTAGGCAAGCGCTGGCCGACCGTCCAGATGCCTTGGTTAATGCGCAGGCGTAACTGATCCAGGGCCTGATCGACCAGGGATCGTTTAATTAACGGAGAAATGTCTGACATAGGATTCACCCTTTCATCCAATCATAGGATGAATTTTCTGACATGTTAGTCAGCTTCATGTAGGACGGCAACCGCCTACGGTCAGAGAGAGGGAATGGAGCGGGATTTTCGATTGGTCAAAATTACCCTTTAAGGGTAATTTCAGGGATAGGGTTCACGGTTTCTTATGGAAAAGAACACACCCCACTATGCCTTGTCAGTCGTCAAGGATGAGGTCAGAAGACAAGGAGCCAAAGCGTTTACTCAAGTCGCATTGAGGTCCGGCAAGCGCATGGGATTGAACCTGCGAAATATGGAGTTAGTCATTTGCTCGCTGGAACGCCGGATGCTCTATAAGTCGATGACGTGCTACACCGATCACCGAAGCTGGCAGGACGTTTACCACACTACATTTCAGGAAATGGAGCTCTACATCAAAGTGACCTACTGCCCCAAAGGTGGGCCCCCGGTGATCTCTTTCAAGGAGCGGAACGTATGAATACGCGGCAATGCATGAGTTGTGGCACTCAACACGCCATGCAACATTTCGAAGGTCGCAGCCTCAGTGTCGACTACAAGAACGTATCACGCTGGGTGCACGATATTGCAGGCTGGGAGTGCAAGGTCTGCGGTGAAATCATTTTCGATAATGATACTGACAGCGCCGAGCGCTACTCCGACGCTGGCGATAAACTGCTCGAAGACTGCTTTCAAATCATGGGCACCGAGATGAAGCGTATCCGCCGCAAAATGCATCTCACGCAGAAGGAAGCAGTGAAGTTGCTTTCCGGCGCTGGTCACAATGCGTTCTCACGATACGAGCGCGGCGAACTTCCCCCACCTCAAGCTTTGTTCACGCTAATGCGCCTGTTGGATCGTCATCCGCATTTACTTGCTGAAATACAAGCAATGAACGAAGGCACTGACTTGAGGCGATTGCTCGCTGCACGATTCCCGGAACAGGAAACAACACTGGCGTCCTGACCTCGAAATCCGGACAAAAATAAACCCGGAACACTGTCCGGGTTTATTTCACTGCCAAGCGCCAATCAATGCAGGATCTGGCTCAAAAACAGCTTCGTGCGCTCATTCTGAGGATTGTCGAAGAAGTCGTTCGGCGCAGCCTGTTCGACGATTTCACCCTTGTCCATGAAAATCACGCGGTTGGCCACGGTACGGGCGAAGCCCATTTCGTGGGTTACGCAAAGCATGGTCATGCCGTCTTCGGCCAAGCCGATCATGGTGTCCAGAACTTCTTTCACCATCTCTGGGTCGAGTGCCGAAGTCGGTTCGTCGAACAGCATGATTTTTGGTTTCATGCACAGGGCACGGGCAATCGCCACACGCTGTTGCTGACCACCAGACAGTTGCCCCGGGTATTTATGCGCCTGCTCCGGAATGCGTACGCGCTCCAGGTAATGCATGGCGATCTCTTCGGCCTTGCGCTTGGGCATCTTGCGTACCCACATCGGTGCCAGGGTGCAGTTCTGCAGGATGGTCAGGTGCGGGAACAGGTTGAAGTGCTGGAACACCATGCCGACTTCACGGCGGATCGCTTCGATCTGCTTGAGGTCGTTGGTCAGCTCCACGCCATCGACCACGATGCGGCCCTGCTGGTGTTCTTCCAGACGATTGAGGCAACGGATGGTGGTGGATTTGCCGGAACCCGACGGGCCGCACAAAACGATACGCTCGCCTTGCTTGACGTTCAGGTTGATGTCTTTCAACACGTGGAACTGGCCGTACCACTTGTTCACGCCCTGCATCTGAATAATGCCTTCAGGGCTCACAGGCTTTTTGATTGCTTCGCTCATTACAGAACTCCTAACGCTTGTGGCCAGTGTCGAGCTTGCGTTCCAGATGCATGGAATAGCGCGACATACCAAAACAGAAAATCCAGAACACCAGGGCCGCGAACACATAGCCTTCAGTGGCCATGCCCAGCCATTTCGGGTCGGCGGCGGCTTGCTTGACGCTGTTGAGCAGGTCGAACAGGCCGATGATGATCACCAGGCTCGTGTCCTTGAACAGCGCAATGAAAGTGTTGACGATGCCAGGGATCACCAGCTTCAAGGCTTGCGGCAGAATCACCAGGCCCATGCTGCGCCAGTAACCGAGGCCCATTGCTGCAGCCGCTTCGTACTGACCTTTGGGGATCGCTTGCAGACCGCCGCGCACCACTTCAGCGATGTAGGCCGACTGGAACAGGATCACGCCGATGAGCGCGCGCAGCAGTTTGTCGAAGTTCATGCCTTCGGGCAGGAACAACGGCAACATCACCGAAGACATGAACAGCACCGTGATCAACGGCACGCCGCGCCAGAATTCGATGAAGGTCACGCAGACCACGCGAATCGCCGGCATGTTCGAACGCCGGCCCAGGGCCAGAACGATACCCAGCGGCAGTGCGCCGACGATACCGACGGTGGCGATCACCAGAGTCAGCATCAAGCCGCCCCATTGGCTGGTCGCCACTTCGGTCAGACCGAACCATCCACCGTGCAACAAGACGTAGGAAATGATCGGATAGAGCACCAGAAAGCTCAGGCCGTAGATTGCCTTGTGTGGAACGCGTGCGATGAACAACGGCGCCACGCCAATCACCGCCAGCCACACGGTCAGGTCTACGCGCCAGCGCAGGTCTGTCGGGTAGTAACCGTACATGAACTGGCCGAAGCGCTGCTGGATGAACACCCAGCAGGCGCCCTCCTTGGTGCAATCGGCGCGAGTGGTGCCGACCCAGTTGGCATCGAGAATCGCCCAGCTCACGACAGGCGGAACTATCAGGTAAATCAGATAGAACGCGAACAGCGTCAGCAGGGTGTTGATCCAGCTGGAGAACATGTGCGCCCGCATCCACGCCACGATACCGATGCTACTGCTCGGTGGTGGCATGTCGGGTTTGAAAGTATGAGTCGTCATGCGCTCTTCCTTACCGCTCGATCAGCGCAATGCGCTTGTTGTACCAGTTCATCAGCAGGGAAATGCTGATACTGATCGCCAGGTACACGCTCATGGTGATGGCAATGACTTCGATAGCCTGCCCGGTCTGGTTCAGCACCGTACCGGCAAACAACGACACCATCTCCGGATAACCGATACCGGCCGCCAGCGAGGAGTTTTTCGCCAGGTTCAGGTATTGGCTGGTCAGCGGTGGAATGATCACGCGCAGGGCTTGCGGGATGATCACCTTGCGCAGGGTCGGACCGTTGCGCAGTCCCAACGAGTGGGCCGCTTCGGTCTGGCCGTGGCTGACCGACTTGATGCCCGAACGCACGATCTCGGCGATAAACGCCGCGGTGTACACCGTCAAGGCCAGGGTCAGCGCCAGCAGTTCCGGGATCAGCACCCAGCCACCGACGAAGTTGAAGCCCTTGAGCTCCGGCATTTCCCAGTGCAGTGGCGCGCCGAAGATCAAGGCACACAGCGCCGGGATCACCAGAAACATCGCCAGGCCGACCCAGAACTTGTGGAACGGTACGCCGGTCGCTTCGAAACGCTTGTTGGCCCAGCGGCACATCAGCACGATGGCCACGATGGCCACGACGATGCTCGCCACAAACGGCCAGAAACCGTCCGCTGCCAACGCTGCGGGCATGTTCAGGCCGCGGCTGCTGACGAAAAAGGTGTCGCCGAAGTTATGGCTGTTGCGTGGCCCCGGCATGGTCAGGAACACCGCGAAGTACCAGAACAGGATTTGCAGCAGCGGCGGAATGTTACGGAAGACCTCTACATACACCGTCGCCAGCTTGGCAATGATCCAGTTCTTCGACAGCCGTGCCACACCGACGATGAAACCGAGGATCGTCGCCAGGATTACACCGATAAAGGTGACCAGCAGGGTGTTGAGCAGACCGATGACGAACACACGGGCATAACTGTCCGATTCGGTGTAGTCGATCAGGTGCTGAGCGATGCCGAAACCGGCACTGCGCTCAAGAAAGTCGAAACCCGAGGTAATGCCCCGGTGCTGAAGGTTGGTTTGCGTGTTGTCGAACAGGTACCAACCCATCCCGACCACGGCGACAACCGTGATGATCTGAAACAGCCACGCACGCACTCGTGGATCGCTGAGGCTGAGCCTCTGCTTAGGTGCGCCGATTGAATTTTGCATGAAGTGCCCCGGAAATAATGGAACAGAACATCACCCGGTGGTTGGCCCACCGGGTGATAGAACCATCAGCGCACTGGTGGTGCGTATTGAATGCCGCCAGCGTTCCACAGCGCATTCAGGCCGCGGTCGATTTGCAGCGGAGTATCCTTGCCGAGGTTGCGCTCGAACATCTCGCCGTAGTTGCCGACTTGCTTGACGATCTTCACGACCCAGTCTTTCGGCAGTTTCAGGTCTTTACCGTATTCACCGTCAGCGCCCAGCATACGAGCGACGTCAGGGTTCTTGGTGGACTTGGCTTCGGCTTCGACGTTCTTCGAAGTCACGCCTGCTTCTTCAGCATTGAGCAGGGCGTAGCCAGTCCAACGCACGATGGCCAGCCACTCGTCGTCGCCGTTACGCACGACCGGGCCCAGGGGCTCCTTGGAAATGGTTTCCGGCAGAACCACGTAGTCCTTCGGCGAAGCCAGCTTGCTGCGCTGGGCGAACAGCTGGGACTTGTCGGAGGTCAGCACGTCGCAACGACCGGATTCCAGCGACTTGGCGCCGGCCTGGCGCAGCGCTTTGAGCAAGGTGTTGGCATCCAGGCCCGGCACCGTATGGCCGTTGCCTTCGGTGGTGTTCGCGGCCAGCAGGGCGTT
>NZ_JBNNVP010000052.1:0-38999 GCF_050280605.1 Pseudomonas sp. NPDC089918 | reverse complement strand
GCTGCATCAACTCACCGCGCAGGCTGACCAGATGCAGCGCATCGCTGAAGCTCAAGGCGCCGGCGACCACCGCCGCCGGATAGGCGCCGATGGACCTTCGATATTCCGGTAGATAACATCTACGGCTCCCCGGTACTGGTGGATGACATTGAAGATCAGCGCTTCGAAAACCTGATGATCGTGTCCCCGGACATTGGTGGCGTCGTGCGTGCACGGGCTGTTGCCAAATCCCTGGGCGTGGATCTCGGGATCATCGACAAACGCCGTGAGAAAGCCAATCACTCTGAAGTGATGCATATCATCGGTGATGTCGAAGGGCGTACCTGTATTCTGGTCGATGACATGGTCGATACCGCCGGCACTCTGTGCCACGCGGCCAAGGCCTTGAAAGAGCATGGCGCTGCCAAGGTTTTCGCCTACTGCACGCACCCTGTGCTGTCGGGTCGGGCGATCGAAAACATTGAAAATTCCGTGCTGGACGAGCTGGTGGTAACAAATACCATCCCGCTGTCCGCTGCAGCACAAGCCTGTGCGCGTATCCGTCAACTGGATATCGCGCCGGTAGTTGCCGAGGCGGTCCGCCGCATCAGCAATGAAGAATCGATCAGCGCGATGTTCCGTTAAGGGCCCTGCCCTTTTCATTACATCTCGTTGACGAAAAGCGCCCCGCCCCGGCATTCCTGTCGGGGCGGGGCTTTTTTGCCCATATCGTCTTTAGCGCTGGTCGCAAACGCTGGGGCGAATGTGGTTATTTTGGAGATACAACATGAACGATTTTACTCTGAATGCTGAAGTGCGTTCCGACCTGGGGAAAGGTGCGAGCCGCCGCCTGCGTCGTCTCGCAAGCCTGGTTCCAGCTGTAGTTTACGGTGGCGAAAAAGCCCCTGAATCCATCAGCATGCTGGCTAAAGAAGTTGCCAAACTGCTCGAAAACGAAGCGGCTTACAGCCACATCATCGAGCTGAACGTTGGCGGCACCAAGCAAAACGTAATCATCAAAGCTCTGCAGCGTCACCCGGCCAAAGGCCACGTGATGCACGCTGACTTCGTACGCGTAGTTGCCGGCCAGAAACTGACCGCTATCGTTCCAGTGCACTTCATCAATGAAGCTGCTCCGATCAAGAAAGGCGGCGAAATCTCGCACGTTGTTTCTGAAATCGAAGTTTCGTGCCTGCCGAAAGACCTGCCTGAATTCATCGAAGTTGACCTGGCTGATGCCGAAGTCGGCGCGATCATTCACCTGTCTGACCTCAAAGCCCCTAAAGGCGTTGAGTTTGTTGCTCTGGCTCACGGTAACGACCTGGCTGTTGCCAACGTTCACGCTCCACGTGTTGCTCCAGAAGCTACTGAAGGCGCAGCAGAGTAATTTCACTCTGTTCGCCGGAGTGACCGGAACATCGCGGACTAGAGCGTAGCGAGAAAGCGGGCGAGAACGCGGAGTTTACATAATGGTAAATGAGCACTTGTCGTCCACTTTCGCCGCACCCCCTGATCGCGGCGATGTTATCCATCACTTCAAGGAAGGGCCCCTATCGTGACTGCCATCAAACTGATCGTTGGCCTGGGAAATCCAGGCGCTGAATACGAACAGACCCGGCATAACGCAGGGGCCCTTTTTGTTGAGCGCATCGCACAAGCACAGGGCGTCAACCTTGTGGCCGATCGCAAATATTTCGGCCTGACCGGGCGCTATTCGCATCAAGGTCAGGATGTTCGTCTGCTGATTCCCACCACCTACATGAACCGCAGCGGCCAGGCCGTCGCGGCACTTGCCGGCTTCTTCCGCATCAAGCCTGAAGAAATCCTGGTGGCGCATGACGAACTCGATCTACCTCCGGGCGTTGCCAAGCTCAAACAGGGCGGCGGCCATGGCGGTCACAACGGGTTGCGCGACATCATCGCGCAACTGGGCAATCAGAATACCTTTCACCGCTTGCGGCTTGGCATTGGCCACCCGGGCGTTGCCAGTATGGTTTCAAATTTCGTCCTGGGTCGTGCGCCACGCGCCGAACAGGAAAAACTCGATGCCAGCATCGACTTTGCCCTCGGCGTGCTGCCGGATATCCTCGCCGGGGAATGGAACCGCGCGATGAAAAACCTGCACAGCCAGAAGGCCTGACTCTAACTCCTCGGGGAAACACCATGGGATTCAATTGCGGCATCGTCGGCCTGCCTAACGTCGGCAAGTCCACCCTGTTCAACGCCCTGACCAAATCCGGGATCGCGGCCGAGAACTTCCCCTTCTGCACGATCGAGCCGAACACCGGCATCGTGCCGATGCCGGATCCGCGTCTGGAAGCCCTGGCAGCCATCGTCAATCCAAAGCGCATCCTGCCGACCACCATGGAATTCGTCGACATCGCCGGCCTGGTTGCCGGCGCCTCGAAAGGTGAAGGCCTGGGCAACAAGTTCCTCGCCAACATCCGCGAGACCGATGCCATCGCTCACGTGGTCCGCTGCTTCGAAGACGAGAACGTGATTCACGTCTCCAACAGCGTCGACCCGAAACGCGACATCGAGATCATCGACCTGGAACTGATCTTCGCCGACCTCGACAGTTGCGAGAAGCAACTGCAGAAAGTCGCCCGTAACGCCAAAGGTGGTGACAAGGACGCCGTAGTCCAGAAAGGCCTGCTGGAGCAGTTGATCGCTCACTTCACCCTCGGCAAGCCAGCGCGCACGCTGATGAAGAACATGGGCGCCGACGACAAAGCGGTGATTCGTGGCTTCCATCTGCTGACCACCAAGCCGGTCATGTACATCGCCAACGTTGCTGAAGACGGTTTCGAGAACAACCCGCTGCTGGACATCGTCAAAGCCATCGCCGAAGAAGAAGGCGCCATGGTGGTTCCGGTCTGCAACAAGATCGAAGCCGAAATCGCCGAACTGGAAGACGGTGAAGAGAAAGACATGTTCCTCGAAGCCCTGGGCCTCGAAGAGCCTGGCCTGAACCGCGTAATCCGCGCTGGCTACGAAATGCTGCACCTGCAGACCTACTTTACCGCCGGTGTCGAAGAAGTCCGCGCCTGGACCGTCCGCGTCGGTGCCACCGCACCACAAGCCGCTGGCGTGATCCACACCGACTTCGAAAAAGGCTTCATCCGCGCCGAAGTCATCGCCTACGACGACTTCATTCAGTACAAGGGCGAAGCCGGCACCAAAGAAGCCGGTAAATGGCGTCTGGAAGGCAAGGACTACATCGTTAAAGACGGCGACGTGATGCACTTCCGTTTTAACGTGTAACGGTGACCGTGGATTTACACGGACCTCGATAGACTGAAAATCCCCGTAATCACTCGCTGATACGGGGATTTTTGCGTCTTGGGATCACCATCTTCCTCCATTGTGATCTGGGTTGTTGAAGGACAAGCCCTACAAGCTCACCGACGGAAAAGGGCTGCACCTAGAGGTCAAACCCAACGGCTCAAAAGCGTGGCGCTACCGTTTCGAGCTTCGAAGCTCTCGGCGCGTGTCGAGGCTGACACTCAGCCTGTTTGAAAACCAGTAGCCCGTGATAGCTGCTGATACGCCGTCACCAATTGTTCCAGGGTAAACGCCAGATTGCGCCCGCTGGGGTTGGGCAGCACCCAGACGACCGCATTGCCGAAGGTCTCGGGCTGAAGCCCCCACGCAATGATCTTCTGCCCGGACAGTCCCGAATAAGCCGCTTTGCCGAGAAACGCCATATGGCGTGGATTGTAGCGGGCAATCTTCTGCTCGAAATCGGCCGCGGCGGCGACGAATTCCTGTGCCGACACTTGATCCGCCCGCGCGGTTGGCCGTGCTACCACCGCCGTCAATCCGCACTTGTACTGAAGAATTGAGCGGTCGTTTTCCGGGCGTATTTCTTCGGCCGTGAACCCGGCCAGATGCAGCGTGCGCCAGAACCGATTGCTGCGCCCGGCAAAATGATGCCCCTGCTCCGCCGCAAGCAGGCCGGGATTGATGCCGCAAAAGACCACTGACAGATCTTCCGCGAGAATATCGTCGAGGCCGTTCATGGCGGCGCTCAGCCGCAGATGACGATGACGGCGTTACGCACGATCGCGGCCAGCGCTTCACGGGACTTGCCCGCCCGGGCGCGGATCGAAATGCTGTGCAGCAGCGAAGAGGCGATCACCGCCAGCGCGGCCAGGTCGCTATCAGGTTTCAGTTCGCCGGCCTCGATCGCCGTTTGCAGGCGCGCTTCAAGGTCAGCATCCAACTGGCTGAGCCTGGCCGACAGCACATTGCGGATTTCCGGGTCTTCGACAGCCTCGGTGGTCGCCGTGCCGATGGCAAAGCAGCCACGGGGCTGTCCGTCGCCCGAGAAGTAGATCGCCAATTGCCCTTCATAAAAACCGGTCAGCGCCTGCGCCAGGGTCAGGCTGTTGTCGGTCAATGCTGCCTGCATGGCGGTATGCGCGGTGTCCCAGTATTGATCGAGCGCCTTGATGTAGAGCGCGTGTTTATCGCCGAACGCAGCGTACAGGCTTGGTCGGTTCATTCCCGCCGCCGTGGCGATGCTGTCCAGCGAAGCGCCGGAGTAGCCGGTGTTCCAGAACACGCCGAGGGCCTGTTGCAGCGCTGTCTGCGGGTCATACGCGCGAGGTCGGCCGCGGCCTTTTCCTTCTGTCGTTTTATTTTGTGCCATGCCGTACAAATTCCTTGCAAGGAGTAGAAGTCGCTCATATTCTTACACCATCGCACAAAATTAAGGAACCAGAAATTCCTTGGTCAGCAGCTTTGTTGTAGTGCAGCTCGAATCGGGTGTGGCAACGACGAAACAGCGGTACGGAGCGATCCTCCCCCACCGCGTACGGATTTGATTTCTCGCAGCAATTAATCACGTCGCGGCCACAGGCGATTGCCCGGTTCGGCCCGATGTCCCGTTTTGGCTTCAGCACCTTGGATAGAGCAGATCATGACCAAGCCAATTGATCTCACCGCAGAACACGCCAGCGCCCAGCCGATCCGGGATCTGGCAGACACACCGCCGAAAAAGCCGCTCAAGCAAAAGCTGCGGCCACTGCTGATGGCTGGCCTGCCCGCGCTGTTCGCCGTCATCGGTTACAGCCAATACAGGGCGAACGAGCCTTTCGTGTCCACCGACAACGCCTATGCCCGCGTGGCCAAGTCGTCGATCAATGCGCGGGTTTCCGGGCAAGTGGTCGAGATCGCCGTTGACGACAACCAACCCGTGCGCAAGGGACAAGTGCTGTTTCGCATCGACGCGCAGCCGTTTCAGATTGCTGTCGACCGCGCCGAAGCCCAGCAGGGCAACGCTCGCCTGCGCATCGATGGCCTCAAGGCCAGCTATCGCCAGCAACAGGCCGAACTGCAATCGGCGCGGGCGTCGGCGGAATACGATCAGAAAGAGTTCGCCCGCAAGAAAGCGCTGATTGCCACCGAGTTCGTCTCGCGGGCTGCCTATGAGCGCGCCGAGACCGACCTGAAAGTCTCGCGCCAACGCATCGCTTCGATCGAGCAACAGATCGCCAGCACCGTGGTCGCTCTCAACGGCGATCCGGACATCGCCATCGACCGTCACCCGACCGTGCGCGAAGCCAAGGCCCAGCTCGACGAAGCGCAACTCTATCTGTCCTACGCCACGGTGACCGCGCCGGCCGACGGCATCGTCGCCAAGGTCGACGACTTGCAGGTCGGCAATTACGTCAACAACGGCAGCGCCGCGTTCGCGTTGATTTCCGATCGCGAGATCTGGGTCGAAGCCAACTTCCGCGAAACCCAGGTCACGCATATGCGCCCCGGCCAGACCGCGACGATCACCCTCGATACCTACCCGGATCGGCCGTTCAAGGCTCATGTAATCAGCATGAGCCCCGGCGCCGGGGCCGACTTTGCCCTGCTGCCGCCAGAGAATGCGACCGGCAACTGGGTGAAGGTGGTGCAGCGGGTGCCGGTGCGTCTCGAACTCGACGACGCCGACCCGGCCCTGCCGCTGTTCTCCGGCACCAGCGCCACAGTTCAGGTCGACACCGGGCACCGTACGCCGTGGTGGTATCCGCTCAAGTCATTGCTCAGCGCGGGTAACTCGTGATGAACACCATCTCTCACACCAAGGCTGCCGATCTGCGCGCGTTGCGCTTCGTCGCTCTGCTGGCGACCTACCTGCAATCGGTGAACCTGCCGCTGCCCAATGCTGCCCTGCGCTTGATACAAGGCAGCCTGTCGATGACCGACGATCAGGCCGGGTGGATTTTCACGGCTTATCTGGCCGCCAGCGCGATCACCTTGCCGATTGCCCAGTGGCTCGCCGCATCCTTCGGATTGAAGCGGGTTTATCAGATTGCGCTGGTGTTGTTTGCGCTCAGCCTGTGGCTCGGCACGTTAGCGAGCACGCCGCTGGAGTTCATCGCCGCGCGCATTCTGCAAGGCTTGGCCAGCGGTGTACTGGCACCGCTGTCGATGGCGATTACCCTGGAAACGCTGCCTGCGGAAAAGCGTCCTGCGTTCGGGGCGAAATGGACGGCGCTGGTGCTGTTCGGCATCGTCAGCGGCCCGGGCATTGGCGGCTTGATCTGCGAGTACTTCGACTGGCGGCCGATGTTCTACCTCAGCCTGCCGTTGACGGGGTACATCTTCATGGTGGTGGCGTTGCTGCTCGCGGAGAAAAAAGCCGATCAGCGTCCGCCGTTCGATTTCTTCGGTTTCGGCACCTTCACCCTCGGCATGATCGGCCTGCAGATGCTCCTCGACCGTGGCGAACGCCTGGACTGGTTCGACTCGGTGGAAATCTGGATCGAAGCGCTGGCCTGCGTGCTCGGGCTGTACCTGTTCGCCGTGCATCGGTTGACCGCCAAGGTGCACTTTGTCAGCAAGGCTTTGCTCGCTGACCGCAACTTCGTGCTGTCGACGGTGATGTTCTTCGCCCTCGGCTTTGTACTGCTGTCGACCATGGCGCTGACCTCACCGATGCTCGACGAGATCCTCGGCTACCCACCGGACACCACCGGGTTCCTGACCATTCCACGCGGCATTGGCTTGGTAGGCGCGTTCCTGTTGATGGGCCGTGTGCCGCTGTGGATCGACACCCGTGTGGTAATCGCCGCTGGCATTGCCCTGGTGGTCTACGCCAACTGGCTGATGCTCGGCTACTCGCCGTTGATGGACTGGACACCCGTGGCGCTGACCGGGTTCATCCAGGGGGTCGGCCTCGGCATGCTGATGCCGGCGTTGAGCAAGGTCGCTTTCAGCACGATCAACCCTGCATTGCGCCCGGAAGCCACCGGCCTTTTCAACCTGATGCGGGTCTACGGCAGCACCCTTGGTGTGGCGGTGGTGCAGATCTTTTTCTTCAACAACACCCAGGCGATGCACGTGGCGCTGGTCAGCCAACTGACGCCCTATCACGTGACGCTGCCGACGTCGCTACCGGCGCTGGAAGGTTTGAACCACCTGGTGACCCATCAGGCCGCGTTCGTCGCGGTGATGGGCCAGTTCAAGATTCTGATGCTGGCGATGCTCGTGGTGAGTCCGCTGGTGTTGTTGCTGCGCAAACCTGCTGCGGCCAACTGATCTTCGTGGAGTCTGCAAAATGAAAACGTCTACGCGCTTCACTCACTCTGCAATCCCCAGCGCCTTCAGTGCATTGGCCATGTTGGTAATGCTCTCGGCCTGCACCGTCGGACCCGATTTTCAACACCCCGCCGCCGGTTCGTCGCAGCACTATGATGAGCAAGCCGAACAATCGTCCGGCGATCAACGCTTCGATATGGGCCAACGCATTCACGGCGATTGGTGGACAGCGCTGCGCTCACCGAAACTCGATCAGCTGATGCGCCGCGCCATCGACGGCAACCTCGAACTGGTCGCGGCGGACGCGACTCTGCGCCAGGCCGCCGCCTCCGTTGCGGCGGCGGAAGGTGCGCGGTACCCGCAAGTGGATTTCGCCGCGGCGGGCGGTCGGCAACGGACCCACAATGGGCCGGAGCCGAGCAATGCCAATGTCTATGCCATCGGACCACGGGTCGCATTCGATCTGGATGCGTTCGGCGGCATCAAACGCGAAGTCGAAGGCCAACAGGCGTTGGCCGATTTACACAAGCATCGCTACGAAGCGGCCTACCTCACGTTGACCGGTGAAGTGACCCGACAGGCGTTGCTGCTCGCCTCGGCCAACGCGCAGATCGAGGCTGTGCAAACGCTGCTGGCCAATGACACAAAAAACCTTGATCTGGTGCAGCGCGCACAACAGAGCGGCACCACGACGCGCATCGATGTGTCGCTGGCCGAAACCCGGCTCGCGCAGGATCACACCCTGCTGCCGCCGCTCGCCCAGCAGCGCGATGCGGCGCGACATGCGTTGTCGATTCTCGCAGGCAAAGGCCCGGCCGACTGGATCGCGCCGGACTTCACCCTCGACGAGTTTACCTTGCCGACGAGTCTGCCGGTGAGCCTGCCCTCGGAAATGGCCCGCACCCGTCCGGACATCTTGCAGGCCGAAGCCGAACTGCACATGGCTAGCGCGGCCATAGGTGTGGCCACGGCCAATCTCTATCCGCGGATCGAACTGTCGGCCTCGCTGGCTCAAGCTGCCTCCGGCAATGGCGGCGCCGCACTGTGGGGTTTTGCTGCCGGACTGACCGCACCGATCTTCAATGGCGGCACACTCAAGGCCGAGCGTCAGGCAGCAGTCGATGGCTACAACGCCTCGCTCGCACGCTATCAGCAGACGGTGATTCAGTCGTTCGGCCAGGTCGCGGACACCTTGCAGGCGATCCATCACGGCGCCGAGCAATACCTCGCGCAGGATGATGCGTTGCGCGCCGCCGACAGCAGTTTCCGGCTCAACCAACAGGCTTACGCCCAAGGCGAAAACAGCGTCCTGCAAGTGCTCGAGGCCGAGCGTGCGTACGAGCAGGCGCTGCTTGGGCAGATTCACGTGAAGACCGCGCGTTATCTCGACACGGTGCAACTGTTCGTGGCGCTGGGCGGCAATTCCGTCGGTGTCTTCGAGCAAAAACTCGCCGCGTGTGCAGGCAACGAGCAAACACCGCTGTAACCAACGACACTGGAGAAAAACCATGACCTACGAAGCCTTTCACGATGAGCTTCGCGACACCCGCTGGCCGCTCAACAACGGCGCAGGCGCAATGCCGGCCGTTGGCTTCGGCACCTTGTTCCGCGATCTGAGCACGACCACTGACGCGGTCAAATGCGCGTTGGAGGTGGGTTTTCGCCACTTCGACTGCGCCGAGCGTTATCGTAATGAAGCGCAGATCGGCGTGGCGTTCCAGCAGGTCTTCGCCGCCGGCCACATTCGCCGCGAAGACGTGTTCATCACCACCAAGCTGTGGAACACCAATCACCGGCCCGAGCGGGTCAAGCCTGCATTCGAAGCAAGCTGCCAACGGCTGCAAACCGACTACATCGATTGCTACCTGATCCACACGCCATTCGCTTTCCAGCCAGGTGACGATCAGGACCCGCGGGACGTGTTCGGCCACGTTATATACGATGGCGAGATCACCTTGCTCGATACCTGGCGTGCGCTGGAAAGCCTGGTGGATGAAGGCCGCTGCAAATCCATCGGTTTGTCGGACATCTCCCTGGAGGCGCTGAAAGAGATTGTTGCGGCGGCACGGATCAAACCGGCCGTAGTGCAGATTGAGTCGCACCCGTACCTGCCGGAATGGGAAATGCTCGAGTTCTGCCAACAGCACGGCATCATCCTTTTGGCCTTCGCGCCACTGGGGCACGGGATGGAGCCGAATGTGCTTGAAGAGGCAGTGCTGACCGGCATCGCCCGGCATGTGCAGAAGACCCCGGCGCAAGTGGCACTGGCGTGGGCGGTGCAACGTGGCACGGCATTCCTGACGACGTCGGCAACGCCGAGCCATATTCAGGAGAACTTTGATATCGCGACATTGGCGCAGCGGGCGATGCGTGAGATCAAGGAAGACATCAGCACGCGGATCCGCTTCAATTCGGTGGTGGAAACCGGGGTGCCCGGGTTTATTCCGAGGCGTCCGGCTTGAAGCTTGTGGCGTGATGCAGATTGAAGCCCTCCCCAGAGGGTTAGGGTGAGGGGCTGCCATTGAAGGTGAGCACCGACTCCCAGACACCGTCCCCCATAAGGTGAACAACCAATGGACGTTTTCCAGAGCATGCGTTTCTTCGTCGCCGTCGCTCAGAGTGGCAGTTTCACTGCGGCCGCCGAGTTGCTCGACACCACCACGACCAACGTCTCCAAAGCCGTTTCCGCCCTTGAAGCCCGTCTGCACACACGCCTTATCAACCGCACTACCCGCCGCCTCGCCCTGACCGAAGCCGGCGTACGTTACCTGCAACGCTGCGAACGCATCCTCGATGACGTCCGCGAGGCCGACGAGGAAGCCGGCACCGCGCAGACCCTGCCCGTGGGTCGTTTGAAAATCCACGCAATGTCGGCCATCGGCAACCACTATGTGATCGACGCCATCGCCCGCTACCGGGAGATTCACCCCACGGTGATGTTCGACCTGACCCTGACCAACCGCGTGCCGGACCTGCTCGAAGAAGGCTACGACATGTCCATCGTACTGGCCCGCGAACTGCCTGATTCAGGCTTCGTTGCTCAGCGTCTGGGCATCACTTACAGCATCCTCTGCGCGTCGCCGGCCTACCTGGAAAAACGCGGCAGGCCCGACTCACCCAGCGACCTCGGTGAACATGAGTGCCTGCGGATCGTCAATACGGTCATGCCAGTAGAGAACTGGACGTTCGAAGGCCCGCATGGCATGGAGACCATTACCATTCCCTTGTCGCCCTTCCATATCAATACCGCCGACGGCATGACCATTGCGATCAGAAAAGGTATGGGAATCGGCATTCAGCCGATAGCATCGGCCGTGGATGGCCTGCGGGCGGGGACGTTGGTGCGGGTGTTGCCGGAGTACCGGCTGGAGGAGTTGAACCTGTTCGCGATCTATCCGTCGCGCAAGTTCGTCGATGCGAAGACCAAAACCTGGGTGGATTTTCTCAAGCTATCGATCCCGCAATTGCTGGCATCGGATGAGCACGTTGCTGGAGCAAGAAAAGACTGAGTACAGCAGATATGGAGTGTCGACCCTCCATCCTCCGCACCGAATCAACTGGAACAGCCAGTGCCCATTATTTGATATTGCAGGACATGCCGCTGACCATGGGAATCTTCATAGGTCATCTGAACCGGCACCGGTGCGCACTCATTCGCCGGCTCAGTGATCGAAATCACATGCTCGATATCGAGATTCGTCGAGTAGTCATAGGTTTCGACCGGAAGGTTTGTCGTCGGCACCGTATCCGCATAGGCCTGCGCGCCCAGGCTACCAAGCAATAACACCATCGCCATTTTCATCGTGTTCATGTTGTTCACCGTCTCGTTGAGTGGGCCGCTTCAGCACGATTGCTGGCGGCTTGAGGACGATGCTATGGAATGACGGCGGCGGGAAAAATCGGTCGGAGGGACAAACACTGTTGCCGAATCAGGGATAAATGGCTGGGTCCAGTCAGTTTCAGTCGGTCGCGACAGACTGAAAATGGGTCAGAACGGACGTTTTGGGAGCGAAAGTGAAGCTGTCCCTATTATCCTCTAGCGCTACGCCAGTCTATCCAGCTCCGCCAGCAATTCAGGCGTAATCACCAACTCACTGGTCATGGCAGCCCGTCATTCACGATACCGCCGTGATACACCTTCTATCAGGTCGCTTCGGGTAAAGGGTGCGCTTTCTCAGGCGGTTTGATTGAGCCAATGTAAACCGCAAAGATAGTCAGCAGCGCGCCACAAATCTGCAGCGTGGAGCTGGCCTTGCCGAGAAAGGTGACATCAATGAAATACGTGATCACCGGCTCCAGTAGCAGGATCAGACCGGCCAACCCCAGGCTGATGGCTCCAATCGAACGGTTGACCAACAACCAGCCGACAAACTGCACCAGTACCCCGTATATGATCAACATCAGCAAGGTTTGCCCATCCACGATGGCCAAGCTTTCCCCAGTTGCCAGCGCGTATGTCAGCAGAACCAGTGCCGCCCAAAGACTCAAATTGAGCATCTGTGCGATCTTGTCACCCCCGCCGTCAGGCAACTGGGTGTTGATCTTCAGGAAGTACACGCAGATGGCATACGCCAGCCCCGACAGCACGCCATACACCACGCCCTTGATCCCTACCGCACTGGTCATCTCGGGTAGCAACAACAGATAGAGCCCGACAAAAGCCAAGGTAATGGATACCAGGAAGTAGATCGAAGGTTTTTCCTTCAACAGGTACAACCCCAACAGGGTCATGAAGAACACCTGACAGTTGGTCAGGATCGACCCGATGCCCGGGCCGACGATATAGATGCTCTGGTGCCAAAGCACCAGGTCAATGGCCAAAAACACCCCAGCCAACGCGGTGTACAGCTGCGCCTTGGCGGTTTTGAGCAGCACCGGTGTTTTGCGCACCTTGAGCAGCAGGAAGAACAGGATCGAGGCGAACACCATCCGATAGAATCCTGCGCCACCCGCGCCGATATGGGCGAAAGCGACGGCTAGAGCAGACAGACTGAGCATCAGTCCGCCGATGGTCAATTCAATGATTGCCCGATTGTTATTAGTCGACATGAGAAACCTCATTGATAAAGACCGGCATTAACTTTATGAACACTCACAACTCCCCCAGGCAACAAACACCGGACTCGACAAAGTAGAAAAGCCCCAAAGGTCTTTTCTGCCACGCGTCAAAAAATACAACTAATTCTTAATTGGATTTAATAGTTAGCCGCAACACAACTCTTTAAACTTCTTGCGCGGCCAACTTCAACCATTGTTGTACCGGCGCATAACCCAGAATGTTTTCGACATAACCCTGCAGTTGTTCAGGGATGGCAATCCCATAACGACGGAAGCGGAACACCACCGGAACAAACATCGCATCAACAATGCCAAAGTCACCACAGAGGAACTGTGTTGAACCGCTCACCTCACGGAGCTGCTTCCAGATTGCGAACACCCGCATGATTTCCTCTCGGGTCTCGGCGGTCAGGCTTTCCGGGATGTCACCGGTGTTCAGGCCAAACGACATCTGCGTGCGCAGATGGGTGAAACCGGAGTGCATCTCTGCCGCAGCAGCTCGTGCCTGGGCCCTGATCCGTGAATCTTGAGGCCAAAGGTTGGCGGTCGGATATGTGCCGGCAATGTATTCGCTGATGGCCAGGCTGTCGTTGATGACAACATCATCAAGCAGCAGCGCCGGTACTTTACCGGAAGGCGAGTGCTCCAGGATGCGCTCGCGCGTGTCGCTTTGTTCCAGTTTGATCTGAAGGGTTTCAAATGCAACATCCGCTGTCACAAGAACCAGCCACGCACGAAATGACCATGAAGACTTATTAAAATCCCCAACTACCAGTTTTGTAGACATCGCATCCCCTAGCTTGTGTTGTGAAATAGGTGCTAAATTTAGCGACCTTTTTTTCATACGTATTGCACAAAACTGGACAATCCATGGACGAGAGTCGCCATAACAAAGCCCCTCAACAAAACAAGGACTTTGTTCAATTCTGGCGTATACCCGAAGGCGACTGTGAATTGCTATCTGCGCGTTACAGCACTCAATCTTTCGGCCGACACTCACATGACCGGTACGCTATCGGCGTTATAAGTAGCGGTGTTGAAAAGCTTTTTTATCGCGGCAGTTACTACATGGGGGGCGCTGGCAGTGTGGTCACCATTACCCCCGGGGAGATCCACGACGGCTTGCCAGGCCATGATGAGGGCTGGATGTATCGAATGCTCTATATCGACCCCGAATGGGTCAATCGGATGGTGTTTCAAGGGCGTTTTTCAGACGATCATATTCATCTTTTTCAAACAGCTCTGAGCCAGGCCCCCGACTTCGCCCGGACCTTTTTGCATCAACATCAAATCATTGAAAAATCCCCCTCCAGCCTTGAACGGGAAACTATCCTGCTGGATCTGATGACGCAGCTCTTCGAGCGCAGCGGAGCGCCCATCGAACCAGTCAATGCGGTTGAGCAGCATGCAGTGCAAAAGATCAAGAAGAAGCTCGAAGACGAGTTCGACAAACATCTGTCTCTGGAAGACCTGGCACAACTGGTGAATCTTGACCCTCTTTACCTGATCCGGGTGTTCAAAAAAAGCGTTGGCGTCTCCCCCCACAGCTATCAAATCCAGAAAAGAATCGCCCAGGTCCAAAAAATGCTGCGCACCGGGTCCAGCCTCGCAGAAGCGTCGTTCGCTTGCGGCTTCTTCGATCAAAGCCACATGACCCGGGCCTTCAAAAAAGTAGTCGGCATCACACCCGGCAGCTTCCGCAACAGCAGTGCCTGAGCCTGTAAGTAACCCCATAGCCTGACTCGTTTGAGTCAGCCCTGAAAGGCCTTGCAGTATCTGCGTGAAGTCCCTTAGGGCCTTCAATGTGCGTGGTGTTACACGCCCTGCATCGGCCACCACCCACGCCTCCAATCCACCGCCTTCAAGCCTGTGCACCGCCAGTTCGCCACTATGCTCCAGCACAATCGCCCGCGCAGTTGATAGGGCTCTTTTTCAACTTCGTCCAGACTGTTGAAGATACGTGGTAGGTGTCCACCCGTAGGCCGCACAACGTACCGAGAGCAACGCAGCTACCGTGAAAGTAAAGTCATACACAGCCCCGTTGAAACTCGACATCGGGTACAGACCCTTCCTCGCAAGCAGTGAGTTTCACCGCAGATCGCCCCCCTGCGACACGCGTTCTCACACAGGCGCTCTGCTAGACTGAAAAAACGGCTTATCCGTGATCAGGGGAACCGTCATGCTGGAGACATTCGAGCGCTATCCACTCATGTTTGGCCCAACGCCGATCGAGAAACTGAATCGTCTATCGGCCTGTCTCGGTGGCAATATCGAACTCTATGCCAAACGTGAGGACTGCAACTCTGGACTTGCGTTTGGCGGCAACAAGATCCGAAAGCTGGAATACATCATTCCCGATGCAATCGCTTCGCAGGCAGACACGTTAGTGTCCATCGGTGGTGTCCAGTCGAACCACACGCGCCAGGTCGCAGCTGTCGCGGCTAAACTCGGTATGAAGTGCCGTCTCGTTCAAGAAAGCTGGGTTCCATTCCCGGATGCAGTCTACGACCGGGTTGGGAATATTCTGATGAGCCGCGTGCTGGGAGCGGAGATTGAATTCGTCGACGAAGGTTTCGATATCGGTATCCGCGAGAGCTGGGAGCGGGCGCTGGAGGACGTCAAGGCCAAAGGAGGCAAACCCTATGCTATTCCCGCCGGTGCGTCCATGCACAAATATGGAGGTCTCGGCTATGTCGGCTTCGCCGAAGAAGTACGCGAGCAAGAAGCCAGGATGGGGATCAAATTTGATTACATCATAGTCTGCACGGTGACTGGCTCCACCCATGCGGGCATGCTGGTGGGGTTCGCCAAGGATGGTCGTGCTCGCAATGTGATTGGTATTGACGCCTCTGCCACGCCTGAGCAAACCAGGGCACAAGTATTGGCAATCGCTCAGCATACGGCGCAGCTTGTTGGGCTTGGCCAGGAAATCACCGCTGACGATGTTGTCCTTAAAGAAGACTACGCCTATCCGGCCTACGGCATTCCATCAGAAGAAACCAACGCAGCCATCCGATTGTGCGCTCGCATGGAAGGCATGATGACGGACCCGGTCTACGAGGGAAAATCCATGCAAGGCCTCATTGATCTCGTCTGCCAGGGTTTTTTCCCGACGGGGTCGAAGGTACTTTATGCACATCTTGGCGGGGTACCAGCGATTAACGCGTATAGCTATATCTATCGAAACGGCTGACTTTGCCGGTCCGCCTCAGACTTTTCGGGTTCTTGGCAAGAAGATCGCCAACACCCCAAACAACGGCAAGAACGAACACAGGAAGTACACGTACTCGATGCCGTGGACATCCGCCAGATGCCCAAGCAATGCCGCGCCAATCCCGCCGAAACCGAACATCAGTCCGAAGAACACCCCGGCAATCATTCCGACGTTCCCTGGCACCAGCTCCTGGGCATACACCACAATGGCCGAGAACGCCGAGGCGAGGATGAATCCGATCACCACGCTCAGGATGCTGGTCCAGAACAGGTCCACATGGGGCAGCAGCAGCGTGAACGGTGCGACGCCAAGGATCGAGAACCAAATTACCGCCTTGCGCCCGATCTTGTCGCCGATCGGCCCGCCGAAGAAGGTCCCAGCCGCTACTGCACCGAGAAACAGGAACAGATGCAGCTGCGAGCTGGCCACCGACAGGTCGAATTTTTCAATCAGGTAGAACGTGAAGTAACTGGTCAGGCTGGCCATGTAGAAGTACTTGGAAAACACCAGAAGCCCGAGCACTACCAGTGCGCTGATCACCCGTCGTTTCGACAGGCCGTGAGTCGCTGCCTGACCTTGTTTGAGCTTGAACAGATTCAGATGGTTGGCGTACCAGCGACTGATCCGATACAGCACGAACAGCGCAAACAGCGCGAACAATCCGAACCAGGCCACATGACCCTGACCGTAGGGAATGATGATCGCCGCCGCCAGCAACGGCCCGAAAGCCGAGCCCGCATTACCGCCCACCTGAAACGTCGACTGCGCCAAGCCGAAACGCCCACCCGAAGCCAATCGCGCCACCCGAGAAGCTTCCGGGTGAAAGGTCGATGAACCGACACCGATCAACCCCGCCGCCAGCAGAATCATCGGAAAACTTCCGACCACAGACATCATCAGAATGCCGATCAATGTGCAGACGGTACCGGCCGGCAACAGCCAGGGTTTGGGATGACGATCAGTGTGGTAACCGACCCATGGTTGCAACAGCGAGGCCGTCAGTTGAAAAGTCAGGGTGATCAGGCCGATCTGGGTGAAGGTCAGGCCATAGCTGGCCTTGAGCATCGGATAGATCGACGGCAATACCGCCTGAATCAGGTCGTTGATCAAATGCGCCAGCGCCACCGCGCCGATGATGCGCATGACCAGCGGACTGTTTTGTGAAGTGGCGGGCGCCGACGTCGCGGCGGACTGAACGTTGCTGATGGCCATGAGAGTTTCCGTACTGCGGATGGGTGCGCACTGGCAGGTCGGTCAATGTGCCATTTTTCGGTGCGGTTGCGCCATCCCCTTAGCCTGCTAACGACTTCAAAAAAAGAAGGTGATAGCGCAAAGCCATGGTCTGAATCTTGCCTTGTTTGTCTGCTTCAACGCGGCCCCTTACAAAGGGAACCGAGAATGGGAAGTTTCGCTACAGAGTCGGCCGACAGAGCGGACCAAGGTGAACTTTCGAGGCCTTTTAGAAGGGCACAAGTCGCGGTCGCAATGACCTCGATGCACGCCAATGGGGCGTGGTGTCCAGAGGAGTCATGGGGCATGCAGGCTTTTTTATCACCGGGGATCGGGCTGCTGGGGCGATTCGGCTTCGCGCGCAAATTTCAGCTGCTGTTTCTGCTGTTTATCCTGCCACTCGCGGGCAGCCTGTGGATGATCGGCCAGGACCATCGTGACAAGTTGAGCCTGATCTCTGGCGAACGCGCCGGGGTTCGGCAATTGCTCGCCCTCGATGCGCTCGACAACCTGCTCGCCGCCCAGCGTGACCGCGCAGCTCGTTGGCGCGCCACCGAAACCAATCGCCAACCGACACCCGCAACCATCGCGGCGATGGCAGCGTTCGACGCGGTTCAGCCGGCCGTCGCTCAAGCCATTACGGACTTGGGCAATACCCTGAAAACCGAAGGCGCCGAGGGCCAAACCCTCACCCGCTATCAGGCTCTGCAAACCGCCCTCACCGGCCTGGACTCGAAAAGCCTGAGCAACGTCGGTTGGTGGCCAGACGGTTACGATCGCTTCACCCATGCCTTGAGTGCTCTGCAAGCCTTGCGCGAACAAATCGCCATGGACACTCGCCTGACCCTCGCACCGTGGCTCGAAACCTGGCTGCTGACGCAGATTTCCACTCAACACGCACCGGATCTGATCGAACGGGTCGGGCGTCTCGCCGCGGTCGGGCAGGCCTCAGTGGTATCCGGGCAGTTCACCCTGCAAAGCCGCCTGCAACTGCGGGACTTGCGCAGTCGCATCGGCGATGCGCGGGAGCAGCTTGCTAAAACGGCTGGCCTGCTGGAAACACGCCTGCCCAACGCCCTGCAAACCTGGGCCGGGCAATACCACGACAGCCTCAAGCACCTGGACGCCGGTTTGAAAGTGCTGGACGAGGGCGTCTTCGGCGGCAGCATCAACCTCAAGCCGGAAGACTTTGAACGCAGCCTCGACGCCCTCCTTGGCGACCTCGCCAAGTTGCGCCAGCAATCGTTGGTTTCCCTGGATCAACGACTGGATTATTACCACGGCTCGGCCATTCGCCAGTTCATTCTGGTGGCGACAATTTTTGGTTGCCTGCTGCTGGCCGCGCTGTACCTGTTTATCTGTTTACAGGCCTCGATCCGTCGCAGCGCCAGTGGCATCACACTCCTGGCCGAAGCACTGCGTGACGGCAACCTGAGCTTGCAAGTACCGGTGCAGGGCCGCGACGAACTGGCGGCGATCAGCACCGCCTTGAATGTTGCTGTGGTGCAACTGCGCAACAGTCTGTTGGGGGTCGATCACGAAACCCTGCAACTGAGCAACGCGGTGCGCGCGCTCAACGATCACTCCAGCGGCGCACTAGGCGAAGTCGAGGCTCAGCAGTTGCAGATCAGTCAGATCGCCGCTGCAGCCACACAATTGGCGGCGACCTCGCAAGGGGTCGCCCAGAGTTGCGAACAGGCCTCAGGCAGCGCTCAGCACACCCAGCGCATCGCCGCCGACAGCAGCCGAGACAGCCAACGCACGACAGCGAGTATTCAGCAGCTCAATCAGCGTTTGAACGACACCGCGGCGGCATTGGGTCGGGTCAGCGAGCAAGGACAGCAAATTCAGTTGGTGGTCGATACCATTCGCGGCGTCGCCGAGCAGACCAACCTGCTGGCCCTCAACGCCGCCATCGAGGCCGCACGGGCCGGCGAGCAAGGTCGTGGTTTTGCCGTAGTGGCCGATGAAGTGCGCAGCCTGTCGCAACGCACCCAGTCCTCCACTGCGCAAATCGCCGGTACCGTCGACAGTTTGCGCAGCACCGTCAATGAAGCGGTAAGCCTGATGGAAGCCGCTTGCGGCCAGGCACAATCGGACGCGCAAGCCGTCACGGG
This sequence comes from Pseudomonas sp. NPDC089918, assembly GCF_050280605.1. Lineage (NCBI taxonomy): Bacteria > Pseudomonadati > Pseudomonadota > Gammaproteobacteria > Pseudomonadales > Pseudomonadaceae > Pseudomonas > Pseudomonas sp. NPDC089918. Next base: position 19,862 of record NZ_JBNNVP010000052.1, on the reverse strand, counting down.
CCTCGGCGAGCGCCTGGGGGAAATCGCCAGCGCGGTGCAGAGCGTCACCGACACCCTGGCGCAGATCGCCACCGCTGTCGAAGAGCAAGCGAGCACCGCCGATGAAGTCAGCGGCAACATCCAGCAAGTCGATCAGGCGGCGGTACGCTTGCTTGAAGGCGCACGGGCGGTGAACCTGGCTGCGGACACCTTGAGTCAGGGCAGCAAGGCCTTGAGTGCGAATACCGGCAGATTTCAGCTCGGTTGACGCCATCCGCTGGCCCGATTTTTCGGGCCTGCGGGATAAGCGGTTGAAAGTGTGGAGAAATATTTTAAATTTACGCTTGACGCATCTTCGTTCCAGGTGAATAATGCGCGCCACTTGGCTACATAGCTCAGTTGGTTAGAGCATAGCATTCATAATGCTGGGGTCCGGGGTTCAAGTCCCTGTGTAGCCACCAAGTACTAAAAACGGCTTACCGAAAGGTAGGCCGTTTTTTTATGCCTCGAGAAAAGTGGCATTGTTTCAGGACAGCGGACCTGATTTGCGTCGCGTCTCCCAGGCCGATAAAGTCCCCGGACATTTTATCCCATGGACGGAGTGCCCCGCGTGTTCTCAGCCTTCCACTTGAGTCGCTATCGCCTGTCAGCTTTTTCGCTGATCGCCACCGCTTTAACCCTCGCCGCGTGTAATACCCTGCCCTCTTCGCCGCCAGTCTCTACTCTGCCGGTCGCGCCAGAAATCGCCTCCGGTTATCGCACCGACCTGCAGACCCGGCATGCCTCGAAACACATGGCCGCAGCGGCCAACCCGCTGGCAGCCGAAGCCGGGCGGGAGATGCTGCGTCAGGGCGGCTCGGCGATTGATGCGGCCATTGCCATGCAAGCGGTGTTGACGCTGGTCGAACCGCAATCATCGGGTATCGGCGGTGGCGCGTTGATTGTGCTGTGGGATGGCAAGGCTGTACGCACCTATGACGGGCGCGAAACCGCTCCGGCCGGCGCCACCGAGAAACTGTTCCTGCAAACCGACGGCAAACCGATGCCATTCACCCAGGCACAGATCGGCGGGCGCTCGGTGGGGACGCCGGGTGTATTGCGGGCGCTAGAGCTGGCCCATCAGAAACACGGTCGCCTACCGTGGACGAAGTTGTTCCAGCCCGCCATAGAACTGGCGGAACAAGGCTTCGCCATTTCGCCACGACTGCATCAGTTGATCGCGGCAGACGCGTTCATACAGCGCTCACCGGACATGGCCGCCTACTTTTTGAATGCCGATGGCAGCCCGAAAGCGATCGGTACACAGCTGAAAAACCCGGCACTGGCCGCAGTGTTCAAGCGCATCGCCAAGGAAGGTCCCGATGCCCTGTATAAAGGGCCAATCGCAAAAGAGATCATCGCCAAGGTTCAGGGCCACGCCAACCCCGGCAGCCTGTCGCTAAACGATCTTCAAGGCTACAAGGCCAAGGAACGCGCACCGTTATGCACCGACTACAAACGCTGGCAGGTTTGCGGCATGCCGCCACCGTCGTCGGGCGGGATCGCCGTGGCGCAAATTCTTGGCACCTTGCAGGCATTGGAATCCCGCGACCCGCGTTTTGCCCTGGCACCACTCAAGCCGCTCAAGACCAGCAAACCGGCAGGCATCGAACCCGCCCCAGAAGCTGTGCACCTGATCGCCGACGCCGAGCGCCTGGCTTACGCCGACCGAGCGCAGTATGTCGCCGACACCGACTTCGTACCTGTGCCGGTAAAAGGTCTTATCGACCCAACTTATCTGACCAGCCGCGCCTCCTTGATCGGCGATCGCAGCATGGGGCCGGCCAAACCCGGTACCCCGCCGGGCATTCGGGTTGCCTATGCGCCGGACCGCTCGCCACTGCGCATCTCCACCTCGCAAGTGGTGGCGGTCGATGACCAAGGCGGCGCTGTGTCCATGACCACCACCGTGGAGGCAGCATTTGGCTCGCACCTGATGGTCCAGGGTTTCCTGCTCAACAACCAGATGACCGACTTCTCGTTCATCCCCGAAGAAAACGGGCAAAAAGTCGCCAACCGTGTTGAACCGGGTAAACGCCCGCGCTCGTCCATGGCACCAACGCTGATCTTCGACCGTCAGAACGGCGAGTTCCTGGCCACCGTCGGCTCCCCCGGCGGCTCGCAGATCATCGAATACGTGGTCAAATCCACCATCGGCCTGCTCGACTGGAACCTCGACCCGCAAGCGGCCATCAGCCTGCCCAATTTCGGCAGCCGTAACGGCCCGACCGAACTGGAACAGGGTCAGTTCAGCACAGAGCTGATTCAGGCACTGAAGGACAAAGGGCACAACGTGAACGAGATCGACATGACCAGCGGGACTCAGGCGATTGTTCGGGTCAAGGATGCGCAGGGCAAAGCCGCGTTGGCCGGCGGGGCCGATCCGCGACGCGAGGGGGAAGCGTTGGGGGATTGAGTCGTACGCAGAAATAAGAAAAGGCTTACCGGGAGGTAGGCCTTTTTTTATTGGTGAAGAGTCCTGATCAAGTCTCTCGCGTAGCCTTTTCCTACCCTCAAATTGCTCTCCCTTGGATAGAGTGTGGAAACCACTCTTATCTCGTCTGTTCATCCACCTCATCAGATCAGCTATCGGGAGTGCCTGATTACAGGAGGCGAATTTACTCCCCACATGTCGGCTACTTCGCCACAAACTTGCACAAGTCCCACCACGGGACTAGGATCACGCCATGAGAATTATCGCCATCAGTCACCTGAAAAATTTTTGGGAGAGATACCCGGACTCAGAACAACCTTTCCTGGCCTGGATTGACGAAGCAAGGAAAGCGGACTGGAGGACGCCTGCTGACATCAAGGCGCATTTTGCCACCGCCAGCATTCTCAAAAGCCGCAGAGTCGTGTTTAACATCAAGGGCAATGACTTTCGGCTAGTCGTCGCGGTGGCCTACCGTTTCGGCGCCGTATACATAAAATTTGTCGGCACCCACAAGCAATACGATGGGATCGACGCTGATACCATCGAAATGGAATACCCCATGAACATTCATCCGATTCACACCGACGCGGACTATCGTGCAGCCCTCAAAAGCGTATCTGCACTATTCAACAATGAGCCTGAGCCGGGCACTCCCGAAGGCGATTACTTCGAGATCATGATTACCCTCATCGAGGCCTATGAATCGAAGCAGTTTCCTGTCGATCTGCCCACCCCGATCGACGCTATCAAATTTCGCATGGAGCAGTCCGGTCTGTCCGCGGCTGATCTGGCACCTGCCATTGGCCGGACAAACCGGGTTTATGAAGTGCTCAACGGTAAGCGTGCGTTGACGCTTCCGATGATCTGGAAGCTTCATGATCTATTTGGGATACCAGCCGAAAGCCTAATCAAGCCAGTGAAGCAGGCCTGATCTTTTTTAGGGCTACCGACACTTGGATTCAGGGCATCAAGTCGATAACTGATTGGCAAACTGCCCAACCGCGTTCACCACTTTCTGCGCCCCGTCCTGGATTTCGACGATCACTGTGCCCGCCTCCGCTGCCAGCGCCAGCCCCTGTTCGGCCTGGAGTTTGCCATCGGTCATCAGGGCCACGGCGTTGCGCGCCATGTCCTGGTTCTGGCGCACAACGCCGACAATTTCGTCGGTCGCCTGGCTGGTTCGCGAGGCCAGTTGCCGGACTTCATCAGCCACCACGGCAAAACCTCGACCCTGCTCACCGGCGCGAGCGGCTTCGATGGCCGCGTTGAGCGCCAGCAGGTTGGTCTGTTCGGCGATGCCACTGATGGTTTTGACGATGGTGCCGATCACCAGTGATTGCTCGTTCAGCGCCTCGATGCCTTCGCCAGCAGTTTGCATATGTTTGGCCAAGTCACGCATGACGTCCACCGCTTGAGTCACTACGGTGGTACCGCGCTGGGCGCTGCTGTCGGTTTGCAACGAGGTGCTGTAGGCGATGTTGGCCGCTTCGGCGACGGCCTGCTCCTGATTGACCTGATCGGTTATCACCGTAGCGAACTTGACCACTTTGTAGAGCTTGTTGTTGGCGTCGACAACTGGGTTGTAGGAAGCCTCCAGCCAGACCACGCGACCGTGGCTATCGATACGCTTGAAACGATCGGCCACAAATTCGCCGGCGTTCAAGCGGCGCCAGAAGTTCTGATACTCGGGGCTGTTGTATTCCTCTGGCTCACAGAAGGTGCGGTGATGTTTGCCCTGGACCTGCGCCAGACTGTAACCCATGCCGTTGAGAAACCGCTCGTTGGCCGTCAGCACGTTGCCATTGAGGTCGAACTCGATGACCGCCGTAGAGCGCACTAGCGCGCCGATCAGGTTCTCATGTTCACGAGACGCCTCGATGGTGCGGGTCAGGTCGCTGGAGTAAATCGAGAAGTGTTTGATACGGCCATCCGCGGAGCGCACCGGCTGCACGATCGACCGCAACCAGGCTTCGGCACCATTGCCCCGCAATAAACGAACCGTGCCGGCAAAATGCTCGCCACGGGTCAGCGCAGTCTTGAAGCGACGGTGGAATTCGTCCGACTTCACATGAACCGGGACGATGTCTTCGATGTGTCGGCCGATCAGTTCGTTGCCCTTGTAAAGCATTTCACCCATGAAGTTCTGGTTGACCGATTGAATCCTGCCATCGGAATCAAGGGTCAGGACCAGCATCTCGCTGTCCAGGCTCTCCTTGACTTGCTGAAGGCTGGAGAGTTCTTCGCGAAGAGCCGACAGCTCCTGCTTCAAGCGTTTGTTGAACATGGGAAGCACCGATGGACAAGGATAAAAAGCTGCATACAGCCTAGCCATCGGCTTTGGGGATATTTTCTGAAGAGTGTTTCAGGGTTGTCCTACAAAAATAGTGGCAACACGAACACCTTTATACCGCGCCGGCTACCGAACAGCGCCCAATTCGCGGTATTCGCGCGCCAAAGTACGCCGCACTGCTGATGCCCACCGCCCCCATCACTGCGCAGAAAATCACACAAATCCACGGACTCCACGGCATCAGACCGATCAACAACAGCGGTGTGACGCTGGCCCAGGCTGCGTAGGCAATGTTGTAGGTAAAGGAAATCCCCGAGACGCGAATCCGCGCCGGAAACAGGCTGACCATCACCGACGGCACTGCGCCGACGACCCCGCAAGAGAGGCCTGCCACTGCATAGGCCAGACCGAGCCACTGGCCTTCAATGATCAGGCAGGTGTAGAGCACGCCAATACCCAGAGGCAGCAGCAGGCTATACAGCATCACCGTGCGCCAAGCGCCGATGCGATCGACAAGCAGCCCCGCGAGAACACAGCCGATGTTCAGAAACACGATGCCCAAGGCACTCAGGGCGAAGGTATGACTGGCGGTCATGCCGAAGGTTTTTTGCATCATGGTCGGGGTAATGACCACGAACACCACCACGGCCGAGGTCAGCACGCAGGTGAGGATCATCGCCGGCAGCATCGCCAGGCGGTGCTCCCGCAGGACCGTGCGCAGCGGCAGTTCTACAGTAGCCTCGCGCTGGGCCTGCATCGCCATGAATACCGGGGTTTCGCTGAGCCAGCGACGCAGCCACACACCGATGACGCCAAACACACCGCCCAGCAGAAACGGGTAGCGCCAGGCGTAATCAAGGATTTCCGTCGGGGTGAACGTCTGAGCCAGAAATGTCGCCGTCAGGGCTCCGATCAAGTAGCCGAAAGTCAGCCCCGCCTGTAGGAAACCGAGGGCATAGCCGCGATGCCCGACCGGTGCATGCTCGGCCACGAACACCCAGGCGCTCGGCACTTCACCGCCCACCGCTGCGCCTTGCAGGACCCTCAGGGCCAACAGCAACAGCGGTGCGAAATAGCCGATCTGGGCGTAGGTCGGCATGATCCCGATCAGCAGACATGGCAACGCCATCATCAAGATGCTCAGGCTGAAAACCTTCTTACGCCCCAGTCGATCGGCGAAATGCGCCATCAGGATTCCACCCAACGGACGCGCCAGGTAGCCGGTAACGAAAATCCCGAAGCTTTGCAGCAGGCGCAGCCATTCGGGCATTTCGGGTGGGAAGAACAATTGGCTGAGGGTCAGCGCGAAAAATACGAAAATGATGAAGTCGTAGATTTCCAGCGCACCGCCAAGGGCTGCTAGCCCCAATGTTTTGTAGTCCGAGCGGGTGAAGGGCGTCGGGCGCGCGTCGGTGTTGGCAGTCATGGCAAAGAACTCTGGCAGGCAAAAAACCAAGGCGCCCATGGTCTACGCAAATGCGCTTGTGGACAACCCATCAGACCCTGGTCCCAAACACCCAAAACAACGTCAGCACTGGCCCACTCTTCCATCCCTCACTGCCAGCGCCCCGACGAAAGATGCTTTCGCGGATGAAGGATGCTCTCAGACTGGCGATCTTTTCATGTGGGTACTGGACCGTTCGACACAAGTAGTTTCAGTATGTACTCGCCCCGCCTCCGAGGGCTCACGCTGAAAAGGATCTGAGCATGTTAAAACTCGCAGGACTCACCCTGGCCGCACTCACCCTGAGTACCGCCGTCCACGCCGATGTCGATCTGAATCTGGGCAGTACCGAACGGGTCACCCGGCTGTTCTCCTACCCCAACAACTGCAACGTCATCTGCTATCGCAACTGGACGCTGGAGCAGACCGTCGAGCATTACCTGACCCAAAGCGTACAGCGCGATGGCTACAAAACCGCAAAAGTTCTGGTAAAGACCGACAACAATCAGCTCTACGCCAATATCAGCGGTGTACCCAAAGGCTATGACAAACCACTGACCGCATTGCTCCAGGCTGGGGATTTGGCTTACAACGGCGCCAGCAAACTGAGTGCCGATGGCAAATGGACCTATAACTGGTACTTGTTCCTTCCGCTGGGAATGGCGCTGGAAAACCGCAAAAGCGTCGAACTGCTGCACTTCCCGCCGGATTATTCCCTGACCCAGGCCCAGGATTACCTGGAGTCCAAGACCACCGACCGTTGGGCCACGCTGCTGACGAACAACGGCATTCCCGCCGACCAGACACCGGGCTATCAGACCATCATCGACATCGCGCCGATTGCCGCGCCGTCCAGCGCCGGCAAGGACCTTGAAGGCGTCTATGACTACTTCAAGGATTACCAGACCACCATGGTCAAGGAAGTCAGCCAGAACGCCAGCGGCGCAGCATTGCCAATGGTCGCCTTCGGCGCACCGGTACGTAACTGGATCAAGCAACAATATGGGCCGACCGTAGACGTGCTGGGCCTGGCAACCATCAGCCCGAGCGAGGGTGTGAAAGTACCCGTACTGGGTTCCAACCACCCGAGCTACATCTGGTACGCCGCCGATCCCGAGGCCTATAGCGGCAGCGATGCCCAGGCCAAGGCCGATGCTGCGGGGCTGAAAGTCATGGGGCAGGATTTAAGCGCCGCGTGCTGGCAGGCCGGGATGGGCAGCAAACCGGGCACTGACCCTACCGTTCAGCTGAAAAGCTGTACTCAGACCTGGCAAGTGACCCAGAAAGAAAAAACCTGCGAACTGTTCTACACCTCGATCCGCAACCTGACGCCTGAACAGGCCGTGGCCAAGTGCTCGACAGCGCAGGTCAAATCTCAGTTGAAACAGTTGAAGAGTCCAGCCCTTGTGACCTCCTCCGCCCCTGCTCCACACTTGTAAAACGATAAAGCTCTTTCTCGCGTGAGCCATGGCTGACGCGGAAAAGAGCCTTTTTCGCCTGTCATATTTGACAGTAGACTGATTGTTTCATTTGCGAGAATCTTGGGGCATACCATGTGCTGCAGGGCTGACAGGATGTCAGTAGACGGCGGTCGTAGCACTCGCCTGACAAGGATTGTTATGAGAGCTCATGCAGAACAGGCAATACCCCCACCGCCATCGAATGGCATCTATCCGTTTGTAGAATTGCCCCTTCGTCTTGGGTTCCCCTCCAAAGACGACTTTGAAATCATCTACAACGCTCAGGGATTGGCAGTGGCTGTCGTGGCACTGCGCGAGTTCTCGCGCATCAGCCGAATCTGCCGGGTTTCCGGACATTTGCTGCCCTATCGCTGCCGACACACTCGGCAACTGGCGCCAGGAATCCACCTCTACGATCCGCGCTTCTGCGGCCTGCTGAGCCACTCCTGCGATCCCAACGTCTTTCTCGACATGAGCGAGCTGTGGTTATGGGCACTCAAGGACATCAAAAAAGGTGATCGACTGACGATGGATTTCGCCGCGACAGAAGACAAACTGCAGCGGCAGTTCGCTTGCCGCTGCGGTTGTCCCTGCTGCCGTGGCTGGATCATCGGCTATGACGAGTCGCCGAACGCCAATGGAGAACAGTTTTTTCAACACTGGCGTCGACGAAGTTCCAGCTGAAAGGCTCCTACAACGTTTCGACCGGACGCAAACGGTACTGCGGTGGCAACTGTTCGAAACCGCTGATGGTGGCATTCAGGCTTTTCCAGCGTCCATCCTTGATGCCATAGATGCAACCATGGACCGACAGGCTCTGACCGCGGTGCCAGGCGTTTTGCACAATGCTGGTATGACCGACGTTGGCCACCTGCTGGATCACGTTGAGCTCGCAAAGGCGGTCGACCCGCTCTTCTTCGGTGGACAACTTGGCCAGTTCGTCGCGCTTTTCATAATAGAGATCGCGAATCGAGCGCAACCAACCGTCGATCAGGCCCAACTGACGGTCCTGCATCGAGGCGCGTACACCGCCGCAGCCATAGTGGCCAGTGACCAGGATGTGTTTGACTTTGAGTACGTCGACCGCGTACTGAATCACCGACAGGCAGTTGAGGTCGGTGTGCAATACAACGTTGGCCACGTTGCGGTGCACGAACAGATCGCCCGGCAGCATGCCAACGATTTCATTGGCCGGCACGCGGGCATCGGAGCAACCGATCCACAGGTATTCCGGGGTTTGTTGACGGGCCAGTTTGGCGAAGAAATCAGGATCTTCCTGGGTGATCGCGTCGGCCCAGCGCTCATTGTTATCAATCAGATCTTGTAATTCGTTCATGCAATGAAGCCTCAAGAATGATGCGTAGCTTTGACAGACAACCGCCTGTCGGGGTCACGCGCGCGATGCAGATACCCCCCTGATGCCCTGATGCCTATAACGGCGAGCCGACGTTCCCTGCCGGTGGAATTCTCGCAAGCCCAGTGGGTCAACTGTAGTAAGGCCTACAGTATGAGGGAATGCCATGACTGATTCACGACGTCCGTTCGATAAGGCGCAACCCGAGCCCATCGATGACAACGAAGACCGCATGGGTTCAGTGCATGAGCTGAATTTCGACGAGGAAGAACCAGGCACCAGAATCGGCGACCTGATCCCCGAACGCGAGCGTGCGCAGAAAATCCCCGACGAACGTGTCCGTGAAGCTGGCATGACCGGCGGCTCGACCGATGACCATGAATCCACCGACGATGACATGAGCCCGGAAACCTTGATCCGTGAAGACGGCGCACGGGACGCCCACGAAGAGGGTGAAGGCGGCCAGGCGGATTGGGATTTGAGCATTGTCGATGAGGACGACATCGGCGGGGGCAATGGGTTGGACGAAGCAGAGATGGCGCAGCGCGATCCAATGGATGGCAAGCGTTGATCTACAGATTTGACCAGATTCCAACGCAGGAGCTGCCGAAGGCTGCGATCTTTTGATCTTTTATTGCCGCGACATGGAAAGATCAAAAGATCGCAGCCTTCGGCAGGTCCTACAGATGTGTCAGTCAACCAAGGTGCAGGCCATGACGACCGCATCTTCACGCCCGCCAACAGCGGGGTAGTAATCGCGCCGACGTCCGATTTCGTTGAATCCATACCGCTCATACAACCGAAACGCCGCCCGGTTGCTGTCGCGCACCTCCAGAAAACATTCCCGCGCCTCTGCCTTGTAGGCAATCGACATCAAGTGCTCCAGCAGCGTCAAACCCAGGCCTCGGCCCTGATTTTCAGGTTTGACGGTGATGTTCAGCAAATGCGCCTCGTCGAGAATGATCTGCACCACGCCATGACCGACCTGCTGCTGCCCTTCGAACATCAGCCAAATCTGGTACTTGCCCAGGCCATCGAGAAAAATCCCGCGGGTCCAGGGGTGGCTGTAAGCCGCGTATTCAATTTTCAGTACAGTGTCCAGGTCCGCCTCGGTCATCGGGCGGAACGATACAGCGTCACTCATTCGATTCTTTCCAGCGCGCCATCAGCCGACGCATGGCTTGCCAGACATCAGCCTTACGCTGTGGCTCTTCCATTAATAATTCCAGACCCGGCAGGGCCCAGACCGACCCCAGGCCTTCGACCTGAAGTTCACGGTTGAAGGACTCGGCGTTGGCCTCACCGGCAAAACGCACCGCCGGCAAGCCGATCAGCCACAAGCAGACGCATGGAGCGTCTTCCAGACGGGCTGACAGAAAGCCTTGTACGAAATCCCGAGCCGCTTCCGGCCCCTGATCCATGGTGCCGCGAGCCAGCAGCGGCCAGCGCACCGGCTCGCCGACGATCTGCGGGCTGTCCGGCAGGCCGGCGGCGCGCAGCATATCCTTGAGCAACAGATAGGCCGGATCGCGGGTCTGGAAGCTTTCGCCTGTGGGTAACTCCACCAGCAACAGGCAACGACCTGCGCGCAGCAATTGAAGGGCGAAACGCGGTGGCGGCACGACCGGCGCCTTGACCGCGACCGGGGCCTCCTCTTCTTCGACCTTGGCGTTCGTACGGGTGCTGGCCAACGATGGCCGTGGCACTTCGATTTTCACCCGCTCGGCCGGTTTGACCACGGGCTCCATCGGTGCCTCGGCCACAGGAGCCGGCGCAACCGGAGTGATGACCAATGGCTCGGACATCTCCAGCAGTTCGGGGCGCGAGGGCGCAGCAAAGGGCAATTCGGTGCGCGGCAGCCAGTTGACCACCTGCATGGCGGTCAAATAAGCGCGGCGACGGGACTCGATAAGCAAAGGTCGGCCACTTGTGGATAACTAAAGTGCGGTGATTCTACCGCCCTTCGCTCAAGATCGCCCACGCTTGATCGATAGAAAGCCAACTGTCCGTCCCGAGAGTGAATCGCAACGGGCGTGATGCAGTACAATCGCGACTTTTAATCGCCAACCAGCCGGCCATTCCGATGATCGAACCCAAGCGCGTCTTGCGCGCCCTCGCTGAACACTGGGCACTTCTGGAGCCACTGTGCGAGCACTTCGACCAAGGCACCCTGAGCCTCAACGAATTGCGTTCACAGTTGGCCGCCCAGCAACTCGACAGTACGCCGCAGGACATCACCAGCCTGCTGGACGTGTGGATCCGCCTCGACATTCTGGTTCCCGTGGCGAAAAGCCCGAACCGTTTCGAGCTCAACGCGCAGATCCACGATTTCCTCGCTTACCTGCGCCGTGAGCACCGTCTGGGCCTGTGCCTGGAAATCGAAGCCTATTTGCGCCATCTCGAGCGCCTGGCCGGTTACATTCAGGACGCCTTCGACATTCGCGACGGCAATGATCTGGCGCGCCAGTTGCGCCTGCTCGACATGCGCGTGCGCGATGTGCTGAAAAAACTCGACAACGACGAACAGGCGTTGGTGGCCGTCGCCGAACGGGCGAAAACCAGCGATCGGCAGATCCCGCTGCGTCAGCGCTACGCTGAAGTGCTGGCGACATGGGACGAATACGTCGAGCCGATGATTGAACTGGTGAACGCCGACGGCGCCTTCGAACAAGGCGTGCGCAAGGTCGAAACGGTCCTGCTGAAGATGCTCTCCGAACAGCAGCGCCTCGGCCATCTGGTTGACGACGACATGCTGCTGCGCACTCACGCACGCATCCTCGAAATGCAGACCAGCGCCCAACTGACGCTGCGTCATGCCCGTGAACTGCTGCTGCCGCTGCGTGAAGAAGCCCGCCGGCACAACGCCGTGACCCGTGGCGCGGCGCTGGCCTTGTCGGCCATTCGTCGTAAAGGCATCGATGCGGTACCGCAAGCCGCGATGCCGATGTTCACCCGGCCGCAAAGCACCTTCCTCGGGAGCGCCAGTCAAGTCGAAGCCTACGTGTACGCCTTGGCCCGTTTCGAACCAAAACCGGCGCGTTTCCCCAAGGCGCACAAGACCCAGAAAGGCGAAGCCCCGCGCGCGCCACGCACGGTTCGCGAAATGCTCGAGCGCTGCGAAGACGCCCTGCCGATGCCGGACCTGATGACCTGGCTGCTGGAGCAGGAGCCGGACGGCGCTACCGACGAATTGCTGTACTGGTTCTCGCGCCTGTCGCGGGAAAAGCGCTTCAAACGCGAGCGTCTGGAACGCCGCGATTACCACACTCACGAGCATCAGGTCAGCCTGCGCTCCTTCGCCCTGCTCTCGGCCGGCGACACCGCCGCCGAGGATTCTGCGAGCATCCCACATGCATCTTGATCTATCCGAACTGTCCCAGCTGGCGCCGATCTTTCGCGAGCTGTTCAAGGGCTACCACGTCAGCCGCCGCGACCCGGAGCTGTACGCGCAACTGTCGAACTTCCAGGACCAGTACCGTACGTTGTTCAAGGCGCTGGGCTTTGAACTGGTCTGCGACACCCGTGGTTTCTATTACTTCGTTCCGGACCTGGCTGCGGCGGCAGTAAACAAGACCGCACAACGTCTGGCGCTGTTCACCTTCATCCTCGTCGAGCATCTGGCCGACCAGGGCCGCGACCCGATCTCCGTGCTCGACGGCGGCAGTCTCGGTCGTGATGAACTGCCATCGCTTCTGGAAAAGTACCGCGACCTGTTCATCCAGGCCGAGGTCCAGACTCAGGACGAACTGGAAGAAAAGATCATGCGCCGCATGACCCAGCTCGGTTTCGCCAGCGAAGAGCCCGGCATCTATCGTTTCCTGCCGCCGATGCACCGTTTCCTCGACGTTTGCCTCTCGGTTCAGCAGGACCGCGATCTGGCGGCCAGCCTGCACAGCGTGTTGCCATTGCCGGTCCCGGTGCTTATCGATGACGACAGCGACGAGAAGCTGCTGCAAACAGACGACCCGCTGGATCTGAGTGACTTCGCTGAAGAAAGCGAAGAAGACGCCATGGCCCGCGCCATTGCCGAAGAACAGGAGACCGACGCATGAGCAAGGAACGCTACGGCATTCGCCGCTTTGCCCTTTTGAACACCGCCGGTTACAGCCTCGGCCTGTTCCCGCTGGAAGAGCCGTTGTCGGTTTACGGGGCGAACAACCTCGGTAAATCCGCATCGATCAACGCATTGCAGTTCCCGATTCTGGCGCGCATGTCGGACATGAGTTTCGGCAAGTACAGCCTGGAACAATCCCGACGCTTCTACTTCGCCTCGGACACCAGTTACATCCTGGTGGAAGTCTCCCTGCCCCACGGCCCGCACGTAATCGGCGTGGTCGGACGCGGCCCGGGCGGCGGTTTCGGTCACCAGTTCTTTGCCTACGCCGGCAAACTCGATCTGGCCCATTACCAGAAAGACGACACCTGCCTGCGGCAAAAAGAGCTGTTCACCAACCTTGAGCGCGAAGGCCTGAAAGCCTATGAACTCAAGCCGGATGAACTGCGTCGTTTGTTGGTGGGCGGTCACACCTCGATTCCGCTGGACCTGACGCTGATCCCGCTGCGCTCCACCAGCGAGCAGAGCCTGAAGACCTTCCGCGCCCTGTTCATCAACTTACTGCACATGCGCGAAATCACCGCGGCCAAACTCAAGCAGTTGTTCCTCGATGCCTTCGAACACAGCCTGCGTTCCGGCAGCGTCGACTACATCGCCGCGTGCGAAGAAGCCTTCCGCGATGTTCGTCGCATGGAGCAGGACTACAACTCGCTGGTTACCGCCGGCCCGCTGGTTGAAGCGCTGGCCGCAGGCGTGGCCCAGCGCAATATCCTGCGCGGCAAACTGCATCGCCTGTCGCCGCTGCTCGACTCTCTGCTCGGCACCTGGTCGGACTACGCCAGTGCGCGCAAGGAAGAGCTGACGATTCAGGCCGAGCACTATCGCAACGAGCAGGACGCGCTGCAAAACGATCAACGCGGCGGCACTCAGGAGCTGATGCGTCTGGAGCGGGAAATCACCGGCATCCAGCGCTGGCTCGGCGAGTTGTCGGTGCTCAAGCATCGCTTCGCGCTGGTCGATGACGTCAAAGTCCTCGAGCAGCAACTGCTCGCCGCCAAAGACGCGCACGACGAACTGGCCGGTGCACTGGCCCAGTCTCGCCAGTTCAGTGCCGAAGACCTCGAAGAGCGTCTACGCGATCTGGAAAAACGCCTGAAGTCGGTCAAGCAACAACTCGATCACGCCGACAACAACAGCTACGCCCGTCTGCGCGAAGAGTTCTCACAACAGGACGTCGAGCGCCTGATGCGCCTGTTCAACAGCGCGTTGTTCAGCCTGCCACTGGGTGAACACGGCATTACGCTGGACGAGGACGGTCAGTGGGTCAAATCCATGGAACTGATTCTTGATGGCTTCAAAGGCGAGCGCTTCGAAGTGCCGGGCCTGTCCATCGACATCTCGCACATTGAGCCGCCAGCGCTGCAAGCCCTGGCTGACCGCGCGGCGCTGCGCGATCAGAAAGACCGCCTGGAAAAAGAACTCAAGCAGCTGAAAACTCAAGCTGCCGTGGCAGCCGACCGCGCGGCCAGCAAGACCCAGACTGAAGCGCTGTACCAGCAAGTGCTGGATGCGCAGAAAGCCCTGGAAGATTTCCGCCGCGCGCAAACCCTGAGCGCCGAGGAAGGCGACAAGCTTGAGCAGTTGGCGCAGATGGAAGCTGCTCAGGACGAATTGAAGCGTTCCAGCGATGCCTTCACCGAGCGCGTCCAGCAACTGTCGGCCAAGCTGCAACTGGTCGGCCGGCAGATCGGCGATATGGAAGCCAAGCAACGCACCCTCGACGACGCCCTGCGCCGTCGTCAGCTGTTGCCGGCGAACCTGCCATTCGGCACGCCGTTCATGGACCCGGTCGACGACTCCATGGACAACCTGCTGCCGTTGCTCAACGACTATCAGGACAGCTGGCAAGGCCTGCTGCGCAGCGACGGGCAGATCGACGCGCTCTATGCTCAGGTTCGCCTGAAAGGCGTGGCCAAGTTCGACAGCGAAGACGATATGGAGCGTCGCCTGCAGCTGCTGATCAACGCGTACGCACACCGCACCGACGAAGCCCTGACTCTCGGCAAGGCCCGTCGTGCAGCCGTCACCGACATCGCCCGGACCCTGCGTAACATTCGCAGCGACTATGACAGCCTCGAACATCAACTGGCGCTGTTCAACCGCGAGATCAACAAGCGTCAGGTCTCCAACCTGCAAAGCTTCCGCATCGTGCTCGCGCCGAACAAGGAAGCGCTCAAGCACATTGACCAGATCATCCACAGCGCCGGTCAGTACGAAGAAGGTGAAACCCTTTCCGTCTTCGACCTGAGCCAAAGCGCCGATCAAGACAACAAGAACGAAGAGGCCAAGGAATACCTGGCGCGGCTGGTGGCGGCAAACCACAACCAGCTCGGCCTCAAGGATCTGTTCGAGCTGGCGTTCGAGATCACCAAGGTCAACGGTCAGCCGGTGATCCACACCGACATCGACGGCGCGGCGTCCAACGGCACCACCATGACCATCAAGGCACTGACCAACATGTACTTGTTGCTGCACTTGATGGACCGCGACCAGGCCGGTCGCGTACGCCTGCCGTACTACCTCGACGAAGCGGCGGACATCGACGAGAAGAACCAGGCAGCACTGCTGGAAACCAGCCTGCAATTGGGCTTCGTGCCGATTCTGGCGAGTGTGAAGCCGCAAGTTTGCGCCAGTGTCGCCATCGACCTGGAAGGCGGCAGCGGCCCGAACGGCATTTACATCGACGAGGCGGACTGGAAGTACATCCGTCGTCACGATGAAGTGAAGGCAACCGTTGTTGTACAAGCTGATGAGCCAGAGCTGGATGCGGTCTGATTTGACTTAATCCAAGCCAACAAAAAGGCCGCGATCCAATGGATCGCGGCCTTTTTATTTGTGGGTACATTCTTGAAATTTTGAGTGGACTTGAAGACCTATTCGCGGGCAAGCCCGCTCCCACAGGGTTTTGTACTGAACCCGGATTTTGGGTACGCAACCGATCACTGTGGGAGCGGGCTTGCCCGCGAAGGCGTCTTCTCAGACGCCCAATCAACCTGGATTATTTACCGATCGAAATCTTCGGCGCCCAGGTCAGCCACTCATCTTCGAACTGGTCGAACAATGGAAAGGTTTGCTCAGCCCGCGCCGGAACACCCATGCGATCGCCATCCGGTGTGGCAAACGCAATGCCGCCCTGGACCAGCGTCTCCAGCGATTCGGTGCGTATTGTCGCGCCTTTGAACAAGCCGTAGTCAAAACCAAAACCACTGGTGTTCCAGAACCGCGTGCCACTGCGCACCAGCGGCGCATACTTCGGTTCGATCAGGATGTGCACCAACACACGATCAGCCGTCTGGCCCAGTTCATAGCCGGTCACCTTGCCTACCGTGATTTCGCGATAGGTGACGGGGACGCCTGTCTTCAGCGAACCCCGACGAGCAGCGCTCAACACCAGGCTTAAACCAGCCTCTTCCTTGGCGATTTCCGGAGGATTGGTCAAGGCCACGAAAGTCTTCTGTGGGCCGAGGTTCTTCGGCGCCGGTTGTACTTCGATGTATTGCCCGGTGACCAAAGTGTCGAGGTTCGAGGTTTTAATCAGACCGAGCTCAGGTTTAACCACCCAGAACTGACTGCCGACCCGAGCGATACGCTCCGGCACTTCGGTGATCCGCGCGGCCAGCAGTACTGATTGAAGGTCATCACTTAGGTCGACGTCCTCAATCTTGCCAACGTCCAGGCCTTTGAATCGAACCGGCGTGCCACTTCGCAGGCCATCGGCGCGATCGACCTTGATCGTCACCATAGTGCCTTTCTGCGTTGCCTCATCATGGTTGGCATGCAGGCGGAAGCGCGGAATACGCTTTTGCAACGGCGCTTTGGCTTCCGGGGTTTCGAAGGCGATGCCACCGGCCATCAGGCTCTGCAACGACTCACTTTTGACCTGGATGCCGCCGGTTAATCCACCGGTGAGCGTAATGCCGCTGGCATTCCAGAAACGCGTCGAGGCGTTGACCAGCCCTTCGTATTCCTTCTCGATATGCACCCCGATCACCAGCTGCTTTTTGGTGCGGGAGAATTGATAGCTTTGAACCGAACCGACCTTGACCTGTTTGTAGAGAATCGGACTGCCGACTTCCAGAGAACCAAGGTTGTCGGTGAACAACACCAAATGCAGGCCGGGCGAACGCAGATCCAGCGGCGGCGCCTTGGGTCGTGCTTCGAACTCGCGCTGCGGCGCACCGCCCTTGTCGCCTGGGCGCACGGCAATGTAGTTGCCTTTGACCAGCGCTTCCAGGCCTGTAATACCGGCGAGCGAAATCGATGGTTTTACCACCCAGAACTGAGTGCCGGTGACCAGATAGTCCTCGGCCAGCGGGTCGAGAGTCAACTCGGCGGTCGCACTGGACAGGTCCGGATCGACCTTGAGCGTTTTCAAATTGCCGACCTGGATGCCTTTGTACATCACCGGCGTACGACCGGACTGCAGGCCTTCGAAATCGCTGAGTTTGACCTTGACCCGAATACCGGCTGCCGCCGCGTCGAAATCCTCATAGAGACGGAACGGCAGGCTTGGATCGGTAGGCGGGCTGTCCTTGCGATTTTCCGGAGTGGCAAATGCAATACCACCAGCGACGATGCTGGCGAGGGACTCGCTACGTACTTTCACACCAGAAAGGTTGGCGTCGATACTGATGCCGCTGGCATTCCAGAAACGCGTGTGTTTACGCACCAGGCTGGCGTAGGTCGGCTCGATGAAGACTTTGAGTTCGACAGTATTCTGGTCTGCGGACAGCACGTAGCTTTTGATCTGACCGACCTGGATCTGCTTGTAGAACACCGGGCTGCCGCGATTCAGCGAGCCGAGGCGATCAGCCTTGATGGTCAAGTGCAGGCCGGGTTGCGCGTCCGATAGCGGAGGCTCCTGGGCCAGGGCTTTGAACTTGCGGGTCGGCTCGCCTTCGCCTGGGCTAACGGCCACATAGTTACCCGAGACCAGCGTCTCCAGGCCCGTGATACCGGCCAGACTCACGCTCGGTTTGACCAGCCAGAACCGCGTGCTGGTCTTGAGGTATTGCTCCACGTCCTTGTTCATCTCGATGGTAGCGATCACTCCTTTGGAGCTGCCTTCGTCATCGAGTTTGAGGGCTTTCACCTTGCCGACCGACATGCCTTTGTAGACAACTTCGGTCTTGTTGGCCTGAATGCCTTCGCCACTTTCGAAGCGCACCTGAATCTCGATGCCCGTCTCGCTGTAGGCACGCCAGCCGAGCCAGCCGCCGATGATCAAGGCGATCAGGGGCAACACCCAAATAGCTGACCAGTTCGAGGCCGGTCGGGTTTTCGCTTTAGGCAAATCAGTCATGGTCGTCGTCCGACTCCGTGTTATCCCAAATCAGTCGGGGATCGAAAGTTACTGCGGCAAGCATCGTCAGAATCACCACACTGGCGAAGGCGATGGCGCCAAGATTGGCTTCGATGCTGGCAAGCCGTCCAAAATTCACAACCGCCACCAGAATGGCGATTACAAAGATATCCAGCATCGACCAGCGGCCGATGAACTCGATAAAGCGGTACATCAGAATTCGCTGGCGTGCCGAGAGCGGCTGACGGCGCTGCACCGAAAACAGCAGCAATGCGATGCCCACCAGCTTGAACGTGGGAACCAGAATGCTGGCGATAAAAACCACGGCGGCGATTGGAATCATGCCGTGCTGAACCAGCTGGATCACACCGGACATAATGGTGCTCGGATCGCCCTGCCCCAGGGAATTGACGGTCATGATCGGTAGCACATTGGCCGGGATGTAGAGAATCGCGCCCGTGATTAATAACGCCCAAGTACGCATCAGACTGTTCGGGCGGCGGGCGTGAACCAGCGCACCGCAGCGAGTGCAAACCTGCTCGTCGGTATCGGCTTCCTGTTTATTCAATTCGTGGCATTCGGCACAAATCAAAATGCCTGCATCAATCGCCCGCATGGGCATCCTCTCCTGATAGAGCCTGCCAGATCTGGTGCGGTGACATCACTACTTCCAGCCAGACCTGAACCAACAACAAACTGATGAAGCACACCAGACCAAGACCTACGGTGATCGCCGCCATATCGGCCAATTTGACGATCGCAACCAGTACGCCCATGAGGTAAACCTCGAGCATCCCCCAGTCCCGTAGATGGTGATAAATGCGGTAGAGCAGCAGGCCATAACTGCGTCCGATATCGAAGCGAATACTCAGCAACACGAACAGCTGGCAAAGCAGCTTGAGCAGCGGAATCCCCATGCTGCAAAGGAATACCACTGCCGCTACGCCTCGCATACCGGTATCGAACAGACCGACAACGCCACTCCAGACAGTATCGTGCGACGACTGTCCGAGTAGATGGAGCTGCATGATGGGTAAAAAGTTCGCCGGGATGAACAACAACAGCGCGGCAATGACCAAGGCGAGACTGCGCTGCACGACATAGTGTCGATGGGCATACAGCTCATAACCGCAGCGTACACAGATGGCTTTCTCACCATGAGCAAGCTCAGGCTTGCGCATCAGCAAGTCGCACTCATGACACGCTACCAAGTCGTCCAGCGGTAAATCTGACAGCCCTGGGGCGTCAACCGGATCTGGCATAAAGGCTCTGGCTCCAAATAAGTTGGACCTATTCTAGTGTCCTGACTCGAAAATAACTGTGCAATTTTGTATTGTCGCCAGAGTGCTCTTTTCCTGCGGGCAAAACAAAACCCCTACCTGCATACGCAGATAGGGGTTTCGGAATTTAATCTTGACGATGACCTACTCTCACATGGGGAAACCC
>NZ_JBNNVP010000051.1:0-39734 GCF_050280605.1 Pseudomonas sp. NPDC089918 | reverse complement strand
GACTGAGCCATGCGCAAAACCCTGTCGCCCGGGATCGAATGCCTGGGCCTGATGCTGCTCGCCTTGCTGTTGATCGGCGCCGGGCTGGGGCTGCGGAGGCGGAGAACTCGCAGCAGGCCCATGCCATTATCGTCGACCGCAAACCGGACCTGATCCTGCTCGACTGGATGCTGCCCGGCACCTCCGGCATCGAACTGGCCCGCCGTCTCAAGCGCGATGAGCTGACCGGGGATATCCCGATCATCATGCTCACCGCCAAGGGCGAAGAGGACAACAAGATCCAGGGCCTGGAAGTCGGCGCTGATGACTACATCACCAAACCGTTTTCCCCGCGAGAGCTGGTGGCGCGCCTGAAAGCCGTGCTGCGCCGCGCCGGTCCGACCGATGGCGAAGCGCCGATCGAAGTCGGCGGCCTGCTGCTGGACCCGATCAGCCACCGCGTGACCATCGACGGCAAACCCGCCGAGATGGGCCCGACCGAGTACCGTTTGCTGCAATTTTTCATGACCCACCAGGAACGTGCCTACACCCGCGGCCAGTTGCTGGATCAGGTCTGGGGCGGCAATGTCTATGTCGAAGAGCGCACCGTCGATGTGCACATCCGTCGCCTGCGCAAAGCCCTCGGCGATGCCTACGAAAATCTGGTACAAACCGTGCGCGGCACTGGCTACCGGTTTTCCACCAAGGCCTGAGCCGACCGCCAGACTCGCTGACAAGGACGCATATTTTCCGTGAACCAAAACTGGCATGGCACCCTGATTCGCCACATGCTGTTGCTGGTCACCGCCTGCCTGGTGATCGGCCTGATTTCCGGCTACTACGGCTGGAGCCTCGCCGTGGGCCTGGGCCTTTACCTGGCGTGGACCCTCAAGCAACTGCTGCGTTTGCACGAATGGCTACGCCTGCACAAACCCGATGAAGCACCGCCCGATGGCTATGGTCTGTGGGGCGAAGTGTTCGACAGCATTTACCACCTGCAACGCCGCGACCAACGAGTGCGCGGGCGCTTGCAAGCGGTGATCGACCGGGTCCAGGAATCCACCGCTGCGCTGAAAGACGCGGTAATCATGCTCGACAGCGACGGCAACCTGGAATGGTGGAACCGCGCCGCCGAAACCTTGCTTGGCCTCAAGACCCCCCAGGACAGCGGTCAGCCCGTGACCAATCTGGTGCGCCATCCGCGCTTCAAGGAATACTTCGAGCAGGACAGCTACGCCGAGCCGCTGGAAATCCCTTCGCCGATCAATGATCGTCTGCGCATTCAGCTGTACATCACTCGCTACGGCAACAACGAACACTTGATGCTGGTACGCGACGTGACGCGTATCCATCAGCTGGAGCAGATGCGCAAAGACTTCATCGCCAACGTGTCCCATGAGCTACGCACACCGCTGACGGTGATCTGCGGGTACCTGGAAACCCTGCTCGACAACGTCGAGGAAGTGAACCCGCGCTGGACCCGCGCCCTGCAGCAGATGCAGCAGCAAGGCGGACGCATGCAGACCTTGCTTAACGATTTGCTGCTGCTGGCCAAACTGGAAGCCACCGATTACCCGTCGGATAATCAACCGGTGTCCATCGACAGCCTGCTGCAATCGATCAAGGGCGACGCTCAGCAACTGTCCGGTCAACGTAATCAGCACATCACCCTGGAAGCCGATCCGACGATTCTGCTCAAGGGTAGCGAAGCGGAATTGCGTAGCGCGTTCTCCAATCTGGTGTTCAACGCAGTGAAGTACACACCGGCCGAGGGCAATATCCGCATTCGCTGGTGGGGTGACGATCAAGGCGCACACCTGAGCGTGCAGGATTCGGGGATTGGCATCGATAGCAAACACTTGCCGCGCCTGACTGAACGCTTCTATCGCGTCGATTCCAGCCGCAACTCCAACACCGGCGGCACCGGGCTGGGGCTGGCCATCGTCAAACATGTGTTGCTGCGCCACCGGGCACGTATGGAAATCAGCAGTGTGCCGGGCCACGGCAGCACGTTTACTTGCCATTTTGCGCCAGCCCAGGTCACCAAATCCCGGGTCATCAGCGCCGCCGACTGATACCAGTCAGCACTCGCCACTAGGCAATTGCCCGGTCAGCCGCTACATTGGCTGACTTGTGCCTGCCCTTCAGGCGCACTTTTTTCTTTCCTTTCGAATACACGGAACCCGCAAAACCCCATCATGGACCCTTCCCCTGGCTTGACCCTCGCGACACTCTTCGCCGATTTCGGCATGATTCTTTTTGCTCTGATCCTGGTTTTGCTCAACGGCTTTTTCGTTGCGGCGGAATTTGCCATGGTCAAACTGCGCTCGACCCGGGTCGAAGCCATCGCTGAACAACACGGCTGGCGCGGACATATCCTGCGCACCGTGCACAGTCAGCTCGATGCTTACCTCTCGGCCTGCCAGCTGGGTATCACCCTCGCCTCCCTGGGCCTTGGTTGGGTCGGTGAACCGGCGTTCGCGCATCTCCTCGAGCCGATACTCAGCGCTGTTGGCGTAGAGTCCGCCGAAGTGGTCAAGGGCGTGTCGTTCTTCACCGCGTTCTTCATCATTTCGTACCTGCACATCGTGGTCGGCGAACTGGCCCCGAAATCCTGGGCTATCCGCAAACCCGAGCTGTTGTCGCTCTGGACGGCGGTGCCGCTGTACCTGTTCTACTGGGCCATGTACCCGGCCATCTACTTGCTCAACGCCAGCGCCAACCAGATCCTGCGCATCGCCGGCCAGGGTGAACCCGGCCCTCATCACGAGCACCATTACAGCCGTGAAGAATTGAAACTGATCCTGCATTCCAGCCGTGGCCAGGACCCGAGCGACCAAGGCATGCGCGTGTTGGCCTCGGCAGTGGAAATGGGCGAGCTGGAAGTGGTCGACTGGGCCAACTCCCGGGAAGACCTGGTCACGCTGGAGTTCAACGCGCCGCTCAAGGAAATTCTGGCGATGTTCCGTCGCCACAAGTTCAGCCGCTACCCGGTGTATGACAGCGAGCGCCAGGAGTTCGTCGGCCTGCTGCACATCAAGGATTTGCTGCTGGAACTGGCCGCACTGGATCACATTCCCGAGTCGTTCAACCTCGCCGAACTGACCCGGCCGCTGGAGCGCGTGTCGCGCCACATGCCGCTGTCGCAGTTGCTGGAACAATTCCGCAAGGGCGGTTCGCATTTCGCTCTGGTCGAGGAAGCCGACGGTAACATCATCGGCTACCTGACCATGGAAGACGTGCTGGAAGTGCTGGTGGGCGACATTCAGGACGAACACCGCAAGGCCGAACGCGGGATCCTCGCGTATCAGCCAGGCAAGCTGCTGGTGCGGGGCGATACGCCGCTGTTCAAGGTGGAACGCCTGCTGGGCATCGATCTGGACCACATCGAAGCAGAAACCCTCGCCGGGCTGGTCTACGAAACCCTGAAACGGGTGCCGGAAGAGGAAGAAGTGCTGGAAGTCGAAGGCTTGCGGATCATCATCAAGAAGATGAAAGGGCCGAAGATCATTTTGGCGAAGGTGTTGATGCTGGATTGAGCATCGCATTCGCAGGGTGAAGGGCTGTTTGTGGCGAGGGAGCTTGCTCCCGCTCGGCTGCGCAGCAGTCGCTAACCGGTGAATGCGGTGTGGATTGCCGGGGCGGGGACCGCTTCGCAGCCCAACGGGAGCAAGCTCCCTCGCCACATTAAATCTCCATCGCCTTCACTGCTTGCCCAACGCAAAGTTGGGCAACGCGCCTACCGGTTGATTGAACTGGTACGGAATCGATACCAGCCCCAACCCGGTGTTGCGCTGCACCACGAAGTGCAGGTGCGGGCCGCTGCTGTTGCCGGTGTTGCCCGACAGCGCCAGCGCACTGCCCACCGTCACTCGCTGACCTTCCCGTACGCTGACCGAACCTTTCTTGAGGTGCAGGTACACGCCCATGGTCCCGTCATCGTGCAACACCCGCACGAAATTGCCCGACGGATCGTTGCCGCGCCCGGTCTGGCCATTCTCGGTTTTCACCACCATGCCACCGCGCGCCGCGATGATAGGCGTGCCTTCGGGCATGGCGATGTCCATCGCATAACGGTTCTTTGGCCCGTAGTGGCTGTATTGGCCATTGGCGCCCTGACTCAGCCGAAACGGCCCGCCACGCCAAGGCAATGGATATCGATAGGCCATAGCAGCCCCTGCAGGGTCGCCCAGTGAATATTCGAACTTCGGGGTATACGCCAGCGGCCTTCCGGCCTTCGTCGCCTTGAGCAGCGCAAGGCGAATGCTGCTACGTGCCGGCATGACCCGACGAATCGGTCGGCTTGGCGCGCCGCTGACATTATTCAGCCCGGAAAAGCTCAGCTCGATCTCGACCGGTGCATACAGATCGTTGCGCACGAACACACTGTCCATGCCCCTCTGCTTCTTGATATCGAGGTACACCTGCCGCTCAAGGCGCTCGACCATCCGGTCGCGAAAAACGAACACCTTCGCGCCTTTGGTGGGGCGGTCGCTGTAAGAGACCACGCCACTGGCGTTGGTGGACCGGTAAATCGTCATGGCCACAGCCGAGGTGGAGGCCATGATCAGACCACAGAAAAACAGCAGGCGCGCGAGCATGGGCAAGATTCTGTCGAGTAAGGCCTGGGAAGGAGCCTAGCAGCTGAAATGGACCAGCGTTGTCGACAGATGTTTCAAATGATCGTTCCCACGCTCTGCGTGGGAATGCAGCAAGGGACGCTCTGCGTCCCATCCGAAGCGGACGCGGAGCGTCCGGGGAGGCATTCCCACGCAGAGCGTGGGAACGATCAGCGGTACACGTTACGCGCCCGGTACGAAATGCTTCTGCGCGGTGCCACGGGCGATCAGGCGGGAGATGTAGTCGAGCTTCTGCGCATCCTGGTCGACAAAGCGGAAAGTCAGTTGCAGCCATTCGCTGTCGGGCTTCGGCTCATAGGCGACGATGGCATGCAGGTAGCCGTTGAGACGGGCGATTTCAGCGTTATCGCCCTGCTCCAGGTCGAGCACGGCGCTGTCGAGGACTTGCGGCAGCGTGTCGGTGCGTTTCACCACCAGCAGCGCTTCCTTGATGCTCAAGGCCTTGATCACGCATTGCTGGGTGCCGCTTGGCAGGCGCAGTTGGCCTTGGCCACGACCGCCGGCTGATGCTGCCGAGGCAGCAGGCGCCTTGATCGGCGGGCTGTTAAGCAAGCCGCGAGACGGTGCGGCGGCCGGGGCTGGCGCGGCGGCGACAGGTTTGGCGAACGGATTGACCGGTGCCGCCGATGGCGCGGTGATCGCTGCCTTGCCACCAGTGAGTGCGCTAAGGGAATCGTTGCCGAACGCCGAGTTCATTTTGGTCGGAGCGCTGTTCATCAAAGTGTCGAGCTTGCCGACCTTGTTCAGTGCCTGCTTGACCTTGGTCAGCAGTTGCTCGTTGGTGAACGGCTTGCTGACGTAGCCCGAAACCCCGGCCTGAATCGCCTGGACGACGTTCTCCTTGTCGCCACGGCTGGTGACCATCACGAACGGCATGGTCTTGAGGTTGTCCTGCTCGCGGCACCAGGTCAGCAGTTCCAGACCGGACATTTCCGGCATTTCCCAGTCGCACAGAACCAGGTCGAACGCTTCTTTGGCCAGCATGGCCTGGGCCTTTTTGCCGTTGACTGCATCTTCGGTCCGGATCCCCGGGAAGTAGTTGCGCAGGCACTTCTTCACCAGGTCACGAATGAACGACGCATCGTCCACGACCAACACACTGATCTTGCTCATCCAACACCCCTTTAAAAATCCCGGCAAGCATAACGCTGGCTGATGGCACTTTGCCAAAACTCTTCAGTCACGCCGGGACTTTTCGTTCGCGGGTGCTGCTTTTCTAATCGGCTTTTCAATACGAAGGCCACGCAAACAAAAACGCCCGGCCAAAGGGCCGGGCGCTTTCCTAGGGGCAATCTTACTTATCGTCAGCTTTGCCCGGAACATTAGCGGTTTCGGCACTTGTGCCTTCAACTTCTTCCTTCATGCGCTTGAGGCCCAAGTGACGCACGTCTGTGCCGCGCACCAGGTAAATCACCAGTTCCGAGATATTGCGCGCGTGGTCACCGATTCGCTCCAGCGAACGCAGCACCCAGATAATGCTCAAGACCCGCGAGATAGAGCGAGGGTCTTCCATCATGTAAGTGGCCAGCTCGCGCAGCGCGGTCTTGTATTCGCGGTCGATAATCTTGTCGTACTGCGCCACCGACAACGCCAGGTCGGCGTCGAAGCGGGCAAACGCGTCCAGCGCATCGCGAACCATGTTGCGCACCTGGTCGCCGATGTGGCGAACCTCGACGTAACCGCGCGGCGCTTCGCCTTCTTCGCACAACTGAATGGCACGGCGGGCGATCTTGGTGGCTTCGTCGCCGATGCGCTCCAGGTCGATCACCGACTTGGAGATGCTGATGATCAAACGCAAGTCCGACGCCGCCGGTTGGCGACGGGCCAGAATGCGCAGGCATTCTTCGTCGATGTTGCGTTCCATCTGGTTGATCTGGTCGTCGATCTCTCGCACTTGCTGGGCCAGGCCGGAGTCGGCCTCGATCAACGCGGTGACCGCGTCGTTGACCTGCTTCTCGACCAGCCCGCCCATGGCCAGGAGGTGGCTGCGCACTTCCTCGAGCTCAGCGTTGAACTGCTGGGAGATGTGATGGGTAAGGCCTTCTTTACTAATCATGTTGGCGTCCTTGGAGCGTCCGGTAAGGTGCGGTGGACCGCAGCGTCAGTTCAGTGAGCAACAACAGCTTCCTAGCCGTAACGACCGGTAATGTAGTCTTCGGTCTGCTTCTTCGCCGGATTGGTGAACAGAGTGTCGGTGTCGCCGAATTCCACCAGTTTGCCCATGTACATGAATGCCGTGTAGTCGGAAACCCGCGCGGCCTGTTGCATGTTGTGGGTCACGATAACAATGGTGAATTTGGATTTCAGTTCGTAGATCAGCTCTTCGACTTTCAGCGTGGAGATCGGGTCGAGTGCCGAGCATGGTTCGTCGAGCAGCAATACTTCCGGCTCCACGGCGATGGTGCGGGCAATCACCAGACGTTGCTGCTGACCACCGGACAGGCCGAGTGCCGACTCGTGCAGACGGTCTTTAACCTCATCCCACAGCGCCGCGCCTTTCAACGCCCACTCGACGGCTTCGTCGAGGATGCGTTTCTTGTTGATGCCCTGGATGCGCAAACCGTAAACCACGTTTTCGTAGATGGTTTTCGGGAACGGGTTAGGCTTCTGGAACACCATGCCGACCCGGCGACGCAACTCGGCCACGTCCTCACCCTTGCGGTAGATGTTGTTGCCGTAGAGGTTGATCGCGCCGTCGACGCGGCAGCCATCCACCAGGTCGTTCATGCGGTTGAAGGTGCGCAGCAGCGTGGACTTGCCGCAGCCGGACGGGCCGATGAAGGCCGTCACGCGCTGTTTCGGGATGTTCATGCTGACGTCGAACAGCGCCTGTTTGTCGCCATAAAACAGGCTCAGGCCCGGTACTTCGATGGCCACGGTTTCCTGCTCGAGGCTCAGGCTCTGTTTGTCGCGGCCCAGGGCCGACATGTTGATGCCGTGAGTGTGTGCTTCGTGCTGCATGGGAGGCTCCCTGTGCTAACAAATTCGGTTCGGTTTTTGTGGGAGCCAGCCTGCTGGCGATTCAGGCAACGCGGTCAATCTGTAAACCGCGGTGATGCCATCGCCAGCAGGCTGGCTCCCACATAAGAAATCAACTATCCAGTGCTTTGTATTTTTCGCGCAGGTGGTTCCGGATGTAGACGGCCGACAGGTTCAATGTGGCGATCACCAGCACCAGCAGCAGCGCCGTGGCGTACACCAGCGGCCGCGCGGCTTCGACGTTCGGGCTCTGGAAGCCGACGTCATAAATGTGGAAGCCCAAGTGCATGATCTTCTGGTCCAGGTGCAAGTACGGGTAGTTACCATCCAGCGGCAGCGATGGCGCCAGTTTCACCACACCCACCAGCATCAGCGGCGCCACTTCACCGGCGGCACGGGCCACCGCGAGGATCATGCCGGTCATCATCGCCGGGCTGGCCATCGGCAGCACGATCTTCCACAAGGTTTCGGCCTTGGTCGCGCCAAGGGCCAACGAGCCTTCGCGAACGGTGCGAGGAATCCGCGCCAGGCCTTCTTCGGTGGCCACGATCACCACCGGCACGGCCAGCAGGGCCAGGGTCAGCGAAGCCCAGAGCAGCCCCGGCGTACCGAAAGTCGGCGCCGGCAGTGCTTCAGGGAAGAACAGCCGGTCGACCGAACCGCCGAGCACGTAGACGAAGAAGCCCAGACCGAACACGCCATAAACGATGGCCGGAACACCCGCCAGGTTGTTCACCGCAATACGGATCAGCCGGGTCATCGGCCCTTGCCGTGCATATTCACGCAGGTAAACCGCCGCCAGCACGCCGAACGGCGTAACGATCATCGCCATGATCAGGGTCATCATCACGGTGCCGAAAATCGCCGGGAAAATCCCGCCTTCGGTGTTGGCTTCACGCGGGTCATCACTGAGGAATTCCCAGACCTTGCTGAAGTAGAAGCCGATCTTGGTGAAGGTGCCCATGGCGTTCGGCTGGTAGGCGTGAACCACTTTGCCAATGCCGATTTCGACCTCTTTACCGTTCGCGTCGCGAGCGGTCAGGCTGTCGCGGTTGAACTGAGCGTGCAGATCATTCAGACGCGTTTCGATTTCCTGATAACGGGCATTCAGCTCGGCGCGCTCGGATTCCAGATCCGCTTGCGCGGCAGCGTCGAGACGACCGGCCAATTCCAGTTTGCGACCGTGCAGACGCACACGTTCGAGACCTGCGTTGATTGCGCCGATGTCGACCTTTTCCAGAGTCTTGAGCTGTGCGGCGAGCTGGTTGACGCGATCCACGCGCGCCTGCAACTCAGGCCATGCGGCCTCGCCTTCAGCGATGACCTTGCCATCCTGTTTGACGTTGACCAGGTAGCCGTAGAAATTGCCCCACTCGCGACGCTCGATGGCCATCAGCTCAGGCGGAGTTTTCTGGTTGGTCAGCCACTCGCCGACAATCCAGGTGAAGTCTGTGCCGTTCAGATCACGGTTGCCGACCTTGATCAGCTCGCGGGTCATGAACTCCGGGCCTTGATCGGGCACCGGCAGGCCAGCGCTCTTCAGGCGCTCGCGTGGCACTTCTTCCTTCTGCACCACTTCGCCGATGACGAGGTGATTGGCTTGGCCCGGCACGTCGTAACTGGCGTGTATCAGGTCCGCCGGCCAAAAGTGACCCAGGCCGCGCACGGCAATCACCGCCAGCAGGCCAATGGTCATGATGACCGCAATGGACACCGCGCCACCGCTGATCCAGACGCCGGGGGCGCCGCTCTTGAACCATCCATTCAGGGAGTTCTGTTTCACAGACTTCTACCTTTCTTAAAGCGACGAGTATTTCTTGCGCAGACGCTGACGAATCAGTTCCGCGAGGGTGTTCATGATGAAGGTGAACAACAGCAGCACCAGCGCCGAGAGGAACAGCACGCGGTAGTGGCTGCCGCCGACTTCCGATTCGGGCATTTCCACTGCAACGTTAGCCGCCAGGGTGCGCAGGCCTTCGAACAGGTTCATTTCCATGACCGGGGTGTTACCGGTGGCCATCAGCACGATCATGGTTTCACCCACCGCGCGGCCCATACCGATCATCAGCGCCGAGAAAATGCCCGGGCTGGCGGTGAGGATCACCACGCGGGTCATGGTCTGCCACGGTGTGGCACCGAGGGCCAGGGAGCCCAGGGTCAGGCCCCGAGGCACGCTGAACACGGCATCTTCAGCGATGGAGTAGATGTTCGGAATCACCGCGAAGCCCATGGCCAGACCGACCACCAACGCGTTGCGCTGGTCGTAGGTGATGCCCAGGTCGTGGGAGATCCACATGCGCATGTCGCCGCCGAAGAACCAGGTTTCCATGTACGGGCTCATGTACAGCGACAACCAGCCCACAAACAGAATCACCGGGATCAGGATCGCGCTTTCCCAGCCGTCCGGCACTTTCAGGCGGATAGACTCAGGCAGGCGACTGAAGACGAAACCCGCCACCAGAATGCCGATCGGCAGCAGCATCAGCAGGCTGAAGATGCCGGGCAAATGCCCTTCCACATACGGCGCCAGGAACAGGCCGGCGAAGAAACCGAGGATCACCGTCGGCATCGCTTCCATCAACTCGATCACCGGTTTGACCTTGCGACGCATGCCCGGAGCCATGAAATACGCGGTGTAGATCGCCGCGGCAACGGCCAGTGGCGCGGCCAACAGCATCGCGTAGAACGCAGCTTTCAGGGTACCGAAGGTCAGCGGCGAGAGGCTCAGCTTGGGCTCGAAGTCGGTGTTGGCCGCGGTCGATTGCCAGACGTATTTAGGCTCATCGTAGTTCTCGTACCAGACCTTGCTCCACAACGCGCTCCACGAGACTTCGGGGTGCGGGTTGTCGAGCAGCAACGGTTGCAGCTTGCCGCCCTGCTCCACGATCACGCGGTTGGCCCGTGGCGACATGCCGAAAAGGCCTTGGCCGTCGACCACCTGATCCACCAGCAAGGTGCGGTGGGCGGTGCTGTGGAACACGCCGAGCTTGCCGGAGGCGTCGAGGGCGATGAAGCCTTTACGACGTTCTTCGGCGGTGATTTCAACGATCGGCGCAGTGCCCATCTGGAAGGTACGAATCTGCTTCAGACGCAGTTCGCCGTCCGGATCGCGGGCCATGAACCACTGGGCCAATCCACCTTTGGAGTCACCCAGGATCAGCGAGATGCCACCGACCAGTTGGGTGGCGGCAGTAATTTCGGTTTCACCGTTATCCAGCAGTTTGTAGCGACCGTTGAGGCTCTTGTCGCGCAGGCTGAACACGTCGGCCTGGGCACGACCGTTAATCACGTACAGCCACTGCTGACGCGGGTCGACGAAGATATTTTTCACCGGCTCGGTCATTTGCGGCAGATCGATACGCTTCTGCTCGTTGGTGACTTCGCCGGTCATCATGTTTTCTTCGCTGGTCAGCGACAAAACATTGAGCTGTGCACCGGTGGAACCGACCAGCATCAGCGTCGAATCGGTCGCGTTGAGGCTAACGTGCTCAAGGGCTCCGCCCGCCTCGTTCAGCACGATCGGTGTTTCGCCGTACGGGTATTCGATGGCCGGCGAGATGGTTTTCTTGCCGTCCGGGTAGCTGACTTTATAAGTGTGACGGAACACCAGCGCCTGGCCGTTGGACAAGCCCACCGCCACCAATGGATGGCCTGGTTGGTCTTCGCCGATCGAGGTCACGGTCGTGCCGGCCGGAATCAACAGATCGACACGCTTGAGTTCAGCGCCACTGTCGATATCGAAGAACAACGCCTGGCCCTTGTCGGAAACCCGCATGGCGACCTGGTTCTGTTCTTCCAGGGAGATCATCAACGGCTTGCCGGCGTCTTGCATCCAGGCGGGCGTGATGGCGTCTTTGGCGGTCAGGTCGGCCCCCTGGAACAGCGGCGCGACGACGTAACCGAGGAAGAAAAAGATCAGGGTGATCGCGCCAAGAACGGCGAGGCCGCCGACGAGGACGTACCAGCGGGTCAGGCGATCTTTCAGCGCACGAATACGGCGCTTGCGTTGCAGCTCAGGCGTATTGAAGTCAATTCGCTTGGGGGGATTTGTAGTCATGGTGGAGTTGGCCAGATCATTCATGGGCACACCCTAGCGATCCTGTATGACAGAAAGATGACAATGCAGTGACGCAACAAATCCGCCGCCAGCGGTAACTGGCAGTGGATCGAAAATTTGAGAGGGCCGGGTTGCCAGCATGGCAACCCTGAGCCTTTGCAGGAGCGAAGCTTGCTCGCGAAGGGATCGCCTCGGTTCTCCCTTGAAAAATCCCTTCGCGGGCAAGCCTCGCTCCTACACAGGTCCGGGTTTAGCCCGGACCTAGGGTTTTACTTTTTTGCGACGTTGCCGCCTTCTTGCAGACCCAGGTCAGCCAGTGCTTTTGCAGCAACCTTGGCTGGCAGCGGGATGTAGCCGTCTTTCACAACCACTTCCTGACCCTGTTTGGACAGAATCAGCTTCACGAACTCGGCTTCCAGCGGGGCCAGAGGCTTGTTTGGAGCCTTGTTGACGTAAACGTAGAGGAAACGCGACAGCGGATACTTGCCGTTCAGGGCGTTTTCTTCAGTGTCTTCAACGAACTCGGTGCTGCCTTTCTTGGCCAGGGCCACGGTCTTCACGCTGGCGGTCTTGTAGCCGATGCCCGAGTAACCCACGCCGTTCAGCGAGGAGCTGATCGACTGCACGACCGAAGCCGAGCCTGGTTGTTCGTTGACGTTTGGCTTGTAGTCACCTTTGCACAAGGCTTCTTCTTTAAAGTAGCCATAAGTGCCGGATACCGAGTTACGACCGAACAGTTGCACTGGCTTGTTGGCCAGGTCGCCGGTCACACCCAGATCGCCCCAGGTTTTCACATCGGTTTTAGCGCCGCACAGACGTGTCGAGGAGAAGATCGCATCGACCTGTTCCATGGTCAGGTGCTGGATCGGGTTGTCTTTGTGTACGAACACCGCCAAGGCATCCACAGCAACCGGGATAGCGGTTGGCTTGTAGCCGTACTTGGTTTCGAAGGCTTGCAGCTCGTTGTCCTTCATCTTGCGGCTCATCGGGCCCAGGTTAGCGGTGCCTTCAGTCAACGCAGGTGGCGCGGTAGAAGAACCGGCAGCCTGAATCTGGATGTTTACGTTCGGGTATTCTTTTTTGTAGTTCTCAGCCCACAGGGTCATGAGGTTGGCCAGGGTATCGGAGCCGACGCTGGACAGGTTGCCCGACACACCAGTGGTCTTGGTGTAGCTCGGGATCGACGGGTCAACAGCGGCAACCGCGTTGGCAGTCGCAACGCCAGCAGCGACAAAAGTCATTGCCGCCATCAAACGCTTCAGTTTCATGCCTTACTCCTAGCAGATAGGTGTGTTAAGTCGGGGCCAAGTATCAGCAGGCCGTGTGAACACTCTATGGCTGAAATATGACAATTGGATGAAAGGCCAGCATTTGCTTTTTTCGCAGGCAGACCGCGTTTTCGTTCTTCGCGAGCAAGCCCGCTCCCACACTTAACCGAGTTCTCCTGGAAGAATGCGGTCGAATGTGGGAGCGGGCTTGCTCGTGAAGGCGCCAATATGATCGATACAAAGGGCCGGCTTAGCGACCCTTCTTCCAGAGATACCCACCCACCAGAATCCCGACACCACAAATGATCGCCACATAATAGGCCGGCCCCATCGGGCTTTCCTTCAAGAGCAACGTCACCACCATCGGCGTCAGGCCACCGAAAATCGCGTAAGCCAGGTTGTAGGAAAACGACAACCCGCTGAACCGCACCACCGCCGGGAAGGCTTTGACCATCACGTACGGCACCGCACCGATAGTGCCGACCAGCAGACCGGTCAGGGCATACATCGGGAACAGCCAGTCGGGATGGTTGAACAGGCTGTGATAGAACGTCCACGAACTGATCAGCAGCGCGGCGCTACCGAACACGAACACCCGGCCAGCGCCGAAGCGGTCAGCCAATGCACCGGAGGCCACACAGCCCAGGCTCAGGAACACGATGGCCAGGCTGTTGGCCTGCAACGCGGTAGTCGGCGCGAAGTGGTAAACGGTCTGCAGCACTGTCGGGGTCATGAGAATGACCACGATGATGCCGGCGGACAGCAGCCAGGTCAGCAGCATGGAAATCAGAATCGCACCGCGATGGTCGCGCAACACAGCGCGCAGCGGCACTTCTTCGGCCAGCGCTTTGCGTAATTGCAGTTCGGCAAACACTGGGGTTTCGTGGAGCCAGCGACGCAGGTAGACCGAGAACAGGCCAAACACGCCGCCCAGCAGGAACGGGATCCGCCAGGCGTAATCCGAAACTTCAATCGGTGTGTAA
Organism: Pseudomonas sp. NPDC089918; assembly: GCF_050280605.1. Taxonomy (NCBI): domain Bacteria; kingdom Pseudomonadati; phylum Pseudomonadota; class Gammaproteobacteria; order Pseudomonadales; family Pseudomonadaceae; genus Pseudomonas; species Pseudomonas sp. NPDC089918. The sequence goes on along the minus strand of NZ_JBNNVP010000051.1, from coordinate 25,828 downwards.
ATGCTGTTGATCGCAGTGGCGACCAATGAGCCCAAAAGAATACCGGCGGTCAGACCGCAGGTCAGCGTGCCGCAGGCATAACCGATGTGCCGCTGCGGCACGTGTTCGGAAACGAATACCCAGGCCCCCGGCACTTCACCGCCGATCGCCGCGCCCTGGATCACCCGCATCAGCAGCAACAGGATCGGCGCCCACATACCTATCTGCGCATAAGTTGGCAGCAAGCCCATGATCAGGGTCGGGACTGCCATCATGAAAATGCTCAAGGTGAACATCTTCTTGCGCCCCAGCAGATCACCGAAGTGCGCCATGACGATGCCGCCCAGCGGCCGCGCCAGGTAGCCGGCGGCGAAGATGCCGAACGTCTGCATCAGGCGCAGCCACTCGGGCATATCGGCGGGGAAGAACAGTTTGCCGACCACCGTGGCGAAGAACACAAAGATGATGAAGTCGTAAAACTCCAGCGCGCCGCCCAAGGCAGACAGCGATAACGTCTTATAGTCGTTGCGGGTCAGCGGACGTGAAGATTGGGTGGGCTGCGCGATGCTCGAGGGCGCTGTGGTCATGGCAAGGGCTTCTCTTATAGTCGGATCTGCAACCTCAACAACGCTGGCGGAGGCTTGGGCAGGTTTGGCACGATAGCAAATTGTTCGAAAAAGCACATAGAGGCGCGTATTTGACGGTCGAAATGAGAACCGGACGGTCGTCTCGGAGTCTACCGATCGATATACTCCCAATATTGCAACGGCTTGTAAGGGGTTGCTGTGCGAAACCGTCGTTGGCATCCGTCAGCCGATTTCGCAGAGTTTCCCTTTAGGCGCCTTACGAAAAACGTGACGAACGTAGTATGTTCGGGGCTGAATCGTTTTTCTTAGAGACGGCTATTCAACCTGAAGTACCAATGAAGAGTCACGGGTCAGAGGCACCCCCGGCATGATAGAGCTCGAACAAGAAGATCCAATCCCGCAAGGCGACCTGGCCCTGCAAATCACCGCGCTTCCGCGCGAAACCAATGGCTTTGGCGATATTTTCGGCGGCTGGCTGGTGGCGCAGATGGATTTGGCTGGCACTGCAATGGCCAGCAAGGTGGCTGGTGGTCGCGTAGCCACCGTGGCGATCGATCGCATGGCGTTCCTGGTGCCGGTAGCGGTGGGCGCGCAGCTGTCCTTTTATACCCAGGCCCTGGAAATCGGTCGCAGCTCGATTCAGATGATGGTCGAAGTCTGGAGCGACGATCCACTGTCCAGCGAATGGCGTAAAGTCACCGAAGCCGTCTTCGTGTTCGTCGCCATCGACGGCAGCGGCCGCACTCGCTCGGTTCCGCCTAGAGCCCGTTAAACCGGAGCTTGTAAAAACGGCGCGTTAAACCCCGCGACCGTTTTGCGGTCCCATTGAGTCATTGTTCCTGATTGAGAGTTGCCCCATGAGCACGCCCAACGTTGAAGCCGTGAAACTGGATGAACTGAACTGCTGGCGCATCCGCCACGGTCAGGCCGAATTGCTGGTGGCCCAACAAGGCGCGCACATCCTCAGTTATCAACTGGCTGGCGAGCCACCGTTGATCTGGCTCAACGACGAGGCGGTGTTCAAGGCCGGCAAAAGCATCCGCGCCGGCGTGCCGGTGTGCTGGCCATGGTTCGGTAACCTGTCGCGCAACCCGCAGAGTGTCCAGGCCATGCGCGTCAGCCAGGAACCGCCGACCGCCCACGGGCTGGTGCGGGCGATGGACTGGGAACTGGTTGGCATCGAAACCGAGGGCGAAAGCCTGAAGGTGGAATTCAATCTGCCCTACCCCGAAGGCGGCCTGCCGGGCTGGCCGCATCAGGTGGACTTGAAGCTGGGCATTCGTCTGGACGAGCAGTTGCATATCAGCCTGACGAGCGAAAACAAGGGCGCTGAAAATGTCACCATCAGCCAGGCATTGCACAGCTATTTCGCGGTCAGCGATGTGCGCAACGTACACGTTGAAGGGCTGGATGGCTTGAGCTATATCGAAACCCTGGACGACTGGAAAACCGTCACCCAGACGGGTGATCTGCATTTTACCGGCGAGACCGACCGCATCTATCTCAATACCCCGCCGAAGCTGAGCATTGTTGACCCACACTGGGAGCGACGCATCGAGCTGACCAGCAGCGGTTCACGTTCGGCGGTGATCTGGAACCCCTGGATCGACCGCGCCGCGGCATTCAGCGACATGGCCGACGATGGCTGGCAACGCATGCTGTGCATTGAAACGGCGAATGTGATGGGTGATGTGGTGACACTGGCACCGGGGGCAAGTCATACCTTGGGCGTCAGTGTCGGCGCAAAACCGCTCTAAGCCATACCGCAATGAAATGTGGGAGCCAGCCTGCTGGCGATGGCGTCGTGTCAGTCAACTTGAAAGTATCTGACGGACCGCTATCGCCAGCAGGCTGGCTCCCACAGTTATTCGGTGGCTGCTAGAGATCAGACTCCTGCACCACCCGCACCTGCGCTGCATCCAGCGCATACGCCGCATCCGCCAAGTCGTTGTTGACCGTCTCGATCTTCAGCGTGCCGGTCACCCACAGCGGCGTGTAGATGTCACTTAGCTTCAAGCCTTTTGGATAACGCACCAGCACCAGTTGGTTAGGCGGCGGCGGTGGCACATGGATGCAAGCGCCCGGATACGGCACGAGAAAAAACAACGTGCTGCGGCCCTTGGCGTCGGATTCCAACGGCACCGGATAACCGCCAATGCGGATGTGCTTGTCGTTCATCGACGGCACGGTTTTGGTCGAGTACATCACCGCCGGCAAGCCCTTGCTCTGCTTCATGCCACCCTTTTGGGTAAAGGTGCCGTTGGCTTCCGGTGAGTTGTGATCGATTTCGGGCATGGCCTCGAGGGCTTTCTGGTCCGACTTGGGCATCAGTTCAAGCCAGTCGGTTTCCGGCAGTTCGCCGGCATGGGCCAAACCACTGCCCAGGAAGAGAAGAGTCAACAGAAGACGACGCATGAAAGTGCTCGGCAAAAGAAAGGACGGTTTAACGCCGGGCATTCTAGCCCTCTCCGGCGATGGCGCAGAGAGGGCTTTGTCATTTCAATCAGTTCTTTTTTTGATCAGGCCGTAGATCACCAGCAATACCACCGCGCCCACCAGCGCACCGATGAAACCTGCGCCTTCGCCAGCGCGGTAAATGCCCAGGGCCTGGCCGCCGTAAGTGGCCGCCAGCGAACCGCCGATACCGAGCAGGATGGTCATGATCCAACCCATGCTGTCATCACCCGGTTTCAGGAACCGTGCGATCAGGCCGACGATCAAGCCGATAAAGATGGTTCCGATAATTCCCATGGCATTTCCCTCTGATTAATTGGCTATAGCCTAGACAGACTTTGGCATCCTGCCATCAGAGAACGGCGGCCCCTGAAGGTTCCGCCGTTGCCACATGAAACTATTCGGCGATCAGCGCTTCGACCTTGAGGATCTGCGCAGCCAGCGTCTCACGGTCTGCACAGCGCAGACTGGCGTGACCGACCTTGCGGCCGACCTTGAAAGCCTTGCCGTAGTGATGCAAATGACAGTCGTCGATCGCGATCACTTTTTCCACTGGCGGCACGACACCGATGAAGTTGAGCATCGCGCTCTCGCCGACCTTGGCCGTCGAACCCAGCGGCAGACCGGCAACGGCCCGCAAGTGGTTTTCGAACTGGCTGCACTCGGCGCCTTCGGTGGTCCAGTGACCCGAGTTGTGCACACGCGGGGCGATTTCGTTGGCCTTGAGGCCGCCGTCGACTTCGAAGAACTCGAACGCCATCACGCCGACGTACTCCAGCTGCTTGAGTACGCGACTGGAGTAATCTTCAGCCAACGCTTGCAGCGGGTGATCGGTGCTGGCCACGGACAGCTTGAGAATGCCGCTGTCGTGGGTGTTGTGAACCAGTGGATAGAACCTGGTTTCGCCATCGCGAGCACGCACGGCAATCAGCGAGACTTCGCCAGTGAATGGCACGAAGCCTTCCAGCAGGCAGGCGACGCTGCCCAGCTCGGCGAAGGTGCCGATCACGTCTTCAGGCTTGCGCAGGACTTTCTGGCCCTTGCCGTCGTAACCCAGTGTGCGGGTTTTCAGCACGGCCGGCAGACCGATCGAAGCCACGGCGGCGTCCAGGTCGGCTTGCGACTGGATGTCGGCGAACGCGGGAGTCGGAATCCCCAGGTCCTTGAACATGCTCTTTTCGAACCAGCGGTCGCGAGCGATGCGCAGGGCTTCGGCGCTCGGGTACACCGGGACGAATTGCGACAGGAAAGCCACGGTTTCGGCCGGGACGCTTTCGAACTCGAAGGTCACCAGGTCGACTTCATCGGCCAGTTGACGCAGGTGATCCTGATCGCCGTAATCGGCCCGCAGGTGTTCGCCCAACGCGGCTGCGCAAGCATCTGGCGCCGGGTCGAGGAAAGCGAAACTCATGCCCAGCGGAGTGCCCGCCAGCGCCAACATGCGACCCAACTGGCCGCCACCGATTACACCGATTTTCATCGTCAACAACCTCAGGCGATGCGTGGGTCTGGATTGTCCAGGACGCTGTCTGTCTGCTCAGCGCGGAATTTCTTCAACACGGTATGAAATTGCGGATGCTTGGCGCCCAGAATGCTCGCCGAGAGCAGCGCTGCGTTGATCGCGCCGGCTTTGCCGATGGCCAGGGTGGCGACCGGAATGCCTGCAGGCATTTGCACGATAGACAGCAGCGAATCGACGCCCGAGAGCATCGAAGACTGCACCGGCACGCCCAGCACCGGCAGGTGGGTCTTGGCCGCACACATACCTGGCAGGTGGGCCGCGCCACCGGCACCGGCGATGATCACCTCGATGCCACGGGCCTCAGCCTCTTCGGCATACTGGAACAGCAGGTCCGGGGTGCGGTGGGCAGAGACCACTTTCACCTCGTAAGGGATGCCGAGCTTTTCCAGCATATCGGCGGTGTGGCTAAGGGTGGACCAATCGGACTTGGAGCCCATGATCACGCCAACCAGTGCGCTCATCGTCGTGCCTCTTCTCTCTGGGCGCCCGCAGGCGCGTCAAAAAACAACAAGCCACGCAGGATGCGTGGCTTGATTGTACGAATTAAGGCCAGGTAAAACCGGCCGAAGGCCGCGCAGTATACCTCAATGAAGCAGATAAACAGCCCCCGATACGACCATCTGTCATACGGCGCAAAGTGCCGGTTTTATTGACCTGAAGGTCAACCAAATCCACCACAAATCCCTGTGGGAGCGGGCTTGCTCGCGAATGCGCTGGGTCAGGCAACATTGATCTCGACTGAAACACCGCATTCGCGAGCAAGCCCGCTCCCACATTGGATCTTCATTGGTCTCAGATACCCGTCGTGCCTTGGGCTGCGCTGCCTTCAAGCTTGCGCCAGAGCAACCGCACATTGGCCTTGCGTACCAGCGCGCAGCGGTACAGACGAATCTCCAGTGGCACATGCCATTGCGGACCGCCGCAGACCACCAATTCACCGCGAGCCAGTTCGGCGCGCACGCTCAGTTGCGGTACCCAGGCGATGCCCAGGCCTTCCAGCGCCATGCTTTTCAGGCTGTCGGCCATGGCGGTTTCGTAAATAGTGGTGAATCGCAGCGCCCGCTGGCGCAACAGCATGTTCACCGAGCGTCCAAGAAACGCACCGGCGCTGTAGGCCAATAGCGGCACACTGGCCTCGCCTTCCAGGTCGAACAACGGTTTGCCATCGGCATCGGCGGCGCACACCGGGAGCATTTCGGTGTCTCCCAGGTGCAGCGACGGAAAAATCTCCGGATCCATTTGCATCGCTGCGTCCGGGTCATAAAACGCCAGCATCAAATCGCAGCCGCCTTCGCGCAATGCATGCACCGCATCGCCAACGTTAGTGGCCACCAGCCGCGTGGCGATGTTCAGCCCTTCGTTGCGCAATTGCGCAATCCAGCGCGGGAAGAAACCTAGCGCCAGGGAGTGAGCGGCGGCAACCTGCATCACCTCGCCCTGCCCGCCTTCCAGGTGATGAAGATGACGCAGCACTTCGCCCAGCTGTTCGACCACGGTTCGCGCGGTGACGAGAAACAACTGCCCCGCCGCCGTCAGCTCGACCGGCGTGCGGGAGCGATTGACCAAGGTTAGCCCCAGCGCAGCTTCGAGGCTGCGGATCCGCCGGCTGAATGCAGGCTGGGTCACGAAGCGGCGCTCGGCCGCCTGGGAGAAGCTGCGGGTAGCGGCCAGAGCACTGAAGTCCTCGAGCCATTTGCTTTCCAGATTCATCACGCCCTCCCGGACACGCACCAATTTAGGTCACACGTTCGCCGCGCACGCGGCGTCACATGGGCATTATGCCGAATGTGCATAGGCTAGTGTTTAACAGCATTGGCCCAAAATTCTTCACAAGCCTAGCATTTGCGGTGTTCCGGCACAGACCGGGTCCATATCGAGATGATTTCTATCATGTCCTCCGCTGCATCTTTCCGCACAGAAAAAGACCTGCTTGGCGTACTCGAAGTACCTGCTCAAGCGTATTACGGCATCCAGACCCTGCGAGCGGTGAACAACTTCCGCCTCTCTGGCGTTCCGATTTCGCATTACCCGAAACTGGTTGTCGGTCTGGCAATGGTCAAGCAGGCCGCCGCTGACGCCAACCGCGAGTTGGGTCACCTGAGCGAAGCCAAGCACGCTGCTATCAGCGAAGCTTGTGCCCGATTGATCCGCGGCGATTTCCACGAAGAATTCGTGGTGGACATGATTCAAGGCGGCGCTGGCACTTCGACCAACATGAATGCCAACGAAGTCATCGCCAACATCGCGCTGGAGGCCATGGGCCACAGCAAGGGCGAATACCAGTACCTGCACCCGAACAACGACGTCAACATGGCGCAGTCGACCAACGACGCCTACCCGACCGCGATCCGTCTGGGCCTGCTGCTGGGTCACGACGCGCTGCTGGCCAGCCTCGACAGCCTGATCCAGTCGTTCGCTGCCAAAGGTGAAGAATTCAGCCACGTTCTGAAGATGGGTCGTACCCAGCTGCAAGACGCCGTGCCGATGACCCTGGGCCAGGAATTCCGCGCCTTCGCCACCACATTGGGCGAAGACCTGGCACGCCTGAAGACTCTGGCGCCAGAGCTGCTGACCGAAGTGAACCTGGGCGGGACCGCGATCGGCACCGGCATCAACGCCGACCCGCGCTACCAGCACCTGGCCGTGCAACGCCTGGCGACCATCAGCGGTCACCCACTGGTGCCAGCCGCCGACCTGATCGAAGCCACCTCCGACATGGGCGCCTTCGTGCTGTTCTCCGGCATGCTCAAGCGCACCGCGGTCAAGCTGTCGAAGATCTGCAACGACCTGCGTCTGCTGTCCAGCGGCCCACGCACCGGCATCAACGAAATCAACCTGCCAGCGCGTCAGCCAGGCAGCTCGATCATGCCAGGCAAGGTCAACCCGGTAATCCCGGAAGCCGTGAACCAGGTGGCGTTCCAGATCATCGGCAACGACCTGGCCCTGACCATCGCGGCCGAAGGCGGCCAGCTGCAACTGAACGTGATGGAGCCGCTGATCGCTTTCAAGATCTTCGACTCGATCCGCCTGCTGCAGCGCGCCATGGACATGCTGCGCGAGCACTGCATCGTCGGCATCACCGCCAACGAAGAGCGCTGCCGTGAACTGGTCGAACACTCGATCGGCCTGGTTACAGCACTGAACCCGTACATCGGCTATGAAAACGCCACTCGCATTGCCCGTATCGCGCTTGAAAGCGGCCGCGGCGTGCTGGAACTGGTGCGCGAAGAAGGCTTGCTCGACGAAGAAATGCTCGCCGACATCCTGCGCCCGGAAAACATGATTGCTCCGCGTCTGGTGCCTTTGAAGGCTTGACCAAACGCCGGCTCTTTTGAAGAGCACGCTCACCAGGTCGAGGGACTAGACACCTCTCACCTTTTGAGGGCTTGGGGATTTACTCCCTCAAGCCCTTTTTTTTAACTCTTTGGCAGCCACAAACAGAATGTCTGGAAGCTGAAAAATGTGGGAGCGGGCTTGCTCGCGAAGGCGGTGCGTCAGTCACCCTGAAGGGTGGATATCAGGCCGCATTCGCGAGCAAGCCCGCTCCCACAAAAGAGCAGCTTCTACATAAGCCCGACGCCGGTAACGTCGGGTGTTTCAAAGCTTCGTTTCGTCGCTCGCACCACAACCGTGCAGACGGATGGCACTCTCCTATGTATAGTGCCGGCCCTCTTCGCGTGAGCGGTCGTCGGTAACGAGGCCCAAACCCATGCGAACCCGAACTAATAACAAACCCGCGAAATGGAACCGGGACGAACCTTCGCCTCACCTGTTGTGCCGAGCACAAGCGGGTGTAACGCGATGTGTCAACCACCCAGCATTCGCACACACAAAAAATAGCGAGGAATAATCCATGCTCGAAGTCATCAACGACTTCCTCTCAGGGAAAGTACTGATCGTGCTCATTGTCGGGCTCGGTAGCTACTTCACGATCCGCTCGCGTTTCGTCCAGTTCCGTCATTTCTTCCACATGTTCGCGGTGTTCCGTGACAGCTTGCGCAGCAGCGCCGGTCAACTCAGCTCGTTCCAGGCCCTGATGCTCAGCCTCGCCGGCCGTGTCGGTGCGGGCAACATCGCCGGTGTCGGTATCGCCGTGACCCTCGGTGGCCCCGGTGCGGTGTTCTGGATGTGGGTGACCGCGCTGGTCGGCATGTCCAGCAGCTTCTTCGAATGCTCCCTCGGCCAGCTCTATAAGCGCTGCGACTCCGAAGGCCAGTTCCGTGGCGGCCCGTCCTTTTACATTCAGCACGGCCTGCAGAAACGCTGGTTGGGCAAGATCATGGCGTTCCTGCTGCTGATCACCTTCGGCTTTGCCTTCAACGGCCTGCAAGCCCACGCCGTAACCCACTCGCTGAACAATGCCTTCGGCCTCGACACCACGTACACCGGCCTTGGCCTGGCGGTATTGCTGGGTCTGGTGTTCATCGGTGGTATCAAGCGGATCGCCAAGGTCGCTGACCTGCTGGTACCGGTGAAAACCCTGGTGTACATCGGCGTGACCATCTACGTGATCGTGCTGCAGTTCGATCACGTTCCGGGCATGTTGATGACCATCGTCAAAAGCGCCTTCGGTCTGGACCAGGCGTTCGGCGGCCTGATCGGCAGCGCCATCGTCATGGGCGTGAAGCGCGGCGTGTTCGCCAACGAAGCGGGCCTGGGCAGTGCGCCGAACGTGGCCGCGGTGGCCTCGGTCGAGCACCCGGTCTCGCAAGGCGTGGTTCAAGCGTTCAGCGTGTTCCTCGACACCTTCGTGATCTGCACCTGCACCGCGTTGCTGATCCTGCTGTCGGGCTTCTACACCCCGGGCTTCGAAGGCGACGGCATTGCCCTGACCCAAAACTCCCTGGCTGCCGTGGTCGGTGACTGGGGCCGGATGTTCATCTCCGTGGCCCTGGCATTGTTCGTGTTCACCTCGATCCTCTACAACTACTATCTGGGCGAGAACAACCTGCGCTTCATGATCGGCGAAAACCGCAAGGCGCTGATCGCCTACCGCGCATTGGTACTGGTATTGATCTTCTGGGGTGCCATCGAGAACCTGAGCACGGTGTTCGCCTTCGCTGACATCACCATGACTCTGCTGGCGTTCGTGAACCTGATCGCGCTGTTCCTGCTGTTCAAGGTCGGCATGCGCATCCTGCGTGACTACGATGACCAGCGTGCTGCCGGTATCAAGACCCCGGTGTTCGATTCGAGCAAGTTCCCGGATCTGGACCTGGACCTGAAAGCCTGGCCAGCCAATCCGACAGCCGCCGCTCCTACGGCCGCAGCCGAGCCGCAAGGCGTGACCGCAGCGCAACGCTGATCGGTAAAAAACCGGGCGCACCCTCTGCGCCCGGCGTGACACAGCTTGCGACCGGCGTCATGCTCGGTCGTATGTTGTGGCAGCTTTTTTGATGCTGCCGTTCTGGTTAGAGCTTGAGACCACATCGCTGCCATCGCGAGCAGGCTCGCTCCCACATCGTTTTCGGAGAACCTCCATGAATTCCTCGACTTTTCCTGCTGCCCAGCACGTCATGGTGCTCTACACCGGCGGCACCATCGGCATGCAAGCCAGTGCCCACGGCCTGGCGCCGGCGTCCGGTTTCGAAGCGCGGATGCGCGAGTATCTGCACAGCCAACCCGAACTGGTGGTACCGCAGTGGCGCTTTCGCGAGATGTCGCCGCTGATCGACAGCGCCAACATGACGCCCGCCTACTGGCAGCAACTGCGTGAAGCGGTGGTCGATGCCGTGGATGTCCAGGGCTGCGACAGCGTGTTGATCCTGCACGGTACTGACACCTTGGCCTACAGCGCCGCGGCCATGAGCTTTCAGCTGCTCGGCTTGCATGCCCGCGTGGTGTTCACCGGCTCCATGTTGCCGGCCGGCGTGACCGACAGTGATGCCTGGGAAAACCTCAGCGGTGCATTGGTTGCACTTGGCCAGGGCCTGGCGCCGGGCGTTCATCTGTACTTTCACGGCGAACTGCTCGACCCGACACGTTGCGCCAAGGTTCGCAGTTTCGGCCGTCATCCGTTCAAACGGCTGGAGCGTCAGGGCGGCGGCGTGAAAGCGACTTCCGTGCCGGCGCAATTGAACTACAACCAGCCTAAACAACTGGCAACGGTCGCAGCGCTACCCCTGTTCCCCGGCATCGGCGCCGAGCAACTGGATGGTTTGCTCAACAGCGGTATTCAGGGTCTGGTGCTGGAATGTTATGGCAGCGGTACCGGGCCAAGCGACAACCCCGCGTTTCTCGCCAGCCTGGAACGGGCGCGGGATAAAGGTGTGGTGGTGGTCGCAGTTACGCAATGTCATGAAGGTGGTGTGCAGCTCGATGTGTACGAGGCGGGTAGCCGTTTGCGTGACGCCGGTGTGTTGTCCGGTGGCGGCATGACTCGCGAGGCGGCATTCGGCAAGTTGCATGGGCTGCTGGGTGCAGGGCTTGAGATCGCTGAAATTCGACGGCTGGTTGAACTAGACCTGTGCGGCGAACTCAACTGACACAACACAAAACCCTGTAGGAGCGAGGCTTGCCCGCGAAGCTTTTGGCGCACTTGAGGACGCCTTCGCGGGCAAGCCTCGCTCCTACAGGGGCCATCAGGCATATAACTTGCTCCCCTTCCGGCACGCCCAACGCTGGAAGCACCCATGCTCCACTCCCATCTCACCACCCTCAATGCCGTCTCTCTGGTACTCAACACCTTCAAGGCCGAAGGCCTGTCCAGCGAAGCATTGCTGGCCGGCAGCGGTATCAGCGCGGTGGATCTGAGCCGGGCGGACACGCGCATCACCACCAACCAAGAGATGCTGGTTTGCGCCAACGCCGTCGCGTTACGCCGCGATATCGGCCTGGAACTGGGCCGGCGAATGCATGTTTCGTCCTACGGCATGCTCGGGTACGCCTTACTCACCAGCGCCACTTTAGGTGACGCCTTGCGGTTGGCGCTGCACTATCCGGCGCTATTGGGAACACTGTTCGAGTTGAGCCTGGAGGAGGATGGCGAGCGCATCTGGCTCACCGCCGGCGACTATCGGGAGAATCCGGCGCTGGCGCCCTTCAATGTCGAGTTTTGCCTGGTCTCGATGAAAGTCACCTGCGAAGACTTGCTCGGCCATCCTCTGCCTCTGCTCGGCGCCCGCTTCGAACACCCGGCGCCGGACTATCAGGCGCGCTATGCCGAGCGTTTCGACTGCCCCTTGCTGTTCGATGCGGTGTCCAATGCCTTTGCCTTCGATAAGCGCTGGCTCGAACAACCCCTGCCTCTGGCCGACGCCATCACGCACCAGGCCATGGCCGAACGGTGTCGCAAGCAAAACACCGAGTTCACCGGGCGCCAGGCCTGGCTCGGGCGTATCCGCCAACTACTCGCTGCGCAACTCAACGCGGCCCCGGGCCTGGATGGGCTGGCCGAACAGTTGAACTGCTCGGCGCGCACCCTGCGTCGACATCTGAAGGACCTGGGCTGCAGCTATCAAGAACTGCTCGATGAATTGCGCTTCGAGCAGGCCAAGCGAATGCTCTGCGAAGATCAACTGCCGATCTACCGGATTGCCGAGGCGCTGGGGTTCAGCGAGACCGCAAGCTTCCGCCATGCGTTTGTGCGCTGGAGTGGCGTTGCGCCGAGTCAGTTCCGGCCACACCGATAACCCCTGTGGGAGCGGGCTTGCCCGCGAAGAGGCCAGTACATTCGACGCATCTCCATTGGCTGGACCATCGCTTTCGCGGGCAAGCCCGCTCCCCCAGGTTCGGCATTCCAAGCCCAATGTTGAAGCACCGGTGTGCCATTAAGGGGCGAATTTCGGTCAAATCTTTTGGCCATATCGATCCCCTTTTGGCCTTTCCTGCCGTTCTCCCAAACGCCGCCCGCCGCAAGACTGTGTGCAACCGAATCAGCCTGCGGAGAACAAGAATGCTGACGATCTACTCGGACGATCACCACTTGCATCACGGCCGTTGCGAATTGATGGACGGGCAATTGATGCCCTGCTTCGAAATGCCCTCGCGGGCCGACCATGTGTTGGCACGCGTACAGTCCCGCGATCTGGGCCCGGTCGAGGCGCCGCAGGATTTCGGTCTCGGGCCGATCGAGCGTATCCACAGCCGCGACTACCTCGACTTCTTCAAAGGGGCCTGGGCGCGCTGGACCGAATTCAATACCGATGGCGACTTGCTGCCCTACACTTGGCCTGCCCGCACCCTGCGCCGGATCATGCCCACCAGCCTGCACGGTCAGCTCGGCTATTACAGCTTCGACGGCGGCGCACCGATTACCGCCGGTACCTGGCAAGCGGCGTATAGCGCGGCGCAAGTTGCGCTCACGGCCCAAGCGCAAATCCAGCGCGGTGCCCGCAGTGCCTTCGCCTTGTGCCGTCCACCGGGACACCATGCCGCCAGCGATGTGATGGGCGGTTATTGCTACCTCAACAACGCCGCCATCGCCGCTCAGGCATTCCTCGATCAAGGCCACAAAAAGGTCGCGATCCTCGACGTCGATTACCACCATGGCAACGGCACCCAATCGATTTTCTACGAGCGCAGCGACGTGCTGTTCACCTCCATCCATGGTCATCCGGAAGCCGAGTTTCCGTTCTTCCTCGGTTATGAAGAAGAACACGGTGAAGGCCCGGGCGAAGGGTTCAACTTCAACTACCCTTTGCCCGCCGGCTCAGGCTGGGACCGCTGGAGCGCAGCCCTGGAGCAGGCCTGCAAAGAGATTGAAAAGTACGGCGCCGACATCGTCGTCGTATCCCTGGGCGTCGATACGTTCAAGGACGACCCGATCTCCCAGTTCAAACTCGACAGCCCGGATTACCTGGCGATGGGCGCGCGCATCGCGGGCCTCGGCAAGCCGACGCTGTTCGTGATGGAAGGCGGTTACGCGGTGGAAGAAATCGGCATCAATGCCGTGAACGTTCTCGAAGGTTTTGAAAGCGCCCAATGAGGAATTAGAACAAATGAACCGACTCAAGCGTTTTATCGCTCCAGTGCTATACGCCACCGTATTCAGTGGTGCCGTTCACGCCGAAGAACGCACGTTGCGGGTGTACAACTGGTTCGACTACATCACCCCCAAAGCGCTGGAAGATTTCAAGGCCCAGAACACCCAGACCAAACTGGTCTACGACATCTTCGACACCAACGAAGCGCTGGAGGCCAAGTTGCTGACCGGCAACTCCGGTTACGACGTGGTGGTGCCGTCCAACGTGTTCCTCGCCAAGCAAATCGAAGCCGGGGTGTTCCAGCCGCTGGACCGCAGCAAACTGCCGAACTGGAATCATCTCGATCCCAAGCTGATGAAGCTGATCGAAGCCAATGACCCGGGCAACAAATTCGCCGTGCCGTACATGTACGGGACCATCCTGATCGGCTTCAACCCGGACAAGATCAAGGCAGCTTTGGGCGACAACGCACCGGTGGACAGCTGGGACCTGATCTTCAAGGAAGAGAACATCAGCAAACTCAAACAGTGCGGCGTAGCCCTGCTCGACTCGCCGTCAGAGATCCTGCCGCTGGCCCTGCAACACCTCGGCCTGGACCCCAACAGCAAAAAGCCTGCGGACTACGCCAAGGCTGAAGCGCTGCTGATGAAGATCCGTCCGTACATCACCTACTTCCATTCATCCAAGTACATGGCCGACATTGCCAACGGTGACATCTGCGTCGCGGTCGGTTACTCCGGCAGCTTCTCCCAGGCCGCCAACCGTGCCAAGGAAGCCAAGAACGGTGTGATCGTCGACATGCGCCTGCCCAAAGAAGGCGCGCCGATCTGGTTCGACATGCTCTCTATCCCGAAAGGCGCGAAGAACCCGGAAGACGCCTACACCTTCATCAACTACTTGTTGCAGCCGCAGGTGATTGCGCCGGTCAGCGACTTCGTCGGCTACCCGAACCCGAACAAGGACGCCACCGAAATGGTCGACCCGGCGATCCGTAACAACCCGAACCTGTACCCGACCGAAGCGGCGATGAGCACGCTGTACACCCTGCAACCGTTGCCCCGTGACGCCGAGCGGGCGCGGACCCGGGCCTGGACCAAGATCAAGTCCGGCACCTGATCCGGACGGCGCGACTCATACCGGGCGCCAGATCTCTTTGAGCCTCGCCAGTGCCGATTCGATAGCCGTCTCCGGCACTGCGGCGAACCCCAGGACCAGCCCCGCTCGCTGGTCCTCGGGAAGCGTCGTGTCTGGCAGCCAATAACTGCTCAAACCATTGATCTCCACCCCGACGCTGGTGGCTTGTTCAATCAATTCGCGCTCACGAGTCACGCTGTCGACACGTACCGTCAGATGCAAACCGGCCGCCACACTGGGCAGCTTACCGACGCCCGGGATATCCACAGGCCAGCCATTGAGCAACACGTTACGCCGACTCAACGCAGCGCGGCGCATACGTCGGATATGCCGCTGGAAATGCCCGGCGGCCATGAACTCGGCCATTACCGCCTGGGTGCTGACCTCCGAGTGCCGTACGTCCACCGCACGACGCTGGGAGAACGCCTCAACCAGTCCGGGCGGCAACACCAGATAACCCAGTCTTAATGCCGGGAATGCGACCTTGCCGAAGGTTCCGACATACAGCACCCGCCCCTGTCGATCCAGTGCAGCCAACGGCGCCAGTGGTGCGCCGCTGTAACGGTATTCGCCATCGTAGTCATCCTCGACGATCCACCCTTGGGTGCGTTCGGCCCAAGCCAACAATTCAAGACGTCGCGCCAGACTCATGACCACCCCGGTCGGGTACTGATGCGACGGCGTGACGTAAGCCAATCGACAATCGCTGAGCGCCGCCAATTCGGTGCAATCAATACCCTCACTGTCCACCGCTATCCCGTGCAATCGCGCGCCGGCTACAGCGAACGCATGACCCGCCGCTCGATACCCCGGATTTTCAATCCCCACCCCATCGCCAGGCTCCACCAGCAACTGTGCACAAAGGCTAATCCCCTGTTGTGCGCCACTGGTGATCACTATTTGCTCAGCCGAGCACTGCATGCCCCTGGAGCTTCGCAAGTAGGCCGCAATCAATCCGCGCAAGCGTTCATCACCCGCCGGATCGCCATAACACAGTTGCTCTAAATCCGGCTTACGCCAGAAAGCCGCGTTCAGCTTGGTCCAGACCTCGAAAGGAAATAGATCGAAGGCTGGAACGCCGACACGAAATGCCCGAGGCGGACCACTGGGAGGCAAGGTCAAGTGGTTCTTTTCAACCCGGCCCAAAGCACCGCTGTGGATAACTTTACTGGATGAAACCACAGGTAAATCCAGCCAATTTGTGGATAAGGCTGTGGGTAACCCTGTTGAAAACCCTGTGGATACTTTTGTGGATAATTTTTCCACCGACACCGCGGCTTGAGGCAATTGCGCGACATATGTCCCGTCGCCAACACGCCCCTCGATGAAGCCTTCAGCGTAAAGCTGATCGTAGGCACGGACCACGCTGTTACGGGAAATCGATAACGCCGCCGCCAGATCGCGACTGGCTGGCAGTCGTGTGCCGCTGGCCAGTCGTCCGTCGAGCACTCGCACCCGCAGCGCTTGATAGAGCTGACGACTCAGGCCCTGGCGGCGGTCGAGTTCGATACCCGCCGGATTGAACGACGAGGGAAGCGGCGTATTCGACATGGTAATGGACCTATGAAATTGGCCATTAATGGCTCTTACAACAGACCAATAGCCTGCCTAGGATGCAGGCATTCGCCAAGGAATATTTCCATGTATACGCCCAGCAATTTCGCCATCAATGATTTGAATGAGCTGCATCAGCACATCCTCGGCGCCCGTCTTGGCGTTTTGGTCACCCACGGTGTGCAAGGCCTGCAAGCCAGTCATTTGCCTCTGCTGCTGAATGCTGACCACGGCCCGAATGGAACCCTCTACGGCCACTTCGCCAAAGCCAATGCGCAATGGAAGGAACTGCAGAACGGCGCTGAAGCGCTGGTGATATTTGCCGCCGCCGACGCTTATGTGAGCCCAGGGTTTTATCCGGCCAAAGCCGAACACGGCAAAGTGGTGCCAACCTGGAACTACGTGACCGTGCATGCTTATGGCACTGGCGAAGTGTTCACCGATACCGATCGCCTGCGCGATCTGGTCAGCGCATTGACCGAGCGTCATGAAGCCGGTCGCACCCAGCCGTGGAAGGTTGCCGATGCCCCCGTCGACTATATCGACGGCATGCTCAAGGCCATCGTCGGTTTTGCCTTGCCGATCCAGCGGCTGGAGGGCAAACGCAAACTCAGCCAGAACCGTAGTGCCGCAGACATCGCCGGTGTGCGCGAGGGGCTGGCCGCCAGCCCTGATGTTCACGACCAGGCCCTCGCCCACTTGATGCGATAAGGAACGAACATGAGTCAGATCGACATCCGCCAGGTTACCGCCGACGATCACGCCGCCTGGCTGCCGCTGTGGCAAGCCTACTTGCGCTTCTACAACACCGAATTGCCCGACGCAGTCACCCAGAGCACCTGGCAGCGCCTGCTCGACCCGAGCGAACCGACTCACGGGGCGCTGGCCTGGGCCAATGGCAAAGCGGTGGGCATGGTGCATTTCATCTATCACCGCTCGAACTGGAGCATCGAAAACTCCTGCTATCTGCAAGACTTGCTGGTGACGCCAGAAACCCGCGGCACCGGCGTCGGTCGGCAACTGATCGAATTCGTCTACACCACGGCCAAGGCCGATGGGTGCTGCAAAGTTCATTGGCTGACCCACGAAACCAACGCCACCGCGATCCAGCTCTATGAGCGCATCGCCGAACGCCCCGGTTTCATCCAGTTTCGCCACGCCCTATAAGGTTCAAGGAGAGCAGCATGTCGACTTCACTCGCGGACTGGCAAGGTGTTCCGCCACCCTCGGTTCAATTGATCGAAGGGCGTTTCATCCGCCTGGAAAAACTTGACCCGGCCCGTCACGCCGACGGCTTGTGGAAAGCCCTCGAAGGCCCGGGCTCGGATCCGAAACTCTGGGACTATTTGCCTTACGGTCCTTTCCCGGAACGCAGCGCTTTCAACGATTGGCTGAACAACCATGCGGCCAACAGCGACCCGTATTTCTTCACCGTGATCGACCGCGCCAGCGGCGACGTACAAGGTATCCTCAGCCTGATGTCGATTGTCCCTGCTCAGGGCCGCATCGAGATCGGCCATGTGACCTTCGGCGCAGCGATGCAGCGTTCCCCGAAAAGTACCGAGGCGGTTTACCTGCTGGCCAGGGAATCCTTTGCCTTGGGTTATCGGCGTCTGGAATGGAAATGCAACAACGGCAATGCCCGTTCCAAATATGCAGCGGAGCGGTTGGGGTTCAGTTTTGAAGGGGTGTTCCGCCAGCACATGGTGGTCAAGGGGCAGAATCGAGACACGGCGTGGTATTCGATTCTGGATTCGGAATGGCCAGCGATTGGCGCGGGGTTTGAGCGGTGGCTGTCGGATGAGAACCAGACGGGGTCGGGGCAGGTGAAAACTCTGGTGGAGTGCCGCCAGTAATCTTCGGCGCCCGGACGGACGCTATCGCGAGCAGGCTCGCTCCCACATTGGATCGTTGTCGAACACAATATACGTGTTCACTGAAGATCTATTGTGGGAGCGAGCCTGCTCGCGATTGGCGTCACGCCAATTTCTGGGCGAGCACCGCAATATGCTCCGGCCCGATCCCGCAGCACCCACCCAAATGGCTGGCCCCACGCTTCTGCCAATCAGCTGCCCACTGCAAATAACCCGGAGGGTCGAGATCGTCGCGCAACGGGTCCAGACCGTCATTGGCCGTGGCCTCTTTCGGCTGCGGCGGGAAGGCATTGGCGTACGCGCCAATGTGAATCTTCACCCCCAAGCGTTCGAAGGTTTCCCGTGCCGCATCAATCGCAGCGCCGATCACTTCTGGCTGGCTGCAGTTGAACAGCAAGGTCTCGACGCCCAACTCCGTCGCCACCGCAGCGGCCTCAGCCACGGGCTCACCGGAGCGCAAACGCGGCACTTCGTCGGTGTCTTCATCCTTCAAGGTAAACGACAGCCAGAACGGCTTGCCATCCTTCGGCAGACCGGCATGGATCGCTCGTGCCTCGACGATCGAGCTCTGGGTTTCAGCCAGCCACAAGTCGACATGCGGCGCCAGGCCATTGACCAGAGGCGTCAGCAGTTCAGTCACCCGCGCGGCATCGAACAAGTCCGGGCGATATGAGCCGAACAATGGCGGCAATGAGCCGGCCACGCGCACCGGTTTGCCCGCCGCATCGACTGCACGCCGAGCCAGCTCACCGGCCAACGCCGCAAGGGCCTGACCTTCAGCCGCGAAACGCTCTTCGCCAATATGGAACGGCACCACCGCGTAACTGTTGCTGGTGATCACGTTGGCACCGCTTTCGATATAAGCCGCATGCACCGCCTCCACCGCTTGCGGTGCTTCGCTCAAAGCCAGCGCCGACCACTCGGGCTGCCTGAACGGCGCCCCTCGGCGTTGCAGCTCACGACCCATGCCGCCATCCAGAATTACCGTGCTGCCTGCGCCCATATTCTTTTCACTCATAAGCTTATGAAAATAACTCACTATCAGAGTCTTTCTTATAACTATTTAATACGCACCACCCGGTTAATAACAACCTCTTTTTTTCAGGGATCAACTGTGAAATTTCAACCACTGCTGGCCCTGGGCCTGACGATTTTGGCTGCCTCTACCCAAGCCTTTGCGGGCGCTACTCTGGATCGCATCGAGCAAAAGAAAGAACTGGTGGGCGTGTTGATGGAAAGCTATCCGCCCTTCTCGTTCCTCAACGATCAAAACCAGCTCGACGGTTTCGACGTCGACGTGGCCAAGGCCGTGGCGGACAAACTGGGCGTCAAATTGCGCCTCGAAACGCCGTCCTGGGACGTGATCGCTGCCGGTCGCTGGAGCGGGCGTTACGACATCTGCATCTGCTCCATGACCCCGAGCAAAGCCCGCGCCGAAGTCTTCGACTTCCCGGTGGAGTACTACGCCTCCCCTGCCGTGATTGTGGTCAACGCCAAGGACGACAGCATTCACAGCGCCAAGGACCTGAGCGGCAAAAAAGTCGGCCTTACCAGCGCCTCCAGCTATGAAAGCTACCTGAACAAAAACCTGGTGATCGAAGGCGCCGAAGACATCCAATTGCAGTACCCGTTCGAGAATGTGCAGATCGCTCCGTATGACACCGACAACGTCGCGTTCCAGGATTTGGGCCTGGGCGCTGGCGTTCGTCTGGACGCGATTCTTACCAACCTGGTGACCGCACAACCACGCCTGAACGAAGACAAGCGCTTCAAGCTCGCCGGTGAGCCGCTGTACTCGGAGCCGAACTCGGTGGCCATCGAAAAAGGCGACGCCCAGTGGGACGCCAAAGTACGTGATGTGTTTGCCCAGTTGAAACAGGACGGCACCTTGAGCAAGCTGTCGCAAAAATGGATCGGCGCCGACATCAGTAAATGACTTCTTTCCCCAAACCTCCTCAACCACCGCAACCGGTGGCTGAGTCGTTGCTGCAACGGATCTTCGGATTCCGCACGCGGCTGTACCTGACCTGGGCAGCAATGTTCGGCTTGTTCGCGAGTTTCTTCCTGAGCTTCGACCTGAAGTTCTCGATCATCCTCGACAAACTGCCGAACCTGATCGGCCTGCACCTGGCGCCCAACGGCTTTCTGCAAGGCGCAGCGCTGACGCTGTTTTTGTGCCTGTGCTCGATCGTGGCGTCATCACTGCTGGGCTTCATCACGGCTTTGGCTCGGTTGTCGAAAAGCGCGGTGGCGTTCGGTATCGCGAGCTTCTATGCCTCGTTCTTTCGCGGTACACCGCTGCTGATTCAAATTCTGCTGATCTATCTCGGCTTGCCGCAATTGGGCATCGTGCCTGGCGCCATCGCCGCCGGCATCATTGCCCTGTCGCTGAACTACGGCGCCTACCTGAGCGAAATCTTCCGCGCCGGCATCCTCGGCGTTCCCCATGGCCAACGCGAAGCGTCGCTGGCGCTGGGCATGCGCGAAACCGTGATCTTCTGGCGCGTCACCCTGCCCCAGGCCATGCGCACCATCATCCCGCCCACCACCAACCAGTTCATTTCCATGCTCAAAGATTCGTCACTGATTTCGGTGATGGGGGTTTGGGAAGTGATGTTCCTGGCGCAATCGTATGGGCGCTCGAGTTATCGCTATATCGAGATGCTCACGACAGCGGCGATTATTTATTGGCTGATGTCGATTGGATTGGAGCTGATTCAGGCGCGGATGGAGCGGCATTATGGGAAGGCGTATTTGAAGCGGGGTTAACGAAAAGATCGCAGCCTTCGGCAGCTCCTACTCGGGGTTCACTCGCCTTGTCCTCACTGATTCAGCACAGTAAGCCTTGTGGGTGCGGCGGTGCGGCGATCCTAGTTGCTCGCGAATGCGGCGTGACATTCAGCATTCATATTGGCTGATACTCCGCATTCGCGAGCAAGCCCGCTCCCACACAAGGATTGTGGCACTCCCAAATACCGGGCGAAAAAAAAGGGGAGCACATGCCCCCCCGAGGTTTAAAGCGGTATATCGAGGCTGTTAACTCAGCCTTCGATCTCGATCAGTATTTCGCCCGGGTTCACCCGGTCGCCCTTGGCCACGTGGATGGCGGTGACTTTGCCGGCGATGGCCGATTGGACTTCGGTTTCCATCTTCATCGCTTCGGTGATCAGCACGGCCTGTCCGGCTTTCACGGTGTCGCCTTCCTTGACCAGGACATCGACGATATTGCCCGGCATGGTGGTGCTGACGTGGCCCGGTGCAGTGGCTTGCTTGCGCTTGCTGCTACCGCCGCTGACGAATTCGTTGAGCGGTTCGAACACCACTTCTTCCGGCATGCCGTCGATGGACAGATAGAAGTGGCGCTTGCCTTCCGACTTGACGCCGACACCGGTGATGTCGACGCGGTAGGTTTCGCCGTGAACGTCGATGACGAACTCGGTCGGCACGCCTTCGCCGCCGGCCGACGTCACGCCGCCCGCTTCCGGAATCGGCAACAGCACTTCTGGCGTGAGGGTGCCGGCTGCGCGCTCTTCGAGGAATTTGCGGCCGATGTCCGGGAACATGGCGTAGGTCAGCACGTCTTCTTCAGACTTGGCCACGGCACCGATTTCGGCACGCAGTTTGGTCATTTCCGGCTTGAGCAGATCGGCCGGACGCACGTCGATCACTTCTTCGCTGCCGATCGCCTGACGACGCAGTTTTTCGTTCACGGTGCCCGGCGCTTTGCCGTAGCCGCCTTGCAGGTACAGCTTCACTTCGTTGGTGATGGTCTTGTAGCGCTCGCCGGCCAGCACGTTGAAGAACGCCTGGGTGCCGACGATTTGCGAGGTCGGGGTCACCAGCGGCGGGAAGCCGAGGTCTTCGCGAACGCGAGGGATTTCCGCCAGCACTTCGCTCATGCGGTTCAACGCGCCCTGCTCTTTCAACTGGTTGGCCAGGTTGGAAATCATCCCGCCCGGTACCTGGTTGACTTGAACGCGGGTGTCGACGGCGGTGAATTCGCTTTCGAACTGGTGGTACTTCTTGCGCACGGCGTAGAAGTACAGGCCGATCTCTTGCAGCAGTTCCAGGTTCAAGCCGGTATCGAACTCGCTGCCTTTAAGGGCGGCGACCATCGACTCGGTACCCGGGTGGCTGGTGCCCCAAGCGAAGCTGGAGATTGCGGTGTCGATGTGGTCGGCGCCGTTTTCGATGGCCTTGAGTTGGCACATCGCGGCCAGACCGGCGGTGTCGTGGGAGTGAATGAACACGGGCAGCGATTGCTCGCTTTTCAGAGCCTTGACCAACTCGCCAGTGGCGTACGGGGTCAACAGGCCAGCCATGTCCTTGATCGCCACGGAGTCGCAACCCATGGCTTCCATTTGTTTGGCTTGGGCCACGAACGCCTCGATGGTGTGCACCGGGCTGGTGGTGTAGGCGATGGTGCCCTGAGCGTGTTTGCCAGCGGCTTTCACGGCTTCGATGGCGACTCGCAGGTTACGCACGTCGTTCATTGCATCGAAAATGCGGAACACGTCGATGCCGTTGACTGCTGCCTTGGCAACGAAGGCTTTGACCACGTCGTCGCTGTAATGGCGGTAGCCCAGCAGGTTCTGGCCACGCAGGAGCATTTGCAGACGCGTGTTAGGCAATGCCGCGCGCAGTTGGCGCAGACGCTCCCACGGGTCTTCTTTGAGGAAGCGTACGCAGGCGTCGAAGGTCGCGCCGCCCCAGCATTCCAGCGACCAGTAGCCGACTTTGTCGAGCTTGTCGCAGATTGGCAGCATGTCTTCGGTGCGCATGCGGGTGGCGAGCAGCGATTGGTGGGCGTCGCGCAGGATTGTGTCGGTAACGTGGATTTGCTTGCTCATTGTTCTATTCCTCACAGGCCTGCGTGGGCGGCGATGGCGGCGGCGATGGCCAGGGCCAGCTCTTCGGGTTTGCGCTTGATCGAGTAATTGGTCAGTTCAGGGTGGCTTTCAACGAAGCTGGTGTTGAACTGGCCGCTACGGAATTCCGGGTTACGCAGGATTTCCTGGTAATACGCGGCGGTGGTCTTGACCCCTTGCAGACGCATGTCGTCCAAAGCTCGCAAGCCACGGTCCATCGCTTCTTCCCAGGTCAGCGCCCAGACCACCAGTTTCAGGCACATCGAATCGTAGAACGGCGGAATGGTGTAGCCGGTATAGATCGCTGTGTCGGTACGCACGCCGGGACCGCCGGGCGCGTAGTAACGGGTGATCTTGCCGAAGCTCGGCAGGAAGTTGTTTTTCGGGTCTTCGGCGTTGATCCGGAACTGCAGCGCGAAACCGCGGTGCTGGATGTCTTCCTGTTTCACCGAAAGCGGCAGGCCGGACGCGATGCGGATCTGCTCGCGCACAATGTCGATGCCGGTGATTTCTTCGGTGATGGTGTGTTCCACCTGCACCCGGGTGTTCATCTCCATGAAGTACACCTCGCCCTCGGCGAGCAGGAACTCCACGGTGCCGGCGTTCTCGTAACCCACAGCCTTGGCCGCACGCACCGACAGGTCGCCGATGTAGGCGCGCTGTTCCGGAGTCAGTTGCGGACTCGGAGCGATCTCGATCAGCTTCTGGTTGCGACGCTGGATCGAGCAATCACGCTCGAACAGGTGCACCACGTTGCCAAAGCTGTCGCCGAGAATCTGTGCTTCGATGTGTTTCGGATTGACGATGCATTTTTCCAGGAACACTTCCGCCGAACCGAAAGCCTTGGTGGCTTCGGAAATGACCCGCGGAAAGGCTTGTTCGAGTTCTTCGCGACTGTTGCAGCGACGAATGCCGCGTCCGCCACCACCGGAGGTGGCCTTGAGCATCACTGGGTAACCGATGCGGTCGCCTTCGGTCAGGGCTTCTTCGATGCCCGACACGTTGCCTTCGGTGCCCGGGGTGACCGGTACGCCAGCCTTGATCATGCTGCGGCGCGCTTCGGTCTTGTCGCCCATGCGGCGAATCACTTCAGCCGATGGACCAATGAATTTGATACCGCGTTCGGCGCAGATGTCTGCCAGCTCGGCATTTTCCGAAAGGAAGCCGTAGCCGGGGTGCAACGCATCGCAACCGGTTTCCACCGCCAGATTCACCAGCTTGCGCGGGTTGAGGTAGCCGGCCAGTGGCTCGGCACCGATGCTGTGGGCCTCATCCGCACGCTTCACATGCAAGGCATGGCGGTCGGCGTCGGAATAGATCGCGACGGAGCGAATGCCCATCTCGGCGCAGGCACGCACGATTCGTACGGCAATCTCACCACGGTTGGCGATCAGGATCTTTTTTATCACTTGGAGGTTCCCTTGAGCCGGTGGTACCCACGACCTGTCTAATCAGGTCGACGCGTGACCAAATGTTTCAATTCAGTCGCAGCTCCACACTAGCCTTCGCAAGGGATTAACAAAAATGAATAATAATTGGGTTACACATAAGCAAAGACTTATAGTTGAGGCGTCAGCCTCCGCTCAGGGTTTCTAGAAAATGCGTAAGTCATTGATGCGTATGACGTTGCGTCAATTACAGATCTTCAATGAGGTGTGCGACTTAAGGTCCTACAGCCGCGCTGCCGACGAAATGTCTCTCACACAACCTGCCGTGAGCCTACAGATTCGTCAACTCGAAGAGCTGATCGGCCAACCCTTGTTCGATTATGTCGGCAAAAAACTCTACATGACCGAGGCGGCCGAAGCACTGCAGCGCGCCAGCCGGGACATTTTCGGGCGCCTGGAAAACCTCGATATGCAGCTGTCAGACATGCAAGGCTCACTGCAGGGTCAGCTGAAACTGGCGGTGGAATCCAGCGCCAAGTATTTCGTGCCGCACCTGTTTGCCGCCTTCAAGCGCCAGCACCCGGAGGTGAACCTGCACCTGACGGTGGTCAACCGTGGCCAGGTCATCCGGCGCCTGTCGGATAACCGTGATGATCTGGTGATCATGTCGATGGTCCCACAGGACATGGGGCTGGAGTTTCTACCGTTCCTCAACAACCCGATTGTCGCCGTGGCGCCGCCGGATCATCCACTGTGTCACATGGGCCCGCTGCGCTTGCAGGATCTTGAGCCCTACACGCTGCTGTTGCGCGAACACGGTTCCGGCACGCGATTGGCTTGCGAAGAGTATTTCAAAGAGAAACGTGTGCACTTCACCCAAACCCAGGAAGTGGCTTCGGCCGAAGCGCAGCGTGAATGCGTATTGGCGGGTCTGGGCGTGGCGCTGTTGACGCGCCACGCCCTGAACCTTGAATTGGCAACCGGCGGATTGATCGAGTTGCCAGTCGAAGAGCTGCCGCTGTACCGCAGTTGGTGCCTGGTGCAGGCCAAGGCCAAACGGCTGTCACCGGTGGCCCATGCATTCCTTGCGTTTATCCGCAGCGAACGGGCGCAGATCAGCGCGCTGGTTGAGCGTTTCGACGGGAAGTTACGGGAGCCGCCTGCCAGTAATTGAGTTCCAGATCGTCAGGAAAATCGCCAATTTCGGCCAGTAGCTGGCGGCGTTCGCAGCGATCTTCGATGGCGCGGCGAAATTCCATGCGGCGCTGATCTTCTTGCTGACGACGGGTTTTGACGGCGCTGTTGCGTTCTTCGTAGGGCTGAGCCATTTCGAGTCTCCCAAGGCGAGTACGGGAGTTACAAGATAGGTGCCAGGGATGACGGTTTGGCGGCGGGAGGGTTACAGGGAGATGAAAATAATCGATTGATGTGGTGAATTTGATGACGCCTTCGCGGGCAAGCCCGCTTGTATGCTGGGACTTGAAGGGAGGAGGAGGGACAAAGCCCGATTCTGACTGTTGACGCAGTACAGATCCGTGGGAGAT
>NZ_JBNNVP010000050.1:0-42351 GCF_050280605.1 Pseudomonas sp. NPDC089918 | reverse complement strand
ATAAATAAAGCGAAGAAAGCGCCGCCGTTCCAAGACGGGCATCGAGCATCAATACATTTAGAGGTATATCGCCGAAGCGTCACACAACCTCTTTAAAATCGACCAACACCAATAAAGCACACGTTAAAACTAACCCGACACTCAATACCGCTCAACCAACAAGGAATTCAATTAATTACAAAACAAACATTACATCCAACGTTACAGACTTATGCACTTTTACTCGTTTAGTCATGACTCACAAGCCAAAATACTGGAAAGCCCTTTATAGGCCGGACCTCAGAACAAGCGCCTGAAATAATGATTCGTCACACCCTGAAAAATCCGGAAATCAAAGTAGAACGTCCTACAAAGCAGAATAAAAATTCTTCGTGGCAGGTAACAAAATCCCACTCAAACAACCGAACAGGCTTACACGCACAAATGCCGAAACAATCGAGAGAAATAACCGGACTGAGGTGATGAAGGCGGCCCGGGCGGGCCGCCAGATTTCAGCAGAGGGGTTTGCTGCCATACCAGCGCGGCGTGTACACCCAGTCACCGCCTTCGGCGCGGGGGAACACGCAAGTGGTGGACGAGCCGATCAGCACCATGGTGCGCATGTCCACTTGCTCCGGCGTGAGCGCGCCGAGTGTAGTGGTCCGCAGCGTCTGACCGGGCCGACCGATATCACGTCCCAGCACCACCGGGGTTTCAGGGGTACGGTGCTGTGCCACGATCTCCAGCGCACGGCCCAGCTGCCATGGCCGCGAGCGGGAGATCGGGTTGTAGAAGGCCAGCGCCAGATCGGCTTCGGCGGCCAGGTCAAGACGCTTTTCGATGATCGACCACGGCTTGAGGTTGTCCGACAGGGACATCACGCAGAAGTCATGCCCCAACGGCGCACCGGCCTGAGCGGCCGTCGCCAGTGAAGCGGAAACCCCCGGCAGAATCTCCAGATCGACGCTGTGCCAGGCCGGGTCAGTCGACTCGTGCAAGGCTTCCAGCACGGCGGCGGCCATGGCGAACACGCCGGGATCACCGGACGAGACCACGATCACCGACCGCCCCTGGGCCGCCAGTTCGAAGGCGTGACGGGCACGCTGCATCTCTTCGCGGTTGTCGGTGCAGTGCAGCACTTGATCCGGGCGAAACGGGCCGGCCATGCGCACATAGGTTTCGTAACCGAGCACATCAGTGGCTCTGGCCAGTTCAGCCTTCACCGCAGGCACCATCAATTCGGCAGCGCCCGGGCCCAGGCCGATCACCGCCAGTCGACCGCGTGGCTGGCCGATCTGCGCAACGTTCAGCGGCTGTTCGACGATTGCCAGCGCCAGGTTCGCGTCGATCGGGATAATCGTCGCGCCGGGAATAGCCTCGCGAGCCAACTCGCTGGCATCGCTGGCAGCCGACGCAAAACGCAGCGGCACACCCAACTCAAGCGCCGCTTCGCGCAACGTCGAGTTGGCCATCTCAGTGACCGGCGCCAGCAAGCACGCCAGCGATTGAACGGCGACTCGCGCCTGACGTAGCGCCGCGCGAATCGCCTGGGGCAAATCCGCCACACTGGCGCTGACCGCCAACAACACACTGCGCGGGTAGATCAACAGTTCATTGGCGGCCGGCGTCCGTTCGGCGCTGCCGACATGGATCGACAAATGAGCCTCGGGATCCTGCGGTAACTGTGCTTGCGCCAACCAGGGCGCAGCGCCTTCGATGCGCACGTGTTCGCCAGCCAGCAAGTCCGAGACAAAGCGCTTGCCCAGCTCCAGATCGCCCAAGGCATAGCCGCTGGGGGGATTGAGCAGGCACGTGCCGAAACGCAGCTCACCGCTGGTGGTAATCGCCGCCGCGACGTCGAGGCCGGCGGCAATCTCGCGCGCCATGACATTCACCCCACCGAGGCCGCCGAGCAGCGGCACCACGGCGCTGCCGTCTTCGGCCACGGCCAGCACCGGTGGCTCAGCACCTTTTTCCAGCAGCAACGGCGCCAGGGTGCGGATCACAATCCCGGCGGCGCACAGCGCGATGATCGGCGTGTCCTGTTGATAAAGCTCGCGCAGGGTCGCGCCGAACTCGTGATAAACAAGGTCCGCGCCATCGACCCGTTCGGCCAATCCATGGATCAATGCGCCCGGATACACCTGCTGAATTTTGCGTGCGGTCGCGAGGCTGCCATTACCGAGGATGACAATCGCCGGAGCGGAATGGGCCATCAGCCTTGCCACCTTTCACCAGGAACGATGATCAGCGAGAAATAAGGCGAGGACATCGGCTCGACCTGATCCAGCGGCACGATTTTCTGATTGGCCATGGTCGCGCGTTCCACGTACAGCGCACGCTCGGCCAGACCGAGTTCTTCGAGCACCTGACGGACCTTGGGAAAATTGCGCCCCAGTTTCATGATCACCGCGGCATCGGCATCGGCCAGCCGACGCTTGAGGTCTTCGTGGGGCAACACCCCCGACAACACCGACAGGCTCTGATTGCGATACACCAGCGGCGCACCGAGTACCGACGCACCGCCGAGCATCGAGCAGACGCCCGGCACCACTTCGGCTTCATAGCGTTCGGCCAGACGATCGTGCAGGTACATGTAAGAGCCGTAGAAGAACGGATCGCCTTCGCAAATCACCGCCACGTCACGGCCGGCGTCCAGATGCGCAGCGAGTTGTTCGCCAGCCGCATCGTAGAAATCGCTGATCACTTGTTCGTACGACAACGGCGCCGGCAGCGCTTCAGTGGTCACCGGGTAAA
The DNA here is from genome assembly GCF_050280605.1 of Pseudomonas sp. NPDC089918. Taxonomy (NCBI): domain Bacteria; kingdom Pseudomonadati; phylum Pseudomonadota; class Gammaproteobacteria; order Pseudomonadales; family Pseudomonadaceae; genus Pseudomonas; species Pseudomonas sp. NPDC089918. The sequence goes on along the minus strand of NZ_JBNNVP010000050.1, from coordinate 39,615 downwards.
CCAGCGGCAACAAGGTTTGTGCGTCCTGCAGGTGCGCTTCGATGATGCCGAAGGCGTTGCCCTTTTTGCCCTTGGCGACGAAGTACGCCACCACTGGCGATTCGCGCAACAGGCGCAAGGCTTTGACGGTAATCAGTTCCGGATCACCGGGGCCGACACCCAGGCCGATCAAACGTCCAGGTTGCTGCATCATTCGATCTCCGTAGCAAGGGCGTTGACGGCGGCGGCGGCCATGGCGCTACCGCCCAACCGGCCTTGCATGATGACAAAAGGCACGCCACGGCTGTCCGCCGCGAGCATCGCCTTGGATTCGGCGGCGCCGACGAAGCCCACCGGGAAGCCGAGGATCAGCGCCGGTTTCGGGGCGCCGGCGTCGAGCATTTCCAACAGATAAAACAGTGCGGTCGGCGCATTGCCGATCACCACCACGCTGCCTTCCAGGTGCGGGCGCCACAGTTCCAGCGCGGCGGCGGAACGGGTATTGCCCAACTCACGGGCAAGGTCCGGCACGCTGTCATCGCGCAGGGTGCAAATCACCGGATTGTTGGCCGGCAAACGCGCGCGGGTCACGCCTTCGCTGACCATCCGCGCGTCGCACAGAATCGGCGCGCCAGCCGCCAGCGCATCACGCCCGGCCTTGCCTGCGCCTGCGGAAAATTGCAGCCCGTCGATGGCCTCGACCATGCCGCAGGCGTGGATCACCCGCACCGCGAGTTTCTCCAGATCGGCCGGGATGCGCTCGAGGTTGGCCTCGGCGCGAATGATCGCGAAGGAGTTGCGATAGATCTCCTGACCGTCGCGGATGTAATCAAGCATCAAGGGAACTCCGTGGGCGGGCGTCGAGCAAGGCGCCGACCGCTTCAATAGTAAGATTGCGTGCGTGCAGGGCGCCGAAGCCCGGCTGCCCCGCATCGCGAAAATAGAGGTCGTAATAACCGGGGGCGACGGCCAATAACGTGACCGGCACCCCATGGGCGGCGGCGCAGGAACGCTGGCAACCGGACAAATGCACTGTTTGATCGTGGCGTTGCAACAGCGCAGCCAATTGCAAGGCGTCGCTCTTGGTATCGGCCAGGCCTTTACCGCAGCCAGCAGAACCAGTGCAGGCGATCAATCGTGACAAGGGCTGATCGGCGTCACACTGCAGGCCCAGTTGTTCCAGACGTCGAACGACTTCGGGCGCCCGTTCTTTTCCAACAGTGGGTAGCAACAGACTTTGCCATGGGGTGAAACGCAGGCTCCCGTCGCCGCACTCGCGCGCCAGTTGCGCCGCGCCTCTGAGCATGACGGGATCGAGCCGCCCCAAAGGAGGTACGGCACCGATATAGACATATTCGGTTCCAGCCTGCGGATGAGCGCCGATGTGCAGAGCATCCGGAGTCAACGAGCGCCGCCAATCCGTGATCGACTTCAAGGGCACACGCTCGGCCAGGCGAGCGAGAAAATCCGCGGCCGGGATTTCGGCCAGCACATGACGCATCCGTGTTTGATCGGGCCGCGCCAAATCGAGAAACAACTCCAGCACTGCAACGACCAACGCGTGTCCTTGCTCAAGTGACACTGAACCTGCGGGCGTGTCCGTGGGGCAACCCGCCAGACCGAATGCCAGCAACTGTTCGCCCTCTCGCTCAGCAGCAGACAACCACAAATCATGGGGGTGTTCGAGCATCGCCAACGCCTCGCCGCCGTCGAGTTGCACGGCAAACTTGGCGCTGAGCTCGTGGAAGCGTTCGTGGCTTTGCAGGGTGGCGAGAATCTGTTCAGCCAGCGGGCGCGTGTCGAACAGCATATGCCGATCAATCCCGGCGCTCGGGCTGAGCATCAGGTTGCGCACATCGTCGCCAGCGGCGGTACGCGGGCCCAATCCGGCGGCGAGCAGGCTGTCGATCAGTGCCGTCTGCTCGCTACCGATCCCGCGAATCTGCAGATTGGCCCGGTTGGTCGCCTCGATCACGCCCTCGGCAAACCGTTCGGCCGCGCTGGCCACCGCTTCAGCCTGGGCAGTGTTGATCGAGCCGCCGTTCAATTTGATCCGACAGATGCCGCCATCCAGTGCCTGGACGATACGCAGCAACCCCGGGCAGGCCGAGGGGCGTAAAGCGGTGGACATCGGGCGTTCGTTCAAAGGGGTGACCGGCTGGCTGGCAGCGCTGTGGTGGGCGAAAGGTCGCCATTATGCCTGCTTTGCCCGAGCGCATGAAAATGCCTGCCGGTCGGAAACTGCCAAGGCTACAAATTACGCAGCCTGGCGCTGTTCAGAGTTCGTACTCTTCGAGCTTGAAAGGGATCTCGCGAAGGGCCTGCTCGACGCTCGCTCGATGGGCATCCATCGCCCGGCGCTTGATCACCAGTTTTCTGGCGCGAATATCCAGTTGCGACATCGGCTGATGGATCTGCCAAAACAGATAGGTGGTATTGAGGACCATCTTGATAAACCGGATGTGACTGAGCACCACAACCAACTCGCCGCTGGCGTTATAACTGATCGGCAAAATATGCGAGTTGAACGTCTTGCCACTCAGGGCCGTAAACTTTTTCAGGATCGCCGCATCGTTTTCCAGCGCTGCAAGTCCTGCTTCAACTTGTGCCAGTTGGGAACGCGCGAGCAACGGCGCCGCCAACTTTCGCCATGCCTCCTGCACGCTTCCGGAGAATTCGCGCTGGACCAGAACGACGGGCTGTTCCTCAAGATTCCAGCCAAATGACCAGAGAATGCCGGCAAAGTGATCGAACCATTCAGCAGGCTGGGTACTGCTGTTGTAAAGTTCGTCCGCCTTGATCTGCGCGAGTAGAACGCAGTTCTTTACAAAATGGTTGTCGGCTGCAGTCTGACCCCCGATGCCTGTGAACAACATATTGTTCACAGCGATTGCATTGCTGCGGATGTTATCTGTGTTTGAATTGATATCCATATCTCTCCTGCCAACCTGGCAATCATTAAAAAGTAAAATGCTTCGTCGTTAAATCAGAACTTTCATTAAGCCCGACTTAAGCTGGAGCCAAACTAGCAAAAACACGCATTAAGCAAACCGCTTTTGCACAACATTAAGTTTCCGCTATCGGTTAAACATTCTCCGACAACCGACCCGCGTCAGATACCGGCAGCCGCGTTATCATGCCGCCCTTGAGATCAACCCTGGATTAAGGAACGGCATGACACCCTGGCTAACGGTTGTGGGAATCGGTGAAGACGGCTTCAAGGGCCTGGGCAAGAATGCCCGGCGCGCCCTGATGGCCGCCTCGCGGATCATCGGCGGCCAGCGCCAACTGGACTTGCTGCCGGTGTGCATTCGCGGCGAACGCCAGCTCTGGCCCAGTCCGTTTACCCTTGAGCCGTTACTGGCGCTGCGTGGCGAGCCGGTTTGTGTACTGGCCAGCGGCGACCCGATGTTCTTTGGCGTCGGCGCCAGCCTTGCGCGGCAACTGCCCGGCGCGGAAATGCTGATCCTGCCCGCCCCGTCCTCCGTGTCACTGGCGGCAGCTCGCCTGGGCTGGCCGTTGCAGGATGTGGTGATACTGTCGGTGGTCGCCCGCCCCGTCGCCGCGCTCAACGCCCATCTGTTCAGTGGTGTGCGCTTGCTGGTGTTGAGCAACGACGGCCAGACTCCGGCGGCCATCGCGGCATTGCTGCGCGAGCGCGGTTTCGGGCCGAGTCGCCTCACCGTGCTGGAACATCTGGGCGGCGAAGCCGAACGACGCATCGAGGGTGTTGCCAACGACTGGAATGAGCCGGTGATCGCCGATCTGAACCTGATCGCCATCGAATGCATCGCCGAACCGAACACGCCACGCCTGTCGCGACTGGCCGGCCTGCCGGACTCCGCCTTCCAGCACGACGGCCAACTGACCAAACGCGATGTGCGCGCCATTACCCTCGCGCGCCTGGCCCCGGTTCCCGGCGAACTGCTGTGGGACGTCGGCGCCGGCAGCGGTTCGATCGGCATCGAGTGGATGCGTGCTCATCCGAGTTGCCGGGCACTGGCCATCGAAGCGGATGAAGGGCGGCAGTTGTTGATCGAACACAACCGCGATGCCTTGGGCGTACCCGGTCTGCAATTGATTCGCGGCAGCGCGCCCCAAGCCCTGACCGGACTCGAACGCCCCGACGCGATTTTCATCGGTGGCGGCGTCACCCGCGAAGGCGTACTCGACACTTGCTGGGCGCAACTCAAACCCGGTGGTCGACTGGTGGCCAACGCCGTCACCCTGCAAAGTGAAGTGACCTTGATGGCCTGGCGCGAACGGCATGGCGGTGAACTGACCCGCATCCATGTCGCTCAGGCGCAGCCGCTGGGCGAGTTCGACACCTGGCGTCAGGCGCTGCCGATTACTTTGCTGGACGTGACGAAGCCCCTCGATGCGTGACGAAACCGCCGAACAACCCGCCCCGCTGCGCAGCGGCCTGACCACTGGCAGCTGCGCCACCGCCACCAGCCTCGCGGCGGCACGCCTGCTGCTCAGTGGCGTGGAAGCAGACGCCGTCGAGATCATTCTGCCCAAAGGCAAACGGGTGCAAATGCGCCTGGAATTCTGTCGGTTGATGAACGACGGCGCCGAAGCCGGAACGATCAAGGACGCCGGCGACGATCCGGACGTGACCCACGGCGCCCTGCTCTTTTCCCAGGTGCGCTTGCACTGTGAGCCGGGCATTCGCTTCAGCGCCGGTCGTGGGGTGGGCACCGTCACCCGACCAGGGTTGGTGCTGAACGTCGGCGAACCGGCGATCAACCCGGTGCCGCGCAAGATGATCAGCGAGCACCTGACGCTGCTGGCCGAAGAACTGGATTATCAGGGCGGCTTCGAGGTCACGGTGAACGTCGAGGACGGCGAAGCCCTGGCACTGAAAACCATGAACCCGCGACTGGGAATTCTCGGCGGCCTGTCGATCCTCGGCACCAGCGGCATCGTCCGGCCATTCTCCTGCGCGGCCTACATCGCCTCGATCCACCAGGGCATCGACGTTGCCAAAACCAACGGTTTCCTGCACATCGCCGCGTGCACCGGCAACGCCAGCGAAGACACCATGCGCCGGGTCTACGACTTGCCGGAAATCGCCCTGATCGAAATGGGCGACTTCGTCGGCGCGGTACTCAAGCACTTGCGCAAAGTACCTGTGGATAAACTCAGCCTGTGCGGCGGGTTCGGCAAGATCAGCAAACTGGCGGCCGGGCACATGGATTTGCACAGTCGGCATTCAAGCATCGACCTGCCGCAACTGGCCGAATGGGCAGCAGCGGTCGGCGCCGATGAGGCGTTGCAACAGGCGATCCGCGAAGCCAATACCAGTCAACAGGCATTGGCCATGGCCAGCGCTGCCGGGATCGCACTCGGCGACGCGGTGTGTCAGCACGCTCTGAACTTTGCCCGCAGCGTGGTGCCGGCGCAGGTTCAGGTCGAAGTATTCGCCATCGATCGCCAGGGCGGGATTGTCGGCCATGCAGGAGTTTTTCCATGAAGCGCGTGTTGTTGCTCGGCGGCGTCACTGAGGCCCTGGCCATCGCCCGAACCCTGGAGCCGGAACACATCTATAGCCTGGCCGGTGTCGGTCGCGTGCCGACGGATCTGGACTGCCAGGTTCGGGTTGGCGGCTATGGCGGCGCTGAAGGTCTGGCGCAGTTCATTCGCGATGAAGGCATCGACCTGCTGCTGGATGCGACCCATCCCTACGCGGCCCAAATCAGCCAGAACGCCGCGACCGCCGCGCAATTGAGTGGCATTGCATGCTGGGCCCTGCGGCGTCCGGCCTGGCAACCACAAGCCGGGGATGACTGGCGCGAAGTCAGCGATTGGGCCGAATTGATCGAAGCGTTGAAACCGTTCCGGCGACCGCTGTTTACCCTTGGTCGCGAGCCATTGCAGCACCTGCACGAAATCCCGCCGGAGCAATTCTGGACGTTGCGTGCGTTGGACGCTTATCCCGGGAATGAGCGCTGCGAGGTGATTGGCGCGCGTGGGCCGTTTCTGATCGAGGATGAACGCGAGCTGTTCGAACGGCGGCAGATCGATGTGCTGATCAGCAAGAACAGCGGCAGCACCGCCACCGAGCCGAAACTGGAAGTGGCGCGGGAACGCGGAGTGCCGGTGCTGGTGTTGAAGCGGCCGGTGTTGCCTGGGGTTGAGCGGGAGTTTTGGGCGGTGGATGACGTCTTGGCGGCTTTGTCAGTGTCAGACATTTCCTGAACCTGCACGAGCTTGCGACTTTGCCGACAACTTTCCAGGAGAGGACCGACTGTTCCCGGCAAGCGCTTCAACTCTATATTCGATTCCCCTGATCCTAGCTAGCAACACCACCCATGCCACTCATGGGTAAGGCCTCCCATTGGGCCGAGAAAAGTGTGGCTTGCCAACTTGTATCCCAAGGAATACGATCCAATATGATCGACTTCGAACGATCTCGTGCGTTTGCCGATTGGCTCGACTCACTGAGGGACATCATCGGTAAAGCTCGCATTATCGCCAGGCTCAGAGCTGCCGAACACGGTAATTTCGGTGATTGTGAACCCATAGGCGAGGCTGTTTATGAAATGCGTGTTCATTACGGCCCCGGCTACAGGATGTATTTCACTCGTCGAGGGGCAGTGGTCTATCTGCTGCTGGTGGGCGGTGACAAGTCGACTCAAAAGCGAGATATCAAGCGCGCTCTTCAAATGGCGCAAAACATCGGTAATGAGGAGTAAGTCATGGCCGAACAATTCACCCGATTCGACGCCGCCGAGTTTCTCAAAACACCAGAAGAAATGGCCGCTTACCTGGACGCCTGCTTTGAAGAAGATGCAGGTGACGGAGTTCTCATACGTGCCGCACTCAACGACATAGCGCGTGCAAAAGGCATGACACAGATTGCCCGTGATGCCGGGCTGGGTCGTGAGAGTCTCTACAAAGCATTGGGCAGCACTGGCAACCCGGAATTCGCGACTATCATGAAAGTGATGAAAGCATTAGGCCTGCGGTTGCATGCCAGCGCTCTCTGATTGCACTGCGACACCACACCGCACGCGGCCTTTTTACTTATCGCCCCTGATCAGGCTAAATAGCCGCGCCTGATCGCCCACTCAACCGGATCTGTCCTCATGTCCCGACAACGGCTCGCATTTGCCTGGATCGCCTGCTTTGCAGTGCTGTTCAACATGCTCGCCATGCCGATGTCCGGAGCGATGGCGCAGACGGCGAAATCGCCGGCCGAACAGTTGCTGTGGGGCAGTTTCTGCTCTTCCAACGGCACTAAACTGGTAGCGATTTCCCTGGGCGATATCGAGCAGAAAGCTCCGCAGAGCGACGATCATTCCAACATGCAGCATTGCTGGTGCTGTTCGGGCTCTGCGCCATTGGTGACGTTGCCGGGGCATACGCCGCAGCTGTATTTTGCGCGTTTCGAGGCCAATCGAAGCCTGCCGCCGGCCACGCTCGACACCCCTACACCGCGACAGCAATGGCCGAGTCTCACCCCCCGCGCATCCCCTCTGGTGTGATTCCTTCTCGCAATTGACCTGCGTTTTGAATCGTTCTGGAGAACTGCCATGTTGAACAAACTCATCGTTCTGGCTGTGTTGCTGCTGCCTGCCTGTTTTGCCAATGCTCACGAATACAAGGCTGGCGAGCTTGAGATCGCCCATCCGTGGTCGCAAGAGTTGCCGCCCAACGCGCCCACCGTCGCGGCGTATTTCGTGATTCACAACAACGGCAAAACCGCCGACCGACTGCTGAGCGTTGACTCGCCAATTTCGGGAAAGGCCGAATTGCACGAGCACGTGAAGCAAAACGACCTGATGAAAATGCAGCAAGTGCCAAGCGTCGAGATTCCGGCTGGCGGCGAAGTCACCTTCGCACCGATGGCCTATCACGTAATGCTGCTGGAGCTGAAAGACCGCAGCCTGTTGAGCGACGGCAAGCGCTTCGCGCTGACGATGCACTTCGAAAAATCCGGCGATGTGACGGTCGAGGTCGCGGTGCAGAAAAAGGCGCCTGACGGCATGCAAGAGCATATGCACGCTCAGTAATCGCCCACGTTGAAAACGCCCATGCGCCCGCTTGGCACCCGGTCATCCATGCACCGCCGTCAGCCAATGAGCCTGACGCGCGGCAGCTGGATCAGCCTGTTCGCCATGCTGATGATCTTTATCGGCCCGCTGATTTCTCAGTCGATGCCGATGGATCAACGCGCCTCAATGTCCATGAGCATGAGCATGTCGATGGACATGCCCATGGACATGTCGGCCATGGAACATGGCGCGCAACCCGCCGCCGAGCACTGCCCACCCAAAGCCGACCATCACGCACTCTGGGAAAAATGCGGCTATTGCAGCCTGCTGTTCAATTGCCCGGCGCTCACTGGCGGTCTGTCCTTCGTCGCCTTCGACAGTCCACAGACAACCACTTTCAGCACTCCCGCCACCCGCCTGGGCCACGCCCGGCAAACCTTCTTCCCCGGCGCCCGTACCCGCGCACCGCCGATCGTCGCGTAAACACCCACCTCCGATCTCACACGGTCCGCAAGATGGCCATAGCTACCTGTGGGAGCGAGCTGTGTGGTGAGGGGGCTTGCCCCCGTTCGACTACGTAGCAGTCGTAAAACGTTGCACGCCGTGTACCTGATACACGGCGATCGCAGGTTTTGGGGCCGCTTCGCGGCCTAACGGGGGCGAGCCCCCTCGCCACAGGAACTCGCTCCCACAGAGATTTGCACAGGCTGCCGGCCGTGTCGTTTACGACTGTTCGATGGAAATTGTCATGTCCAGGTTTTCTGCTGACACACGTTTGGGCGCTGCCCAGGCTTCTTTTGCCCTGAACGAATCCCGCGTTCGTTTCAGGCACGCCACCGCCGTTCTTTGCGGCGTGCTGCTGACACCGATGGTGCTGGCCGATGAACACACCGGCCACACCGAAGAACTGAGCCCGACGGTGATCACCGCCATCGCGCCGAGTTCGCCGCTGACCATCGTCACCAACCCCAAGGACCCGCGCCAACCAGTGCCGGCCAGCGACGGTGGCGACTATCTGAAAACCATCCCCGGCTTCGCTCTGGTGCGTAATGGCGGCACCAACGGCGATCCGGTGCTGCGCGGCATGTTCGGCTCGCGACTGAATATCCTCACCAACGGCAGCATGATGCTCGGCGCCTGCCCCGGCCGCATGGACGCGCCGACCTCGTATATCTCACCAGAAACCTACGACAAACTCACCGTGATCAAAGGCCCGCAAACCGTGCTCTGGGGCCCCGGCGCATCGGCCGGCACCGTCCTGTTCGACCGTGAGCCGGAGAGCTTCGGCGAACTCGGCACCCGGGTGAACGCCAGCGTGCTGGCCGGTTCCAACGGCCGCTTCGACAAAGTAGTGGACGCCGCTGCTGGCGGGCCGCTGGGTTACGTGCGCGTGATCGGCAACACCGCGCATTCCGACGATTACAAGGACGGCAACAACGACACCGTGCCCTCGCGCTACGACAAATGGAACGGAGATGTAGCGCTGGGCTGGACGCCGAACGCCGACACCCTGCTGGAATTGACTGCCGGCAAGGGTGACGGCGAAGCCCGTTACGCCGGGCGCGGCATGGACGGTTCGCAGTTCTTGCGCGAAAGCCTGGGCCTGCGCTTCGAACAGTCAAACATCGGTGAGGTGCTGGATAAGGTCGAGGCACAGGTCTACTACAACTACGCCGACCACGTGATGGACAACTACACCCTGCGCACGCCGTCCGGCACCGGGATGATGGCCGGCCCCATGGCCTCCAATGTCGACCGTCGAACCCTCGGCGCGCGGATCAAAGCCACTTGGCGCTGGGCCGATGTGCAACTGATCAGTGGCCTGGACGCGCAGACCAACGAACATCGCCAACGCAGCGCGATGGGCGTCGACGCCTACAAGGATGTGCCGCGCAACAAGGACGCCGACTTCCACAACTACGGCGTGTTCAGCGAACTGACCTGGTACGCCGCCGACCGTGATCGGTTGATCACCGGTGCGCGCCTGGATCGCGCGTCGGCCAAGGATTATCGGCAGACCATTGGCTCCGGGATGATGGCCCGCCCCAACCCGACGGCCGACGACACCCGCGCCGACACGCTGCCCAGCGGTTTCGTCCGTTACGAGCATGACCTGGCCGACAGCCCGACCACGCTGTACGCGGGCCTCGGTCACGCCCAGCGTTTCCCGGATTACTGGGAACTGTTTTCACCCAAGTCCGGCCCCGCCGGTTCGGTGAATGCGTTCGACTCGATCAAACCAGAGAAAACCACCCAGCTCGACTTCGGCCTGCAATACAAGACCGAAGACCTCGAAGCCTGGGCCTCGGGTTACGTCGGACAGGTGCGTGACTACATCCTGTTCAACTACACGCCGGGGATGATGGGCATGACCTCGCAAGCCGAGAACATCGACGCGCGAATCATGGGCGGCGAACTCGGGGCGGCCTACAAGCTGACAGCCAACTGGAAAGCCGACGCGACCCTGGCCTACGCCTGGGGCAAGAACAGCAGCGACGGCAGCGCCCTGCCGCAGATGCCACCGCTGGATGCCCGTTTCGGCCTGACCTACAGCGAAGACAACTGGAGCGCCGGCGCTTTGTGGCGGGTGGTTGCGGCGCAGAACCGCATCGACCGGAACAAGGGCAACGTGGTTGGCAAAGACTTCGACACGAGCTCTGGGTTCGGCGTGTTCTCGCTCAACGGTGCGTACCGGATCAACAAGAACTGGAAGGTCAGCAGCGGCGTCGACAACCTCTTTAACAAGGCTTACGCCGAACACTTGAACCTGGCGGGCAACGCCGGTTTCGGCTTTCCGGCCAATGATCCGCAAGCCATCAACGAACCGGGGCGCACGCTCTGGACCAAGGTGGATATGCGTTTCTAAAAGCATCGCGAGCAGGCTCGCTCCCACATGGACGGTGTTGAACCTGTGGGAGCGAGCCTGCTCGCGATCGGTTGCGCAGCAACCGCACTAAACAACAAAAACCTACGCCTGGCGGAGCACACAAATGAAACAGCCCAAACCGAATTTCTACAACCTGGCCTGGCGCTGGCATTTCTATGCCGGCCTGTTCGTCGCGCCATTCATGGTGATGCTGGCCCTGACCGGCATCATCTACCTGTTCAAACCGCAACTCGATCCGTTGATGTACGGCAGCCTGCTGAACGTCCCGGCCGGTCATCACACCGTCACCGCCGACGACCTGCTCAAACGGGTGAAAGAGGCGTACCCACAAGGCCAGATCAAACAATACCTGCCACCGGCCAACGCCGAACGCAGTGCGCAATTTGTCGTCATCGATAAGGGTCATGAACTGAACGTGTTCATCGATCCGTACCACGGCGACATCCTTGGCGAGCAAGACGCGAAGAAGAATCTGCAAGCGATTGCGCGCTCGATTCACGGCGAATTGATGATCGGCACCGTCGGCGATCGGCTGGTGGAACTGGCCGCCGGTTGGGGCGTGGTGCTGGTGGTCTCCGGCGTCTTTCTGTGGTGGCCGCGTGGCCAGTCCGCCGGGATTCTCTGGCCTCGCTTGAACAGTCGCGGCCGAGTGCTCTGGCGTGACCTGCACGCGGTGACCGGGTTCTGGGGCGCTGCATTGCTGCTGGTGATGCTGCTCAGCGGCATGACCTGGACCGGGTTCTGGGGCAAGCAATACGCCGATCTCTGGAACCGCTTCCCGGTAGCCATGTGGAATGACGTGCCGAAGTCCGACGTCGAGGCCCGCAGCCTCAACAGCGCCACGCGCCAGACCGTGCCGTGGGCCATGGAAAACACGCCGATGCCGATGTCCGGCGACCACGCCGAACACATGGCTCACACCGGCACGCAAGCCGGCTCGGCAGCGCCCACCATCATCCTGCAAGACGTGCAAAACATCGCCGTGCAACGAAAGGTCGAACCCGGCTACAGCATCACCTTCCCCACCACGGCCACCGGCGTGTTCACCATCGCCTTGTTCGCCAACGACCCGCGCAACGACGCCACCTTGCATGTCGATCAGTACAACGGCGACGTCCTCGCCGACGTGCGCTGGAAGCATTACAGCAATGTCGCCCGGGCCACGGAAGTCGGCGTAATGCTGCACGAAGGCAAGATGTTCGGCCCGTTCAATCAGATCATTGTGCTGCTGATCTGCCTGATGATTTTGCTCAGTGCGGTCAGCGGTGTGGTGATCTGGTGGAAGCGCCGGCCACAGGGCAAGTTCGGTGTACCGCCGTTGCGTCACGACCTGCCGAAATGGAAAGCCGCGATGGTCATCATGTTCGGGCTGGCAGTGATGTTTCCGTTGGTGGGGGCTTCGCTGGTAGTCGTGTGGGTGTTGGATCGGGTGCTGCTGTCGCGCTTTAGCCGGCAAACTGAATCCACTTCAGCTTCATCATGAAGCAGGTGAGATGCGTGTTTTAGAGGGATCTATAGACTTCTGGCGATTATCTCTGAAGCATAGGGCCTCTTCGCGGGCAAGCCTCGCTCCTACCAGTCCTGTGTCGTATGTGTGATTTGATCGTTCCCACGCTCTGCGTGGGAATGCAGCCCGGGACGCTCCGCGTCCCAAAAGCGGACGCAGAGCGTCCATTGATGCCTTCCCACGCGGAGCGTGGGAACGATCGTTGGGAATGAAATGACCTCGCTGAACCTCTCCAACCTCGCCTGGACACCCCTGGGCCACGGCCATTGCCATCACCAGTTCCAGCTGCGTGACGCATCGTTGCACGTGGCCGCGGGCGAGTTCGTCGGGTTGATCGGTCCCAATGGCAGCGGCAAGACCAGCCTGTTGCGTTGCGCCTATCGCTTCAGCAAACCGGAAAGCGGCGAGGTAAAGCTCGACCACAACAACGTCTGGAAGCAATCCTCACGCTGGTGCGCGCAACGCATCGCCGTAGTGTTGCAGGAGTTCCCCGACGCCTTCGGCCTGACCGTGGATGAAGTGGTCGCCATGGGCCGCACGCCGCACAAAGGGTTGTTTGATGGCGACACCCTTGAAGACCGAAAACTCGCGACCCACGCCCTCGAATCGGTCGGCCTCAAGGGCTTCGAAAACCACGCCTTCGCCACCCTTTCCGGCGGTGAAAAACAGCGCGTGATCCTCGCCCGCGCCCTGGCCCAGCAACCGCAATTGCTGATCCTCGACGAACCGACCAATCACCTCGACCCGCGCTATCAGCTGGAGCTGTTGCAACTGGTCAAGCGTCTGCAGATCGGCACGCTGGCGAGCATCCATGACCTCAATCTGGCGGCAGCTTTTTGCGACCGGCTGTACGTGATCAATCACGGGCGCATCGTCGCCAGCGGTCCACCCAAAGAAGTCCTGACCGCCCAACTTTTGCACAACGTGTTCGGCGTCGACGCCCTGATCGACGACCATCCCTTGCACGGCTACCCACGAATCACCTGGATAACCCAACCATGACTTTGCGTTCCCTGCTGTGTCTCACTCTGTTGCTGGGCAGTGCCCAAGCCTTCGCCGAGGCCACGAAATACCCGCTGACCGTCCAGAGCTGCAACCGCGGAGTGACGTTCAAGCAAGCGCCAAAACACGCGGTCAGCCATGACATCAACATGACCCAGATGATGCTCGCCCTCGGCCTCAAACCGCAGATGGCCGGCTACAGCGGCGTGACTGGCTGGAAGTCGGTGACGCCCGAGATGCAGACCATCCTTGATGGCCTGCCGGAACTGGCGGCCAAGTACCCGTCGGTGGAAACCCTGCTCAACGCCAACGTCGATTTCTTCTTCGCCGGTTGGGATTACGGCATGCGCGTCGGCGGTGATCTCACGCCGCAAACCCTGCAGCCGCTGGGTATCAACGTTTACGAACTCACCGAGTCTTGCGCCTTCGTCATGAAGCGCCCACCGGCCAGCCTGGAAGACACTTACAACGACCTGCGCAACCTCGGGAAAATCTTCGACGTGCAGGATCGCGCCAATGCCGTGATTGCCCAGATGCAGGCGCAAGTCGCCGAGGTACGCAACGATCTGCCGACCGACAAACCTCGGGTATTTCTCTACGACAGCGGTGAGGACCGGGCCATGACTTCCGGGCGTCTCGGCATGCCTCAAGCGCTGATCGACGCGGCGGGCGGGCGCAACATTCTCGATGATGTCGAGGCGAGCTGGACGCGGGTCAATTGGGAGAACGTGGTCGAGCGCAATCCGCAGGTGATCGTGATCGTCGATTACGGCGAAGTTACCGCGGAGCAGAAGGAGCAATTCCTGCTGAACAACAAAGCCCTGCAATCGGTGGACGCGATCAAGAATCAGCGCTTCATCGTCATTCCTTACGTACAGGCCACGCCGGGGATCGATAACGTACTGGCGGTCGAGACCCTGGCCAAGGGTTTCCACGGCGAATGATCGATCGTCGCTATGCCCTGTTGCTGACCGTCCTCGGCGCGCTGTTGCTGGTGTCGTGCGTGGTGTCGCTGGGCGCAGGCCCGGCGCGGGTGCCGGTGGACGTGGTGTGGCGAATATTGCTGCACAAGATTTTTGGTTTCGGTGTTCCGGACTGGACGGCCGGGCAGGAACACATCGTCTGGCTGATCCGCGTGCCGCGCATGTTGCTCGGTGCGCTGGTGGGCGCCGGCCTGGCGTTGATCGGTGCGGTGCTGCAAGCGGTGACGCGCAATCCGTTGGCTGATCCGCACCTGCTCGGGGTGACCTCCGGCGCGACCCTCGGCGCAGTGATCGTGGTGTTGCATGTTGGTGAGATCGCAGGCTTGCTGACCTTGCCGATTGCGGCGTTTATCGGTGCGTTGTTGAGCATGTTGATCGTGCTGATGATCGCCAACCGTCATGGGCGGCTGGACAGTGATCGGCTGCTGTTGTGCGGCGTGGCGGTGTCGTTCGTGATGATGGCGATTGCCAATTTGCTGTTGTTTCTTGGCGACCATCGCGCGAGTTCTGCAGTGATGTTCTGGATGCTTGGCGGCCTTGGCCTGGCGCGTTGGGAATTGCTTGTGGTGCCGGCGGCGAGTGTGTTGCTTGGGTTGGTGTTGTTGCTGGGGATGGCCCGGCCGTTGAATGCGTTGATGGCCGGTGAACAGACGGCTGTGACCCTCGGCTTGAATGCTCGCACCGTGCGCTTGCGGGTGTTTTTGATTGCGTCGTTGATGACTGGGGTGTTGGTGTCGATCAGTGGGTCTATCGGGTTTGTAGGGCTGATGGTGCCGCACATTGCCCGGCGACTGGTCGGGGCGGAACACCGGCGACTGCTGCCGGTGTGCGTGTTGCTTGGCAGTCTGTTCCTCGTCTGGGTCGATGTCGCCGCCCGCACCCTGATCGCCCCCGAGGACTTGCCCATCGGCGTCGCCACCGCGGCCATTGGCGGATTGTTCTTCATCGGCCTGATGCGCCGCCGCTGATCCATTGTGGGAGCGAGCAGGCTCGCTCCTCTGCACCTGTTTGATCGTTCCCACGCTCTGCGTGGGAATGCCGCCAGGGACGCTCCGCGTTCCGCTTTTGAATGTTTAACGGATGTGTCAAAACACGGAACTTTCCCACGCCTTTTTTCAGGTTGTTCGTCGGACGCGGGCCCTCTAGTCTTGGGCTGTCGCTGACAACTCAGCGATCGGGTGTGAGAACCCGGTAGCCCTGTTAATCCAACATCAGTACCACCATAATTGCCGCCAGCTTATCCGCTGTCTGCAATACTCTATGGCGGCTGTGTGCGGGCGGACTTCGGTCCGGCCGGGTTTGGGTGGTGACCGGTTTCTCACTCCGCACATAGCTGCCACCCCTTCGTCGCGTGAGAAACGACAAAGGATGGCTCCAATTAAGAGACAACACCCGATGAGCAAGAAGATAGTTCCCGATCCACCCATCGATATCACCACTCCCGAAGCCGAAAAATCGCGCGACGACGACCTCCTCAAAGATCGCGAAGCCATAAAACGCGCCCTCGACTACTACCTCGATCCCCCCGGCGCAATACACCGAAAAACCCCGTCGCCCCAGCACCCTGTTCCTGGTTGCCCCGGATGCCGGCACCGAAAGCCTGCTGGCCCACGCTTGTGAGTCGTTGGCCTCGGCAAGTGTCCTGGCCAGCGATTTCGCCAACAATCTGATCGGCCCGCAGCGCCATACGGCGATGGCGATTCAGCAGGTCATCATGCTGGCGGAGCTGGCGGTGAACCGGGCGCTGGACAACGTCGACCCGGCGTAATCCCCCGCTCTTTGGGAACGAGCCTTTGTGGCGAGGGGGCTTGCCCCCGTTGGGTCGCGAAGCGGCCCCAAAACCTGCAACTGCGGTGTATCAGGTACACCGCGTGCAATGGTTTTACGACTGCTTCGCAGCCGAACGGGGGCAAGCCCCCTCGCCACAGGTTTTGTATTCACAGCGCCTTACCTTAACTGACCGGCATTGGGGCAATCCTTCGCCCCAATGTGGCGCATCTTCTCGCACCAACGCGCCATACGCGATCCTTCATGGTGCGTCGCCCACACCCCGCAACCGCTCTAATACGACATTTCCTTGCCCTTCCCCGACCGGGCACAGCCCTTGCTAAAGACCCTTCAGTCGTCCGCATCTGCCAACCATAAAAAACTTTAACGTTCATGGAGATCGCACAATGAAGCGTCGCAGTTTGATCAAGGCTTTCACACTATCGGCAAGCATTGCCGCGATGGGCATGGCCTGGACGGTCCAGGCCGCCGAGACCATCAAGGTCGGTATTCTGCATTCGTTGTCCGGCACCATGGCGATCTCCGAAACCTCGCTCAAAGACATGGCGTTGATGACCATCGACGAAATCAATGCCAAGGGCGGCGTCAACGGCAAGATGCTTGAACCGGTGGTGGTTGACCCGGCATCGAACTGGCCGCTGTTCGCCGAAAAGGGCCGGCAGTTGCTGACCCAGGACAAAGTCGCCGTGGTGTTCGGTTGCTGGACGTCGGTGTCGCGTAAGTCGGTATTGCCAGTGTTCGAAGAACTCAACGGCCTGCTGTTCTACCCGGTGCAGTACGAAGGCGAAGAAATGTCGCCGAACGTGTTCTACACCGGCGCAGCGCCGAACCAGCAGGCGATCCCGGCAGTGGAATACCTGATGAGCGAAGAAGGCGGCAGCGCCAAGCGTTACTTCCTGCTCGGCACCGACTACGTCTACCCGCGCACCACCAACAAGATTCTGCGCTCGTTCCTGCACTCCAAAGGTGTGGCGGACAAGGACATCGAAGAGGTCTACACCCCGTTCGGCCATAGCGACTATCAAACCATCGTGGCCAACATCAAAAAATTCTCCGCCGGAGGCAAGACGGCGGTCATCTCCACGGTCAACGGCGACTCCAACGTGCCGTTCTATAAAGAGCTGGCCAACCAGGGCCTGAAAGCCACCGACGTTCCGGTCGTGGCGTTCTCCGTGGGTGAAGAAGAACTGCGCGGCATCGACACCAAACCGCTGGTGGGCAACCTCGCGGCGTGGAACTACTTCGAGTCGGTCGAGAACCCGCAGAACAAGAAGTTCGTCGCCGACTGGAAAGCCTACGCCAAGAAACACAACCTGCCGGGCGCCGACAAAGCGGTGACCAACGACCCGATGGAAGCCACCTATGTCGGCATCCACATGTGGGCGCAAGCAGCCGAGAAAGCCAAGTCCACCGACGTCAACAAAGTCCGCGAAGCCCTGGCCGGCCAGACTTTTGCCGCGCCGTCCGGTTACACCCTGACCATGGACAAGACCAATCACCACCTGCACAAACCGGTGATGATCGGCGAGATTCAGGCCGACGGTCAGTTCAACGTGGTGTGGCAGACCGAAGGGCCGATCCGCGCCCAACCGTGGAGCCCGTTCATTCAGGGTAACGACAAGAAGCCGGACTATGCGGTGAAGAGTAACTGATTCACCCCGCTTAGCCTGATCGTTCCCACGCTCTGCGTGGGAATGCCTCAACGGACGCTCTGCGTCCGCTTTGGGACGCGGAGCGTCCCGGGCTGCATTCCCACGCGGAGCGTGGGAACGATCAATACAGGACACTCGCTATGCCCACTGCCCTTTACCGTCTCATCCTCGCCCTCGCGCTGTTATTGCCGATGGCCACCCACGCCGGCGACGCCGAAGACTTCGTCGCGGCCAATCCCGTGCAGCAAGCCAAACTCCTGGAAGCCTGGGCCGCGCAGCCCGATCCGGCCCGTATCGAATTGATCAACGCCCTGCAACAAGGTGAGTTGACCATCGATGGCCAACCAAAAACCCTGCGCCTGAACAATCGCCTGCGCGGTCTGATCGATACCGCTTTGGCCAGCCACCAGTTGCTTGCCGCCGAGGCCAAAATCCGTCTGGCCGCCGCGCAGCAATTGCAAAAAAGCGCAAAACCGGCGCAGTTGAAATTCCTCGACCAGCAACTGGCTGGCGAAAAAGACGAAACCGTTCACGCCGCCCTGAGCCTGGCACTGGCCAACCTGCAACTGGTCGACACCGATCCCGCCGTGCGTCTCGCCGCTGTGCGCTTGCTCGGCGAAACCGGCGACCCGCTGGCCCGCACCCGCCTCGAAGGGTTGCTCGAACCCGGCGTCGAAGCCGATGCCAATGTGCGCACCGCCGCCGAAACCAGCCTGGCCCAGGTCAAACGCAAACTGCTGATCGGCGAGATGCTCGGGCAGGCGTTCAGTGGTATGTCCCTCGGTTCGATCCTGCTACTCGCGGCGTTGGGACTGGCGATCACCTTCGGCCTGCTCGGCGTGATCAACATGGCCCACGGCGAGATGCTGATGCTCGGCGCCTACTCGACTTACGTGGTGCAGCTGATGTTCCAGCGCTTCGCCCCGCAAGCCATTGAGTTCTACCCGCTGATTGCCTTGCCGGTAGCGTTTTTTGTCACCGCCGGGATCGGCATGGCGCTGGAGCGCACGGTGATTCGTCACCTCTACGGCCGCCCATTGGAAACCCTGCTCGCCACGTGGGGCATCAGCCTGATGCTGATTCAGTTGGTGCGCCTGGTGTTCGGCGCGCAGAACGTTGAAGTGGCCAACCCGGCCTGGCTCTCGGGCGGGATTCAGGTGCTGCCGAATCTGGTGCTGCCGTACAACCGCATTGTGATCATCGCGTTCGCTTTGTTTGTGGTGGTGCTGACCTGGCTGCTGCTGAACAAGACGCGGCTGGGCCTCAACGTGCGCGCCGTCACCCAGAACCGCAACATGGCCGCCTGCTGCGGCGTACCGACCGGGCGCGTCGACATGCTCGCTTTCGGCCTCGGCTCCGGCATCGCCGGCCTCGGCGGTGTGGCGCTGAGCCAGATCGGCAACGTCGGCCCGGACCTCGGTCAGAGTTACATCATCGACTCATTCCTGGTGGTGGTGCTCGGCGGTGTCGGTCAATTGGCCGGTAGCGTATTGGCCGCATTCGGCTTAGGGATAGCCAACAAGATTCTCGAACCGCAGATCGGTGCGGTGCTGGGCAAAATCCTGATCCTCGCGCTGATCATTCTGTTCATTCAGAAACGTCCGCAAGGCCTCTTCGCACTAAAAGGACGGGTGATCGACTGATGAATCAGCCTCTGCTGCTCACGGCCACACAAAAGGCCGGCCCCAAGGTCACGATTGCTGTCGGTGCGGTAATCCTCGTTCTGTTGCTGGCGTTGCCATTGCTGTCGTTGTTGCCGGCGGACAGCACTTTTCATGTCTCGGCTTATACGCTGACCTTGGTGGGCAAAATCCTTTGCTACGCCATCGTCGCCCTGGCGCTGGATCTGGTCTGGGGTTACGCCGGCCTGTTGTCCCTGGGCCACGGTCTGTTCTTCGCCCTCGGCGGTTACGCCATGGGCATGTACTTGATGCGCCAGGCCTCGGGCGACGGCTTGCCAGCGTTCATGACGTTCCTGTCGTGGACCGAATTGCCGTGGTACTGGACAGGCACCAGCAGCTTTCTCTGGGCCATGTGTCTTGTTGTATTAGCGCCTGGACTGCTGGCGCTGGTGTTCGGTTTCTTCGCCTTCCGTTCGCGGATCAAGGGCGTGTATTTCTCGATCATGACCCAGGCCCTGACCTTCGCCGGGATGTTGCTGTTTTTCCGCAACGAAACCGGGTTTGGCGGCAACAACGGCTTCACCAATTTCCGCACCATTCTCGGGTTTGGCATCACCGAACCGGGGACGCGTGCGGTGTTGTTTTTCGCCACGGTGTTGCTGCTGGTGGCGAGCCTGTTCATCGGCTGGCGGTTGGCGCAAAGCAAGTTCGGCCGGGTGCTGACCGCGTTGCGGGATGCGGAAAACCGCTTGATGTTCTGCGGCTACGATCCACGCGGTTTCAAGCTGTTTGTCTGGGTGTTGAGCGCGGTGTTGTGTGGCTTGGCGGGTGCGCTATATGTGCCGCAAGTCGGGATTATCAACCCGAGTGAAATGTCGCCGACCAACTCCATCGAGGCCGCCGTTTGGGTGGCGCTGGGCGGTCGCGGCACGCTGATCGGCCCGCTGCTCGGCGCTGGTGTGGTCAACGGAATGAAGAGCTGGTTCACCGTGGCGTTTCCCGAGTACTGGCTGTTTTTCCTCGGCGCGCTGTTCATCGTCGTGACGTTGTATCTGCCTAAGGGTGTGATCGGTCTGCTGAAGAAAAGGGGCGAATCATGAGGCTTGTAGAAATGAGAACCACTGCAACGGCTGAATTCATGCTCGAACCGGCGTTTTTCCCCGTAGAGCCCAACAAAGATGCGGGCAGCAGCCGCGACGCCATCGGCCTCGGCCAACGCGTCGGTCCCGGCCTGAATACCCGCCACGGCACCATCCTGACCCTGGAAGACATCAGCGTCAGCTTCGATGGCTTCAAGGCGCTCAACAATCTGAACCTGTACATCGGCGTCGGCGAGTTGCGCTGCATCATCGGCCCCAACGGCGCGGGCAAGACCACGCTGATGGACGTGATCACCGGCAAGACTCGTCCAAGTCATGGCAAAGCCTGGTTCGGTGAAACCCTCGACCTGACGCAGATGAGTGAAGTGCAGATTGCCCAGGCCGGCATCGGTCGCAAGTTCCAGAAGCCGACGGTGTTCGAAGCCTTGAGCGTGTTTGAAAACCTGGAACTGGCGCAGAAAACCGACAAGTCGGTGTGGGCCAGCCTGCGGGCTCGTCTCAGTGGCGAGCAGAAAGATCGCATCAGCGAAGTGCTGGAAACCATCCGCCTGACTGCCTCGGTCAATCGGCCGGCGGGCTTGTTGTCCCACGGTCAGAAGCAGTTTCTGGAAATCGGCATGCTGCTGATGCAAGACCCACAACTGCTGCTGCTCGACGAACCGGTGGCGGGCATGACCGACGCCGAAACCGAATTCACTGCCGAGCTGTTCAAAAGCCTGGCGGGCAAGCATTCGCTGATGGTGGTGGAACACGACATGGGCTTCGTCGGCTCGATTGCCGACCACGTCACCGTGTTGCACCAAGGCAACGTGCTGGCCGAAGGGTCGCTGGAGCAGGTGCAGGACAATGAGCGGGTGATCGAGGTTTACCTCGGTCGCTGAGAGCTGTGGAGATGATCGTTCCCACGCTCTGCGTGGGAATGCCGCCGGGGACGCTCCGCGTCCCGCTGACAATGCAGGGCTCAAGTCCTGCGCACGGGTGACGCGGAGCGTCACGGGATGCATTCCCACGCAGAGCGTGGGAACGATCACTGGGGGAGGATTTTGAACATGCTGCAAGTCGACAAGCTGCACCAGTACTACGGCGGTAGCCACATCCTGCGGGGTCTGACGTTTGAGGTGAAGGTCGGCGAAGTCACCTGCCTGCTCGGGCGCAATGGTGTGGGCAAGACCACCCTGCTCAAATGCCTGATGGGTTTGCTGCCAGCCAAAGAAGGCGCGGTGAACTGGGAAGGCAAACCGATCACCACGTTCAAGCCGCACCAACGGGTACATGCCGGCATCGCTTACGTGCCTCAGGGCCGGGAAATCTTCGGCCGGTTGACCGTGGAAGAAAATCTGCTGATGGGCCTCTCACGGTTTCCCGGCTCTGAAGCCAAGGAAGTCCCGGCGTTCATCTACGAGCTGTTCCCGGTGCTGCTGCAAATGAAGCAACGGCGTGGCGGTGACTTGTCCGGTGGTCAGCAACAGCAACTGGCAATCGGCAGAGCACTGGCCAGTCGTCCACGGTTGCTGATCCTCGACGAACCCACCGAAGGCATCCAGCCGTCGGTGATCAAGGAAATCGGCGCGGTGATCAAGCAGCTCGCGGCTCGCGGTGACATGGCGATTCTGCTGGTGGAACAGTTCTATGATTTCGCCGCCGAACTGGCCGATCAGTACCTGGTCATGTCCCGGGGCGAGATCGTGCAACAAGGGCGCGGCGAAAATATGGAAGCCGAAGGTGTCCGTGGACTGGTTACGATCTAACCTGCAGCCTCCTGACGATAATTAGAAATCATGAATTTACCTGCCCCCATCACGCTGTTCACCCCCAGCTGGCATG
Source organism: Pseudomonas sp. NPDC089918 (assembly GCF_050280605.1). Classification (NCBI taxonomy): domain Bacteria; kingdom Pseudomonadati; phylum Pseudomonadota; class Gammaproteobacteria; order Pseudomonadales; family Pseudomonadaceae; genus Pseudomonas; species Pseudomonas sp. NPDC089918. The sequence goes on along the minus strand of NZ_JBNNVP010000050.1, from coordinate 17,271 downwards.
CCGAGCTGGAACTCGGCTACGCCCGTTTCGGCGACAGCACACGCCCGGTGCAGCGCCGCCACAAAGGCCCGCTGCGGGTGCAGAAGCATCTGTACGCCGAAGGCCCCGAGGTGTGTCAGCACATCATCGTCCACCCGCCGGGCGGGATTGCCGGGGGTGACCGGCTGGACATCTCGGCCAGCGTCGGCACGCACGCCTGGGCGCAAATCACCAGCCCCGGCGCCGCCAAGTGGTATCGCGCGGCAGGGCCGGCTTATCAGAAACTCGACCTGCGCGTGGCCGCCGGTGCTACGTTGGAGTGGCTGCCGCAAGAGACGATTATCTTCAGCGATGCTCAGGCGGAACTCAGCACCCGCATCGACCTTGAGGGCGATGCGCGGTTGTTCTACTGGGATGTGGTGGCGCTGGGTCGCCCGGCCAGCGGTGAGCGTTTCGATCTCGGGCATTTTCAGGCGCATCTGGATATCCGTCGCGACGGCCAGTTGCTCTGGCACGAACGCCAGCGCATTGTCGGCAATGATGGTTTGCTGGATTCGCCGATAGGGCTGGACGGCCAACCGGTGTTTGCGACGTTGCTGGTGACGGGTGAAATTGATAGCGAATTGCTGCTGAAGTGCCGCTCGTTGCCCAATGACGTGCGCGGGGATCTGACGCAGTTGCCGGGGCTTTTGGTCGCCCGATGCCTGGCCAGTGAAGCGCTGTTGGCACGTGGTTGGTTGATTGATTTGTGGCGGTTATTGCGCCCGGCGTTGCTGGGGCGAGAAGCCGTCCAGCCAAGAATATGGGCCACCTGAATGATGCTTTTATGTGGGAGCGAGCCTGCTCGCGATGGCGATCGCACAGTCAACATCTTCGCTGGATGTGATGACCTCATCGCGAGCAGGCTCGCTCCCACAGGTAACTCGTTCACAAATCCGAATACCTTTTTATCTGCCCAGATGGATTCCAAACGATGGACCTGACCCCACGCGAAAAAGACAAGCTGCTGATCTTCACCGCCGGCCTCGTGGCCGAACGACGTTTGGCTCGCGGCGTGAAACTCAATTACCCGGAGGCCATGGCCTACATTTCCGCGGCGTTGCTCGAAGGCGCTCGTGACGGCCAGACCGTGGCCGAGCTGATGCATTTTGGCACCACCCTGCTCAGCCGCGAACAAGTGATGGAAGGCATCCCGGAAATGATTCCGGAGATCCAGGTCGAAGCGACGTTTCCCGACGGCACCAAACTGGTCACCGTTCACCAACCGATCGCCTGAGGCCGCGCCATGACTTACCACATCCGCGATGCGTTGCACGCCGACCTGCCAGCGATCCGCGACATCTACAACGACGCCGTACTCAATACCACGGCGATCTGGAACGAACAGGCCGTGGACCTCGGTAACCGCCAAGCCTGGTTCAGCGCCCGGCAAGATCAGGGCTATCCGGTGCTGGTGATCGTCGACGGCGACAACAGCGTACTCGGCTACGCTTCATTCGGTGACTGGCGCCCGTTCGACGGGTTCCGCCACACGGTCGAGCACTCGGTGTACGTGCGCAACGACCAGCGAGGCAATGGCCTCGGGCCGCAACTGATGGAAGTGCTGATCGAACGCGCCAAAGGCTGCAACAAACACGTGATGGTCGCCGCCATCGAAAGCGGTAACGGCGCCTCGATCCGGCTGCACGACCGGGCCGGTTTTGTCGTCACCGGCCAAATGCCGCAGGTGGGTACCAAGTTCGGCCGCTGGCTGGACCTGACCTTCATGCAACTGATCCTCGACCCGGGCGCAATGCCACCCGGTCCCCACAAGGAGTGATACCCATGAACGCCGCCCAACTGCGCCGCGTCAACGTTGAAAGCTTTGCGCACTATCGTCAGGGTTTGATTGATTTGTTGCTCGACGCCGTCGGTTATGGCGCCAGCGTCGGGTTCATGGCGGATCTGGATGCGACCCAGGCCCGAGCCTATTTCGATGAAGTCCAGGAGAACCTGAACAAAGGCAACGTGCTGCTCTGGGTGGTGGTCAAGGACGAACAGGTACAGGCCAGCGTGCAATTGACGTTGTGCCAGAAAGCCAATGGGCTGAACCGCGCCGAAGTGCAGAAACTGCTGGTGCGTGAACACGCCCGTCGTCGCGGCCTGGGCCAACAGATGATGCATGCCGTTGAGCTCGCGGCCCGCCAACACAAACGCGGCATGCTCTACCTCGACACCGAAGCCGGCTCCCCCGCCGAAGACTTCTACAAGGCTTTGGGTTACACCCGCGCCGGTGAAATCCCCGACTACGCCTGCGACCCGAACGGCCGCTACAAACCGACGGCCCTTTACTACAAGATTCTCCAAGGAGCCCATTGATGATTCCCGGTGAATACCAGATCCAGCCCGGCGACATCGAACTCAACGTCGGCCGCCGCACCCTCAGCCTGAAGGTGGCCAACAGCGGTGACCGACCGATCCAGGTCGGCTCGCATTATCACTTCTTCGAAACCAACGACGCCCTGACCTTCGACCGCGCCGCCAGCCGCGGCATGCGCCTGAACATCCCCGCCGGCACCGCCGTGCGCTTCGAGCCGGGGCAGAGCCGCGAGGTCGAGCTGGTAGACCTGTCCGGGCATCGCCGGGTGTTCGGGTTTGCCGGGCGGGTCATGGGCGACCTCGACTAACTGATCGTTCCCACGGTCCCCCGTGGGAATGCATCCCGTGACGCCCCGCGTCACATAACGGCGGACGCAGAGCGTCCATGGCGGCATTCCCACGCAGAGCGTGGTAACGATCAATGAAGGAACTGCAATGAAGATTTCCCGTCAGGCCTACGCCGACATGTTCGGCCCCACCGTCGGTGACAAGGTCCGTCTGGCCGACACCGAGCTGTGGATCGAAGTGGAACAGGACTTCACCACCTACGGCGAAGAAGTGAAATTCGGCGGCGGCAAAGTCATTCGCGACGGCCAGGGCCAGAGCCAGTTATTGGCCGCAGAGGTCGTTGACACCCTGATCACCAACGCGCTGATCATCGACCACTGGGGCATCGTCAAGGCGGACGTCGGCCTCAAGAACGGGCGCATCGCCGCCATCGGCAAGGCCGGCAACCCGGACATCCAGCCGAACGTCACCATCGCCGTCGGCGCCAGCACCGAAGTCATTGCCGGTGAAGGCATGATCCTCACCGCCGGCGGCATCGACACGCATATCCACTTCATCTGCCCGCAGCAGATCGAAGAAGCGTTGATGAGCGGCGTCACTACCATGATCGGCGGCGGCACCGGGCCGGCCACCGGCACCAATGCCACCACTTGCACCTCCGGGCCGTGGCACCTGGCGCGCATGCTTCAGGCCGCCGATGCGTTCCCTATGAACATCGGCTTCACCGGCAAGGGCAACGCCAGCCTGCCGGAACCGCTGATCGAGCAGGTCAAGGCCGGCGCCATCGGCCTCAAGCTGCACGAAGACTGGGGCACCACCCCGGCGAGCATCGACAACTGCCTGAACGTCGCCGACCTGTACGACGTTCAAGTGGCGATCCACACCGACACCCTCAACGAGTCGGGCTTCGTCGAAACCACCCTCGCCGCCTTCAAGGGCCGCACCATTCATACCTACCACACCGAAGGTGCCGGCGGCGGCCATGCCCCGGACATCATCAAGGCCTGCGGTTTTGCCAACATATTGCCGAGCTCGACCAACCCGACCCGGCCGTTCACCCGCAACACCATCGACGAACACCTCGACATGCTGATGGTCTGTCACCACCTGGACCCGAGCATTGCCGAAGACGTGGCCTTCGCCGAAAGCCGCATTCGCCGCGAAACCATTGCCGCCGAAGACATCCTTCACGACCTCGGCGCCTTCTCGATGATCAGCTCCGATAGCCAGGCCATGGGTCGGGTCGGTGAAGTCATCACGCGCACCTGGCAGACCGCCGACAAAATGAAAAAGCAGCGCGGCCCGCTGCCACAGGATGGCGAAGGCAACGACAACTTCCGCGCCAAACGCTACATCGCCAAATACACCATCAACCCGGCAATCACCCACGGCATCAGCCATGAAGTGGGCTCGGTGGAAGTGGGTAAATGGGCGGATCTGGTGCTCTGGCGCCCGGCGTTTTTCGGGGTCAAACCGACGCTGATCCTCAAGGGTGGAGCCATTGCGGCCAGCCTGATGGGTGACGCCAACGCTTCGATCCCGACGCCGCAGCCGGTGCATTACCGTCCGATGTTCGCCAGCTACGGCGGCTCGCTGCACGCCACCAGCCTGACGTTTATCAGCCAGGCGGCGCAGGAAGCCGGTTTGCCCGAAACGTTGGGCCTGAAAAAGAAAATCGCGGTGGTCAAAGGTTGCCGTGACGTGCAGAAAACCGATCTGATTCACAACGATTACCTGCCAAACATCGATGTCGATCCGCAGACCTATCAGGTCAAAGCCGACGGTGTGTTGCTGTGGTGTGAACCGGCAGAAACCCTGCCGATGGCTCAGCGCTACTTCCTGTTTTGAGTCGCTGGATACGTCACAAGCAAAGGCCTCGAACATCTGTGTCGAGGCCTTTGCTTTTGCCCGCATTGCTAACGGTGTGCAACCCCAAACAGCGCTAAGCGGGCCCGATCCATCGCTTGCCGGGTCAGTATTCTCAACCGTTGCCTGATTTGCTGATCGATGTCCTCCAGCGCCTGGGTGTAGTCATCGTCACTCATGAGCTGACCCTCGGCGAAGTCGTTTTCGTCGTTGCCCAACTCGCGACACAACTGGTTGACCTGCACATCCAGGGCAGACTTCGCCTTCGGGGCAACCGCCTCGGCCCGACGTAGCAACGCCTCCTGTAACTCGGTGGTGGCGTCAATCCGTCGTTTCAAGCCATTCAGTTCATCAGGGTACGAAGTCTCCAGCCAGGTTTTCCAGACAGGTTGCTCAAGCAACCGATCCGGCAGCAGATCACCTTCCTCCAGCGCCACGATCCGCTCGAACGCCGCGTCGATCATCTGCCGGGTCACCCCGGCGATCTTGCGAAACTGCATGCCCCGGGCCTGCCATGGCAGAGACAGACGCTCGGCCAGGTCGGTCATGTAGGCCAAGTGGACTTCCACTTCATCGATCGTGCCGGTGACATTGTCATGTTCGTCAACCCGCCGGAACTGCTCGCCTGCCGCCACCCGCGCGGCGACCCGTTGACGGGCGATGGCGCCGATCTCATCGAGGCGAGACTTGCCCAGCGCCAGTTCCAGCAATTGTGGTTCGATCAGGTCCAGACGACCCAGGGCATAGGCCTCATGGATCAACACCTGCACCCCCATGGCGTTGAACAGTTGCGTCCCACCGTCCACGCATTCGGTGGGCGCGGCGGCTTCGGCGAACAACCTGACCCGCAGTTCGCTGTTCTGTGCCATGGCCTCGAGCATCCGCCAGACCTTGGCGGTCAAGTCCACCCGATAGGCGCCGCCGGCCGTGAAGTCGGCAGACTGGGTGAGCCTGCGGATTTCATTGAAGAACGGTAGCGAGTCGAACTCATCCTCAACGTCATACCAGACTTCCTGCGCGGCCAGCCATTGCGACTCCGTCAGCCCCTGAGACCACTCCAAACTGTCCAGCGTGCCTCGGGGCGGATACAGACGCTCGGGGTCCAGGCCGACCGACTCGATGTATAACCTGAGGGTGTTCAGATTGTCCGGCGAGATCCAGCGCGGCTCTTGACTGATCAATGTGCGCGCCAACAATTCGGCGCGAAATGAGCCGGGAGCGACATCTGGTACCCGAGTGATCGGGTTATAGCGCAAATCCAGATGAATATTGTGTGGGCGCGGCTGGGAAAACAGACCCACAGGCCAACTGTCCAGACCCGTCTCGCTTAGCAACAGTGTCTGCAGGCCCGGCATCCGACTGACGTCAGGGTTGATCTTCAACGGGTTGCCGCTCAAGTCTAAAGACCTCAGGCGGGTCAACCTCTTCAGACGTGCGACCGCCAGCACATCCAGTTCAATGCGGTTGTCATTGAGGTACAGATCGGTGAGATGGCTCATGTCACTGACCGCCTGCGGAATAGTGGTCAGCCGATTGCCTTGCAGGTTGAGCTGCCTGACCCGATGGAACGCCTCCAAAAAAGGCTCAGCCTGCGCAGTGAGCTCGCCATTGCTCAGGCTCAGCATGGTGACATGGTCAAAGTTGGCTTCCAGCTTCGGCAGGGTCGCCAGGTGGCGACCCATCATTGGAATGTTGTCCAGCAGCAATGCCTGGGGCAGAACCACACCCGCTGCCTCGGATCCCGGTGGCCCGGCTCGGCGCCAGCACTGCCTGATCGTTTTATAGAGCAGGTTTCGCGACCGCCCCTCCGCCAGACCCGCCGAGCTGAATCGAAACGAGGCGGTGGGCGATTTCAGCCAGCGTTGCAGCGCCCGGTTCAACTGATTGAACTCAACCTCCAGCGCTGTAAGACGCTCATGCGCCGAGCCGCCATTCTGAGTGAACCCCGCCAGCAACGTCTCGACCTGCTCTTGTGTGAACCCCGGATATAGCGAACAGGCTCGACGACGCAACCCCAAACCGTGCGGTGCTTGCTGCGCGTAACTTTGCATACCGCCACGAAGACGCATGATGGACGGATCATAAAAAGGCTTGAGAACAGGGTTTTCCAGCAATACAGGCTCAAATCGGTCGCGCACCAGCGGATGTGTCTGGATCCTGTTTTCCAGCCGTTGCGCCTCGTGGATATCAAAGCCCAGGGTTGTGCGCTGGGTATCGGGTAACGCGTGCAGCACCGCGGCATACAGTGTGTCGTCACCATGCAGGTGCTGATCGAGCGCATCCCTTGCCTGGTATTGGCCGTCTTCCCCGAGAATCAACAGCTTGCGCATCGGTGCGTCCACCGGGCCGATACTGTCGAATAACCGGCCTTGAGCCGAGTATTCGCGAATTTCCAGCCGCAGATCATCCGGCCAGCCTGGCAGGGTCTCAAGCGAGTGCAAGGCCAGCCGGGTCGTGTCGGTGCTGTACAGTTCTTTGAGGTATAGCCCTTCATAAGCGCGAGCCAAGCGTATTTGCTGCTCCGCGTGTCGGGCCTGTTGTGCCAGGTTCAGGGGCGTGCGTTGTTTCTCGTTCAAATGTTGCAAGTCCGCGGGATCGGCATGACGCAACAGATCCTCGGCCATGCTGATCGAGAGATCCGGATAGTCGCTTTTGAGCCGTCGCACCAACAGATTGTCCGAGCGTTCGCGACGCGAATACAGGTAATCGAAAAGTCGCCTTTGCGATTGTCGTGCCTGCCCGCCAAGCAGCTCTCGGGTGGCCTTGATACGCGCCTGACGGTCACCGCCCAGCCATTGGCCAAGGAGTTCACGAAGCTCATGCTCATCAAGGAACTCGACAACCCGCTCAGGTAACATTCCGGCGACAAGCTCTTGTCGGCTCATGCGCAATGTATGCGCCGGTAACGCACTGGCAAAACCCTCCTTGATCGACGGGCCTGACAGATTCGCTGCGTCGAAAATCTCGATGGCCTTGCCCTCGGGCCAGCCCCGCACCTCAGTCATGAACCGCGGTACAAGCTCAGCCCATTCGTCATCGATCCGATTGCCGAGAATTCGTCCTGCGCAATCCTCGGCATCGGCATACGCGTTAAAGCGCTTAAGCGTGTCGCGCAATGAGGCGGGCGGCGTTTCGTGCTCCACGTGGAGCCAGCGCAGCCTATCCTCATGCACGCCGCTGACGACCGATATGTGTTCCAGGGTTTCATCGGAGAACCTATCCACTGAAGCCCCCAGACGCCGGAGCAACCGGCTCTTGTCCCATTCAAGCGGTTGATCGAGTTCGGTCTTCCAGCTGCCGGCGCCGTTGTGCTCCAGCAGCGGCTGATAAGCATCGGGCCGGCTCGGATGCTGGAGGCGATGCTGCCCGGTCTCCGGATCCTGCATCAACGCATAGCATTTGTCGTCGAGCCGCAGCAGGTCCTGTTCTTGATACCGCAACAGGCCCTCTTCGCTGACCGGTGCATCCACCGGCAAGACCATCGCTTGTTCATAGGGTTTCAGGTCCGGGTTCCACAACCGCTCCTTGCCGGCCACCTCCACCGGTTTGAGATCTTCGACAAATGGCGAGATGTTGATCGGGGCCAGCCTGCCGCTGGGCAAAACGTGCCCGGCGCCCATGAGCGCCAACTGCGCAAAGTTGATCAACACGCCGTTGATGTACGCCGAGGCCTGCGCCTTATCACCCTTACTCCAGTCTTCGATGCCCTCGGCCAGTTCCGCGAGCATTTGCGCGACCATGATTCCCAGCATGGCTTCGCCAAGACCGGGCACCAGCATCGCGGTGAAATTGAAGAGGTTCCAGCCAACCGACAGATAGCTGGTCAAGCGTTTGAAGCGGGCGGTGGCGTCTTCGTCGTCGGTCGGCACGGCGATGCATCGCGCATCGGCAATGGCCTTGTCGCGGCGTTCGAGAAACAGTGTCTGCCACAACTCACCGGTAATGAGATTGGTGAATGGTTCTGCGTTGGGGTTCTCGACCGCCGTTTCGCGCCACCACGGGCCCATGTCGAGAGGTTCGCGCTGCTGCCAGGTGAAGGTCGTGAGGCGCTCGTTGACCCGGGCAAAAAAGGGCCCTTTATCTTTGTGTGCCACAAATCGGCTGAAAAAGGTCTGGTACCCGGTATTTCGCAACTGACCGAGCAGGGTTGTCATGAACGCGGCCAGCGATGGGTATTCCTTCAACGGCTGTTGCGGATCCTCCGGCACATAAGCGATCAGCGGACCGGATAAACGGCTCTGCCGGTAAATATCTTCTCTGCGCAACAGTTCATCGTCTACACCCTGCGCACCATTGGCAAAGAACGCCTGCAACAGTTTGTATTGCTCGTATTCTCGCCCTGGCAACACTGGAATGCGCTGCGACCAGTCCAGCCAGAACTTCAAGGTGACGGGGGTCAGGGCATCGATGGCGCGTTTGATCTGCGACGGTTCGCTGACCGCGCTGAACAACACGATGCCGGTCAACCTGAAACCCATCAGCGATAAACGATGAGCGTGCAACGGGCGGTCGTACAACGTGATACCCGCGCGGTTCTCACAGACATCGCACAGTTTGGCGTAGGCGTGATCGCTGATATCGCCCTTCAATCGGGCAACCAGCGCCGCCACCTGAAAGGCTGCCTTCTCGCTGGCGATTGAATCTTGCTGCAAGGTTCGCTGCGCCATGGGTGTTGCGGGCAACAGGATGGATTTGATGTGTTGCTGGTATTGCTCACCAATGTTCAGACTTCGGCATAACGACGCAAACCTAGGCAACGTGATCTGCGGGACCCGCGCAAGAACGCCACGGGCATTCTTGCGATAGATACCCGAGCTGCTGCGCCATGCATCTGGCCCGGTTTCAGACGTTTCGAAATTATGTAATGCCGCCTCCAACAAGGTAGATGAGCGGACGCGACTGGCACCGGTATCGATGCCAAAGATAATCTTGCTCGGCACTTCAAGTTGCACGACCCAATCATCAACGTTTTCGACCACATTAAAGTTTTCTTTTAATAACGAACCGAGCAGAGGCTCGGCGAATGTCTTTATCTCCTGTTGCAAATTAGCCAGCGTCTTGTCCAGCACGGCCTGCAAGCGCCAGCGCCGTTCAATCAGTGCTTTAAGCTGTTGGCGGTCAATGGCTCGCGCCTCGCCATACCAATCGGGAGTCTGTGGATCCAGTTCCGTCAGGGCTTTCAACCTCGGCGCCGATGCACGCTTGATTGAGTCCGGGATAACACCGAGTACGCGACTGTAATGCCTGCCGTTGTTTTCGATTTGAGATGCTTCAGATTCCAGCGAATTGCTTCCATGCAAATCAGCCACTGTTCAATCACCTTGCTGTCAGGTCGGGAATCAACAGCTTTATTCACCCTCGGCCAAAACAAAAGACGAAATATCGGGTAAGCCCCCCCTTGAAAAGCCACTGGAACCTTCGAAAATCATGTGGCCGAAAATACACAGATACCACCACGCAGCCGCGGGCCTATGCCAACCGGTGAGCGGTCTTCTTTTCGCAATCAAAAGCGCTACTATGCGACTCGCTGTCTCGCACTCAGGTAACCGCCATGCGCCTTTCCGAATTCATCGTGTTACACGTTGACCGCATCGTCGATGAATGGGAGCAATTCGCCAAAACCATCACCCCTGCCGCCGAATCCATGGACCGCACCGCACTGCGCGACCATTCAAGGTCGATCCTGCTGGCGGCTGCGCGGGACATGACCAAGCCCCAGAGCGCCAGCGAGCAGCTGGCCAAAGCCCGTGGCGAAGGCCCGGAAAAGACCCCGAGCCTGGACGAAGCCGGCGCCAGCCATGGCGAGCTGCGGCATACCGTGGGGTTTGACCTGGTACAGATGACCAGCGAGTTCCGCCATCTGCGCGCCTGCGTGATCCGCTTGTGGGTCAACAGCCTGGACACCCCCGACATCGCCTATTTCCAGGACATGATCCGTTTCAACGAAGCCATCGACGAAGCCCTGGCCGAATCTACGGCGGCCTATGCCGAGCAGGTCAATCACTCCCGGGACATTTTTCTGGCAATTCTTGGCCATGACCTGCGCGCACCGCTGCAAGCGGTGAGCATGTCCACCGAAATACTGATGCGTAAAACCAACCTTGAGGGCGACGCATTGACCTGTGCGCTCCACATCAAGCGTGGCACCCGCCACATGGCGGTGATGGTCGGCGATTTGCTGGAGCTGGTCCGCAGTCGCCTGGGCAAGAGCCTGCCGATCGAACCGGCGCCCATAAATCTGGCCGATACGGCGCGTGAAGCGATTGCCCAGGCCTGCGCCGCTCAGCCACAATGCGATCTGACATTGAGCGTCGAAGGCGATACCCAAGGTGTGTGGGATGGCCGAAGGCTGGATCAGATGCTGCAGAACCTGATCGGCAATGCCTTGCAACACGGTTCGAACAACAGCGCGGTCAAGCTCACCCTCAGGGGCGAAGCGGACAGCGTTCGGCTCACCGTGCACAACGACGGTGCGCCGATTCCACCCGAGGCGCTCCCCACGATCTTCGATCCGCTGGTACGCAGTGCCGACGAATCGCTCAACGGGCCGACCACCAGCCTTGGTCTGGGACTGTTCATCGTCAAGGAAGTGGTCAAGGCCCATCAAGGGACGATCGACGTCAGCTCCAATGAGGCCGATGGCACGATGTTTACCGTGGTGTTGCCCAGGAAGGGGTGAAGCAGGGGGACCGCGTTATCGTTCATCGCGAGCAGGCTCGCTCCCACAGAGGATCGTTGGTGTTCACAAATCCTGTGTTCGCAGCAGATCACCTGTGGGAGCGAGCCTGCTCGCGAAAGCAACCTGACAGGCAATGCAGAAGCATCAGAACGACTACTCGACCAGCAACCGCCCCAACCGCTGCCTGAGCATGCGGTTCTCTGCCCGCAGTTGCTGGACTTCTTCCAGCAGGTTCAGCGCCAGGGCGACGCCTTCCCATTCCAGCTCCAGATCGCGCCGCAGCTTGGCAGCGCGCTTGGCCAGTGCCAGTTCATAATCGGTGAAACGCCAATCCTTGGGCTGTGCTCCCTGAGGTTCGAGGATGCCGTGCTCAACGATCTCAATCACGTGCACCTCCGACAGCTCGGTTGCCTCACAGAATTCTGCCAGGTCCAATAGAACGATCACAGGGTCGCTCATGATTGGCTACTCCTATCTCTGAATCAAAAGTTCTCTCGCGGATCGAAAGCGGCTTTTTTCGCCAGCTCTTCCCACAACGCCTTGACGTCATGATCGAGTTTTTTCGGCATCACTGCCTTGAGCTGCACGAACAGATAGCCACGGTGACCAGCCTTGTGCAGCAGGCCGTGGCCCTTGGCGCGCATGCGCTGGCCATTCTGGCTGCCGGCCGGAACCTTGAGGTTGATCTTGCCGGTCAGGGTCGGCACCGCGACTTCGGTCCCCAGCGCCAGCTCCCACGGAGCCAGCGGCAAGGTGATGATCAGGTTCTCGCCTTCGACGTCGAATTTGGGGTGCGGCGCAAAACGGATGGTCAGGTACAAATCGCCATTGGCTCCGCCACCGATGCCCGGAGCGCCTTGGCCCTTGAGGCGGATGCGCTCACCGTCGGTCACGCCAGCGGGGATCTTCACGTTCAGGCTTTTGCTGGTGTTGCTGACATGCTGGCCGGCAGCGTTGTAATGCGGCACCTGGAAGCTGACCTTCTTCGATTCGGTCGAGAGGGTTTCTTCCAGAAAAACCGGTAATTCCATTTCCACGTCTTGCCCTCGACGCCCGGCACTATGGCCCGACCGTCCACCACCACTGAAACCCGGACCACGGTTGCCGAAGATCGAACTGAAAAAGTCCGAGAAATCGCCCGTGTCCTGACCACCACCCCCGAAACCACCGCGGCTCTGCCAACCCGGTGGGCCCTGAAAGGGCTGACCGTGGTGGCCGTATTTGCGCAAGTCGTCGTATTCGGCGCGCTTGTCGGCGCTTTTCAGCGCTTCATAGGCTTCCGAAGCGTCCTTGAATTTGGCCTCGGCGTCCTTTTCCTTGCTGACATCGGGGTGGTATTTGCGCGCCAGCTTTCGATAGGCGGCCTTGATCGCCTTATCGTCCGCGGTCGGCTCCACACCGAGAATCTTGTAATAGTCTTTGAAGTCCATCGAGGGAATCACCATCCATTATCGAAATCGCGCAGCCAGGCACAGCATGCTCTTGTTTGCAGCGTTTGGATTGACCGATCTCAAGGTTGTGACCGGGCAGCGCATCAGAAGTTTATCGGCAGCAGGGCGCGGTTCTTGCAGTCGCCCCAGGGGTTGCCAAGTCTATGCAGGGAAGTTTGGGGGTGATTGGGCATCTTTCAAGCGCTGAGCGCTGCGATTTAACGGATAGTCGGCCTACGAATCTTCGCCGCACTGACATACACTGCGCGGCCGTTTTTTAACCGGAACTTGAAAGACATGAAAAACGCATCTCCAGCCCGTGCCTGTGGTATCGACTTCGGCACATCCAACTCCACCGTCGGCTGGCTGCGCCCCGGCATGGAAACGCTGATCGCGCTGGAGGACGACAAGATCACCCTGCCCTCGGTGGTCTTCTTCAATATGGAAGAACGCCGCCCGGTGTACGGCCGGCTGGCGCTGCACGAGTACCTGGAAGGCTATGAAGGCCGGCTGATGCGCTCGCTCAAGAGCCTGCTGGGTTCCAAACTGATCAAGCACGACACCAGCGTCCTCGGCACGGCGATGCCGTTCAAGGACCTGCTCGGCCTGTTCATCGGCCAGTTGAAGAAGCGTGCCGAAGCCGCTGCCGGTCGGGAATTCGAGGAAGTGGTGCTGGGCCGGCCAGTGTTTTTCGTCGATGACGATGAAATGGCCGACCAGGAAGCAGAAAACACCCTGGTAGACGTGGCCCGCGCCATCGGTTTCAAGGATGTCTCGTTCCAGTACGAACCGATTGCGGCGGCATTCGACTATGAGTCGACCATCGAAAAAGAAGAGCTTGTCCTGATTGTGGACATCGGCGGTGGTACCTCGGACTTCTCGCTGGTGCGCCTGTCGCCTGAGCGCCGCAACCACGACAACCGTCACGACGACATTCTCGCCACCGGTGGCGTGCATATCGGCGGGACCGATTTCGACAAGCAGCTGAGCCTGCAAGGCCTGATGCCGCTATTTGGCTACGGCAGCCGGATGAAGAGCGGCGCCTATATGCCGACCAGCCACCACATGAACCTGGCGACCTGGCACACCATCAACTCGGTGTACTCGCAGAAGTCGACCCTGGCCTTGGGCAGCATGCGTTACGACATCGAAGACACCGGCGGCATCGATCGCCTGTTCAAACTGATCGACCAGCGCGCCGGCCACTGGCTAGCCATGGAAGTGGAAGAAACCAAGATTCAATTGACCCACGCCGACAGCCGCCATGTGCCACTGGATCGGATCGAGCCGGGTTTGAGCGTGGAACTGAGCCGGGCACTGTTCGAATCGGCCATCGACAATCTGCTGGAGCGGGTGCGCAACAGCGTGACCCAATTGCTGGCAGACGCCAATGTGCGGGTCGATCAGGTGGACACCGTGTTCTTCACCGGCGGTTCGAGCGGAATCCCGGCGCTGCGCAACAGCGTCTCGGCGATGTTGCCGAATGCGCGGCATGTGGAAGGGAACATCTTCGGCAGCATCGGCAGCGGGTTGGCGATTGAAGCGGCCAAGCGTTACGGCCCGATGGATTGACCTGAAATCCTGTAATGATCGTTCCCACGCTCTGCGTGGGAATGCCGCCATGGACGCTCTGCGTCCGCTGTTGAGGCTGTGACGCGGAGCGTCACGGGATGCATTCCCACGCAGAGCGTGGGAATGATCGGGCGGGGTTACACCATCCCCACCTGCTTCAACTCACTCTTCAGATACGCGTAATAAATCGGCCCCGCCACCACCCCCGGCAGGCCGAACGCGGCTTCGAACACCAGCATTGCCAGCAGCAACTCCCACGACTTGGCACTGATCTGCCCGCCAACGATGCGCGCGTTGAGGAAGTATTCGAGCTTGTGGATAACGATCAGGTAACCCAGCGCCGCCACCGCCACCCAGATCGACAGCGACAAGCCGACGATGGTGATCAACGTGTTCGAAATCAAGTTGCCGATCACCGGCAGCAGGCCGAGCAGGAAGGTCAGCACGATCAGGGTTTTGGTCAGCGGCAGCTTGATCCCGAACATCGGCAGGACCACCGCGAGAAAAATCCCGGTGAAGAAGGTGTTGAGCAGGGAAATCTTGATCTGGGCGAAAACGATGTTGCGAAACGCCTGGACCAACAGGTGCAAACGGTCGAACAGCGCCGCGGCCAACGGTTTGCGCTTGGTCACATCCGGAGCTCGCTGCAAGGCAATGATCGCCCCCAGCACCATGCCGATCAGCAGCGTCACGAACATGTGCGCCGCGTCCTTGCCCACCAGTTGCAAATCACTGAGGTGCTTGCTCATCCACTGACCGATGGCCACGCGAAACTCGGCGGCACTGGCCGGCAAATAAGCGTCGATGAACGGCGGCAACTGCCCGCGTGCGCGGTCGACCACGACCATGAATTTGTCGAGAGAAGCACCAGGGTTTTCCGCCTCGTGCAGCAGAAAACTGATCGCACCGGCAAAGATCAGCGCCAGCACGCTGACCACCAATGTCCCCAGCAACGCCACCGCCAGCCAGCGCGCACGGCGGCCTTCGATCAGCCGCTGCAATTGCGGCGTGAGCATGTTGACCAGTTCGAACACCAACAACCCGGCCAGCAGGCTGGGCAGTAATCGCAGAGGGAGCACCAGCAGCAAACCACCAAAAATGATGACCCAGCTGATAAGCAACAAGACCTGACGCTGAGAAAACGCTGACATACAGCCTCAAAACGAACGACGTAAAAGGATTGGCAGTCTGCCAGCGATCCGGCTCCGAAGCGAGCAAACACGAACCTGTGGGAGCGAGCCTGCTCGCGATAGCATCACCGCGGTCCTTCGTGATACTGAGTCGCCTGCATCGCGAGCAGGCTCGCTCCCACCATGCTTATTTTTTCTTCAGGCAATCGCTCATGAAGGTTTTACGTGCATCACCCGTGAGGGCCTGGGTGGCGGCGGTGGCGTTGCAGGTTTTCATCTTTTCTTGTTGAGGGGTCATGGGCTTGGCGGCATCGGCGGCCGGCGCGGCTTTGAGGCAGGTGCTCATGAAGGCTTTGCGCTCGTCGCCCTTGAGGCTTTTGGCGGTAGCGTCGGCATTGCAGGTGGTCATTTTGTTCTGCTGGGCAGTGGCGGCGAAACCCTGGGAGCAGAGCAGCAAACCGACCATCAACAACGGGGCACGCAACATCTTCATGGAGTGTTCTCCTTGTTACCGCACCGATGGATGCGGCCTTGTTTCGGAGTGTAGACAAAGCCTGTTACACGTTCACCTGCTATCGAGGTGGCTGCGTCGATATTGCTCAGGTGTGCACCCGGCCTGACGCTGAAACATCGCGATGAATGCCGAGCCGGTGCTGTACCCCATGTCGAAGGCGATTTCCTGAATGCTGCGCTGGCTATCGAGCGCTTCGATCGCCGCCAGAAACCGCAACCGTTGCCGCCACTCCCCGAAACTCATGCCCAACTCGCGGACAAACTGCCGGGCCAACGTGCGTTCGCTGACGTGAATTTGCGCGGCCCAGTGCGCCAATGGTCGGTTATCCCCAGGCTCGGCCTGCAAGGCCTCAAGAATTCCAAGCAACCCGGGACTGCTGGCGTAAGGCAAATAACACTCATGCATCGGCGCCTGTTGCAGTTGGTCCACCAACACTTGAGCCAGACGCTTGTCAGCGTCGTGCTCAGGAATTTTCACATCGCGGGCGGCGAAGTCTTTCAGGATCGCCTTGAGGATGTCGCTGATCGCCAGGGTGCAAGCCTGCTGCGGCAGATCACGGCACAGCGCCGGCGCAAGGCAGACCGCGCGATAGTTGATCGGCTGATTGCTATAGAAACTGTGCTCGGTCCCGGGCGGCACCCACACCGCGTATTGCGGCGGCGACATGAAGCGGCGGCTGCCGATTTCCATGTGCAAGACCCCATTGGCCGAGTACTCGAGAGTGCCCCAAGGGTGATGGTGGGCCGAGGCGTATTCATGGGTGTTGAAGTCGGCATAACGGAAATAGACCGGGGCCGGCAGCTCGCTGAAATCCAGCAGGTCGATGTGTTTACTGTTCATGCTGTCCGGAATCAGAGGCAGATTGTCTGGATCGAAGTATAGGCATTGATTCAGACAAGCGGATAATCACCCTTCATTAACGTTCTGGTTTTTCCCGATGCAATACGCTTATCCCCTGCTGGCCATTTTCATTTGGGCCGGCAACACCGTGATCAACAAACTCGCGGTCGGCGCGATCTTTCCCGCCGAAATCGGCTTCTACCGCTGGTTGCTGGCCGCAATGCTGTTCACGCCTTTCATGCTTAAACCGGTGATCGCTCACTGGCCGTTGATCCGCCCGAATCTGGGCAGGATTTTCATCCTCGGCGTACTCGGTATGGCGGTTTATCAAAGCCTGGCCTACTTCGCTGCGACGCTGACTTCGGCCACCAACATGGGGATCATTTTGTCGCTGATGCCGTTGATGTCGCTGGCCATGGCGATTGTCAGCCTCGGCCAACGCCTGACCGCCGGTGCACTGGCCGGCTCGGTGTTGTCGTTTGCGGGTGTTTTGGTGGTGGTGTCGTCCGGCAGCCTTGGCGCGTTGCTGGAACACGGGGTGAACCTGGGTGACGCGATGATGCTGATCGCCACGCTGGCGTATGCGATTTACAGCACCCTGCTGAAAAAATGGCA